>CBDUWP010000042.1:0-14062 GCA_965370955.1 uncultured bacterium | reverse complement strand
TGAATCTTTTTGTAATTATTGAATTTGTCGATCGATTTCTGATATTTTTGCATAGCAAGCGGATCTATGGCTGTTTCTTCATAGGTCGGCTTTTTCAGGATGTGCGGAGCCTGTCCCATGACGACAAAGTCTGTGTCAACGGTTATTCTATCCACTGCAATTCCGCCCCATTGCTCTATTATACTTTTTACCTTGTCTTGGCCTTGATAATCTATTTTTGAATCGTCATCGATATCAAATTCGCCCGTAACAGCAAAAACAGTTGAACTGTTTTTATCCCAAATCAAGTTGGCGATTATGTCGTCTGTCACGATAGGATTTTTCTTGTTGTAATTTATGATTTTGGCAGCTGAAGTGTTTCTATTTATCTGATATATTTCGATCTCTGCCTTGCCCTTACCGTTTTTAGGTATTGGCTGGTTTCTGTTGTAAACAGCGAAGGTCAAGCCTTGATAAACACCATCGTCAATGCCTAAATCAAGCCGCACAATCTGAGTCTGATTGTCAACCAATATGATTTTGCCGTCACCGTCAAAGGCGGCAGCTTCAGTGTCAGGAGGCGGTACAATCGATTGCAACTTAGTCTGGGTCAACTGAATTTTTTCCTGTGACATTGCCAGTTGAGCATTGGTTTTTAATAGTTGTTGATTCAATTGTTTATTTTTGTTTTTTTCCTTCTGCCACTGCGTTCGAAGCATTTGAACCTGACTTTGAGTGGATGCTTGGAGTAAGGATTCAAGCTGATTGTAATCCTCTTTTATGTTATCAATCACCTGCTGATATTGTTGCTTTTCTTCGATGAGCTTTTGTTCTTTAGCAAGGCTTTCAGTTTGGGCGTCCTTGAACTTGAATTGCAATTGTGTTAAGTTCTGGTCAAGCATAGCGTTTGACATTGCAAGATTGCCAAAAGAAGAGCCAATAGATTCGATGACGTAAAGCAGGCCAGTTGTTTCTGGATTGTATTCGCCGGCAATGGCTGTCGGCATTTGAGCGTTCACCAAATCCAGCAAAGTTTTCGTTTTAGCTTTGGCATTGTTGATCTTCTCTTCAGCTGGAATGTTCAAAGGTATATCGCCAATTGTGAGCCGAACCACCTGATCGAGATAGTCTAAAAGCTGGCCAATTCGGCTAAGCTTTCTCGAATCTGTACCGATGAGCTCGTCCATCTGAACCTGCTCATCAATAGTGGCATATCGTGATAGAGCCTTTTTGGCATCGCCGGCAGCTAGCTTGTATTCTTCGCTCTTGATGTAAAACACAATGGACACCACAAGCGAAATGATGAATAAAACAACAAATGTTACAGCTGCGTACAAAGCACCATTGCCTTGAGTTCGTTTGTTTGCAGGCATAAATAGCTCCTTAGTATCGCCTAGAATACATATATAACGCTTCTCGTGACCGTATTATCGTCTTAAAAACCTTGAAAGTCAACCAAAAAACCCCATTTTACCTATTTTAATGTCAATGCTGCCAAACAGTATTAAATCGAAAGTTTAATGCTGATAGCGAACGATTACAAAAAGCTAAAAAGCTGATTATTTGTTCTCTATGTGATTGTTTGCAATATTTCGGGCAATTGTGTGATGTCATTGATAATTTTAGCTGGTTTTGCATAGTCCTCGTCAGAAGCATCTGTGTGAATTTGGCCGTCTGTAACCAGTTTTATTGTCAGCATGTTTAATTTATTCGGCCCAATAAAATCTTTTTGCTCGTTGTCAGCAATATAAACCGAATTTTGGGCATCTTGACCGAGCGTCTGCAATATTTTTTCAAAGCCAACTGTCGACGGCTTCCAATTGTTTCGGCCTAAGGATTCGGTGTAAATGATGCAGCGAAAATATTTCTCAATGCCAAGTGCCTCAACCTTTAGCTGTTGAGCTGGCAAAAAACCGTCCGTCAATAGGGCTAATTGATATTTTTTATGCAAAATTTCCAGCACTTCACGGCTATCTGACGGCAATTCCAAATGAGGCGTATGATTGCGGTACAGCTTTACAAACTCTCTGATTGTCTGATTGTTATGGTCTATCTGGGCGAAATCGAGCGTCTTATTGAAAATTTTGTCGTAATGGCCATTTTCAAACAGATTTGCCATATATCCATAAAGCTCTTCTGCTGTAAGGTGTGACTGTTTTTCGAGCTGTTTGGCAATGGCCTTAAAGCCGCTGTGGCAATATTGCCTCTCGCAATACAAAGTGTCATCCAGATCGAAAATAAGGGTTGTAATCATTTAGTTAATAGTTCCAAAACGAAAAGGTATTCTGTGAATAATTTATTATCAATATGCAGCAAATGCCCCAGCAAATGCCGGAAATGATAAAGGGGATGTCTCTTAGTATTATCTGTACAGGGCCAGTGTAGCGGCCGGTCCGTATCAAAATGCTGAAACGAAATATACTGTAAATCACGAACGGTGTGGTGTAGACCAAGTTATTTGTGCCGAAAAGGATGATGGTGCGGTCGTCCATCGCATATAAAAGGAAGCAAACAATCGCTAGGCAACTGCTGACGTCGAGCATGTGGGATAGTATCTCGGGATTATAGCCGGAAAGGGTCTTGCGATAGCCGATGGCACTGCCTAAGCTGGCAAGCTCGCTGCGGCGTTTGCCAAATCCGAAAAACAAACATAACGCGAAGGTGCAAATAATCAGCCAAGGCGAAATCGATACGCCAACAACAATGGTTCCCGCAATCGCGCGAAGGCAAAAGCCTATTGAAATCGCTATGCAATCTATAACCATTATGTTTTTGAGGGATACAGAGTAGGCGATGAACAATAATAGATATATGGCAATGATGATGGCTAAGGTGTTGGCGAGAAGATAACTGCAAACAAGGCTGATCGCCATGCAAATAATCCCAAGTATAGCGGCAGAGGCAATAGAAATTTTTCCGGAAGCTATAGGGCGGTATCGTTTTTCAGGGTGCAGCTGGTCTGCTTTGCGATCGATGATGTCGTTGAAAATGTAGATGGCAGAAGACGCTAAACAAAAACAGAAAAAAGCCCCTAAAGAGCTGCCAATCGCTACCAGAACCTCATCCGGAGACCCAACCAATTTTTTGCCGAACAATAATGCCGCAAAAACAAAGGCGTTCTTGATCCAATGATGCGGACGCATTAATCTAATAAAATCCATAAAAAACCTTTCAAAGCTTTTCTTTTATGGAAATATCGTCACATTTAGCGTACAATCCGTAAATATTTTCGTTTTTATTGCTGGTTAGGTTAAAAAAATGGCAAAACAAAGATTACAAAAGGTGTTGGCTGCGGCGGGGATCGCTTCACGCAGAAAATGCGAGGAATTGATCGAAGACGGTCTCGTGAGAGTTAATCGTAAGATTGTGTGCGAGCTGCCTTGTTTCGTCGAGCCAGATGATCTTATTACTATCAATGGCCGCCGAATTAAAAAATCGCAAAAAAAGGTTTACTATCTGCTCAATAAGCCAAAGGGCGTTATCTGTACGAATTCTGATCCGAGAGGACGAAGAAAGGCTATCGATATTGTTGATTCAAAGGAAAGGGTCTTTTGTGTCGGCAGGCTGGATATGGATACGACTGGTTTGATTCTGCTGACCAATGATAGCGAATTGGCCAATCGAATAACGCATCCGAGATATTGTTTGACCAAGACTTATGTTGTGCTGCTGGAGGGTTCAATCACGCATGAGGCAATGACTAAACTGAAAAAAGGTGTCTGGCTAAGCGAGGGTAGGACAAATCAGGCTGGCGTGAAATTGCTCAAACGCAGCCCTAAAGTTAGCTCTGTGCAGATAACCCTGCGGCAGGGACTAAATCGACAGGTCAGGCGAATGTTCGCTAGAGTTGGATATAATGTGAAAAGTCTGCGACGCAGCAAAATAGGCAAATTAACCGATAGAGGGCTAGGTGTTGGTAAATATCGAACGCTGAAAAAGGTGGAGCTGGAGCTATTGAGGAAGATTACGGATAAATAGAACTGGTGAAAATAAGGCTGACCAAAGCGGAACATTATGGCGGTTAATGTTTTTTTATTTTTTCTATTGCAGATGATTCAAAAAGATGTAAAATGGCTGATTCTGGATTTTGTTTAACTGACGATTAAAAAGGATAGGAGCTTATCTAATGTCAAGAGTATGTTTTTTTACCGGCAAAAAAACTATTGCTGGAAATAGTATAGCAAGAAGTGGTAAAGCAAAGCATTTGGGCGGCGTTGGTAAAAATATTACAGGCGTAACCAAAAGAAAGTTTAAGCCTAACATTCAAAAAGTGCGGGCTATTATCGATGGTAAAGTTTGCAGGATTAAAGTTTCGGCAAAAGCTATTAAGATGGGTTTGATTCAAAAGCCGGCAAAACGCAACTATAAACCCGACGAAAAATAAATCCCAAAAAAAAATAAATGTTTCAAGGTCGAATCTGTTGGTTCGGCCTTTTTTTTATCCTTACTTTTAAGACCAAACTAGCCTTATATTATTTTGATGTCACTTAGTATGTCACTTGGAGTTGTTAAAAAAAATGTTTGACAATTAGCGATAAGTTGTGTACAGATATACACCTAACGCAGTAGAATAAGTTGTACAGAATTGAAGGTTGGGGAAACAACTGCCCTGTAAGGAGATTGCAGTGTTTAATTCTGACAAGAACACCAAGGATGAAACAAACGCAGACAGCAGAAAGCAAACGTTTGAACCTTTACGGCCAAACGCAGACGATTCTGTTATGGCTGATGGGGCGGTTTCAGATACAAATCCAATCAATTCCGAGATATCGTCAAGGGCTCTTTTGAAAAGTATATTTAGGGCTTCCCCTACAGCAATTGGTACCATCAGAAATCGTGTGTTCATCAGCGTTAATGAAAAAATGTGCCAGATGACCGGCTATCGCAAAGACGAACTCATCGGAAAAAAAACTCGAAAACTCTATCCGACCATTGAAGATTATGATTATGTTGGCAGTGAAAAATATGATCAGATCAGAAATACCGGCACGGGAACCGTCGAGGCTAAATGGCAAACTAAAGATGGCAAAATATTAGATATATTGCTTAGCTCAACACCGCTGTCGCTGGGCGGGGACGAATTGGATGTTGTGTTTACTGCAATGGATATTACAGCCAGCAAAGAAACAGAACGATCGTTATTCGAATATGCCGAAATGGCTAAAGCAATGATGAATGCTACGACTGATGCCGTTGCTATTCTCGATGCGGAAGGTTTTATTGTTGACCTTAATGAGGAATATGCAAAGCGGTTTGGCCTAAAGGCTGAACAGATGAGAGGGACTTTGTCCACTGGTTATATGCCAAGCGATATCAAGGCGAAAAGGACGGAGCTGTTTATGAAGGTGCTTGATACAGGTAAGCTCGTCCATGGTGAAGACTGTCGCGATGGTATCTGGAATGATTATGTCATGTATCCATTTAATGATGCCAGTGGTAAGTTAAACAGAGTAGCTGTTTTTGGTCGGGATATTACGAGAAGAAAGCGAGCTGAAGAAGCGGTCAGAAGTGAGCATTATCAATTTATCTCCATGTTCAACGGGATGGATGAAATTGCTTATGTGGCTGATCCTAAAACGTATAAATTGTTATATCTGAATAAATTCACAAAAGATTGTTGGGGCGGCGAAGTTGGTCAAAAATGTTACGATGTTTTGCATGGTCTCGATAAGCCTTGTTTTTTTTGCAGTAACAAGGTGATCTTAAAGCAAAAGAATGCTCCCTATATATGGGAATTTTATAACAAAAAAAATGAACGATGGTACCATTGTATCGATCGAGCCATTAGCTGGCATGGTGACAGTATCGTACATTTTGAATTGGCAATTGATATTACTGTTCAAAAAAAGGCTGAAAATAATATCTGGATAAATGAAGCGAAATTTAAAAACCTATTTCAGTATACCAGAAGCGGCGGTGCTATTTATGAGGCTGTTGAGGATGGCAAAAATTTTATTTTTAAAGATTTTAATCGCGCGGCAGAAAAAATTGATAAGATAAGCCGAGAAAAAGTTTTAGGTCAAAAAATTACAAATATATTTCCGGCTGTTGAAGAATTTGGTTTGCTCGATGTGCTAAAAAGAGTTTGGGAAACCGGTACGCCTGAGCATCTGCCTCTGACGTTATATAAAGATGATAGGGAGTGGGGGTGGCGCGAAAATTATATTTATAAATTACAATCCGGTGAGATTGTTGTGATCTATGACGATGTCACTGAACGCAAGCAGTATGAGGAAAAAATTCTTGCTAACCAAAAGCAATTAAATGATTTGGCTATAGAGTTGTCACTGGCCGAAGAACGAGAACGCAGGCGGCTGGCGATCGAATTGCATGACCAGATCGGGCAACTGCTCGTGATATCAAAGATGAAAACAGATTCAGTGAAAAAAAATGCTGAAAATGATACGATCAAAAAAGCTATGGATGAAGTTAGCTGTATGCTGCATAAGGCAATTGACGATACGAAAACTCTTACTTTTGATTTGAGCTGTCCAATGTTATATGAGCTTGGTTTTGAAAAGGCTATTGCTGGTTATTTGCTTGACGAAGCGAAAAAATATGGCCTTGAAACCGAGTTTATCTCTGATGGGCAGGCTGAAAAAATTGATGATAATATTGGGGTACTTTTGTTCAGGCATATTAAGGAACTGCTGTTTAATGTGGTTAAACATGCCAAAGCGACCAAAGTTACGATTACCAGCATAAGGCAAAATGATATGTTGGAAATTGAAGTGGCGGATAACGGGATAGGTTTTGATGTTTCAAAGGTTGCTGCAAAATTAACGAAAAATAAAGGTTTCGGCTTGTTTAGTATACGTGAAAGACTGGGGCAAATTGGAGGTGATTTGGAAATAGTCTCAGATGCAAACAGTGGTACATCTGTTACTATTTTGGCGCCAATGAAAAAATAAAGGCCGTTTATTTTTAAGGGGTTAAAAATGAAGATAAAAATATTACTCGCTGATGATCATGCTATTTTGAGGCAGGGGCTTAGGTCGTTACTAGAAGAGCAAGGTGACATTGAGGTGGTTGAAAAGTCAGCAGCTGATGGCCGAAAAGCTGTTGAGCTCGCCGGTAAATTTAAGCCTGACATCGTGATCATGGATGTCACTATGCCGAACCTAAATGGTGTCGATGCAACAAGAAAAATAGTTTCACAATACACAAGCATAAAGGTTATAGCTTTATCGATCCATTCTAATCGGCATTTTGTGGCTGACATGTTAAGGGCTGGCGCAAGCGGTTATATCCTAAAAGAATCGGTGTTTGATGAGCTTGTCAAGGCGATACGTATTGTTGCCGCTGGAGGTAACTATCTTAGCCCAAGAATCACTGATGTTGTAGTAGGGGACTATGTTGAGTTTCTGTCTGGTCAATTTGGTTCCAAGCAAGAGATTCTCACAGAAAGAGAGCATGAAGTTTTGCAGCTTATCGCTGAAGGAAAAGATACTAAAAAAATCGCTAAAGATCTTTACGTTAGTGTTAAAACCATCGAAGCAAATCGCCGCAGGCTTATGGATAAATTGGAGATCTATAGTGTGGCGGAACTTACCAAATATGCCATCAGAGAAGGGTTGACTTCTGTGGATAAATAGGCATTGTGTGTCTAGTTTTAACTCTTTTACTGTCCAATACATAGGGTTTTCCTATAGCGTTTTGAGGTAATTCCTCGTTAGTTAGATTGTGTAAATGTGCGATAATTAAAGTAGCTTCATGTGTGTTTTTGATTATTTCAGGCAAAAAATGTTTTGTAGCGTTGGATTTTGCTGAGTATAACGCCGGGGGGCAAATTTTGGTCGTTAATGCGAAGATTACGATTATCGGGGGGATATCGTATGTGTTAGCGACCTTTCCTTTTTTTTAAAACCAGAATTAATTAGTACAGCAAGAACTCAGACTGCTCTATATTCTATTTTCTTTGCCTTTGATCAATCTTTGGATATTTGTGCGATGTAAAAATATTATTGCTGCACTTATCACAAAAGAGGCTAATACCAATGGCCAAAGCTGTGACAGATGCCAATCTTTAACAAAAACAATAGCTAGTGACATTGTGACAGGAAAAACAATAGCAGCCGAAATAGAACCGAGTGACACATAGCTAGTGGCAAATGTCACCGCCAGCCAAGTGACAAGCGAAGCCGAGGCACAAACTGTATAATAGGGCCAAATTCCCAAAGCAACTCCAAAACTGGTCGATACGCCTTTTCCGCCTTTGAATTTTAAATATAATGGAAAAACGTGGCCGCAGATTGCCGCTGAACCTGTCGCTATGATGATTCCAGCGTTTACTGAGCTTATCTCTGAGGCTAAAACCTTACTCGCAACAATTGTTGGAACAAAACCCTTAACAGCGTCGAGAATAAAGCATAAACAGCCCCATTTTTTGCCAATAGTACGAGCTAAATTTGTCGCGCCAATATTGCCGGAGCCAACCTTGCGAATGTCACTGCCGAAACATTTAGAGATTATTAGGCCAAATGGTATCGAGCCGATCAGGTACGCTGAAATAATTAGTAATGTTAATTTCATTTATTTTTTCCGGCTTGTTATAATCGAATCGTAAAGCGTGTCAATTTCTTTGGCGACGCGATTTATTGAAATGTTGTCGGCTAAATGATCCGAAATGATGGCTTCTTTAGCTTGCGAGATATTCGTTCGATTGCCAAAATGACACAATGCTTCGGATAAGGCTGATGTGTCTTGCGGCTGGTCAATAATATAGCCATGTCGTTTGTCCGTGAACATGTCAGATGCACCATTGAATTTTGTGGTGATGACAGGTGTGTCGCCGGCTAAAGATTCGAGCACGAACCGACTCGATGGATCATAAAATGTAGGCAATACAGAAACGTCAACTATCGAAAGCAAATTTTGAATATGTCTCACCGAACCCAAAAATAATATTTTGTTACTAATGTTGTGTTTTTTTATTAAATGGCGATAATGTCCCGACTTGCCGCGACCAGCTATCAGAAAAAAACAATTGCTGAGCTTGTTACCAGATTGGCTAATAGCACGGATTAGCGGCGATAAACCTTTTAAACGGAAATTGTTGGCGGCCATCAAAAAGAAAATTGGACGCTGGCCTTCTCTGATGTCGAGCTGATACATTATTTGGCTATGCAGTTTTTCCGATTCTTTGTGGTCAATCGCTCTGTCAGTCTTTACGCCATTGGCAATGACATTCAGCCGATTGTCAGACATGTTGTAATGGTTACGAAATTGATCGCCGACGTAATTACTAAGGGCAGCGATAATTGTGTGATTGGCTGAATGACATAACTCTTTTTCCCGCCTTAATATTGCGGCTCTTTGGAAATTTAGCCATGAAGTTGTGTTCTTATATAATTCTATAAATCGATTTTCGTAACTGGCGGCGTTTTGGATGATCGACTCACGGTAACTGCCGCCTCTGGGCTGATAGATGTCGGCAAAGCTAAAAGGCAAAACGCTGTGAATTATGTCGTAATGATTTCGGCCCAAAAAATCTTTGATGGCAGCTTCAAATTGAGCGGGAGAGGTTCTTGAATTTATGTCACCGTCAAATAAAATGTGAACGTTCTTAGCATTGGATTGGCCATTGGCGGCAATTATGTCAATGTCTGTGCCGAGCGCCAACAGAGCAGAACGCAATTCAAAAATCGACCGCTCAGCACCGCCCAATGCCACATTTGTCCGCTCTATAATTATCGCTATCTTTTTTGCCATATTTTTTTATATCAAAATTTAATTTTCAAATGGTATCACTCGGCCATGTTTTATATCATGCTTGGCCATTTTTGCAGCTTTTATTTTTATCTTCGCAATTGTTCGTTTGTCTTTTGACGTGAGCGATTGCTGGTTCATATAAGCGAGGTAAAAACGCAGTTTGTCGGCTTTCGTAAAGTTGCTGGCTTTTGACGAATAATATAGTTGTGTGAGATCCTTTATCAAATATTTTTTGGCGAGCAATGTCGGCTTAAAAACTCTTGCCAAATCAATCAATGAAAAAGTATTGTCACTATCATAAAATATGTGGCAAAGATAAAGGTCTCTGTGGCGAAAACCTGCATTATGAAACCTTTTTATATATTTGGCCAGCTGATTGAGAAAAGTTATTTTTTTAGCTCTGTTCTCTGGCGATTGAGAGCCAGTGACATAGTTGGGCAATTTCTGTTCGAGAGATTCTGAATCAGCAATTTTTTCGGTAATAGAGAAGCTTCTTTTTTCCAGAGACTTATTTAATTCCCAGCCGTAACATACTGTTTTGACCGTGTTTATGCCCGATTTTTTCAATTTTTGTGAGATTTCAAAGTCAATTTGTCCGCAAGTGATAATTTTTTTATGGCATAGCCAGTTCTTGATCTGAACAGATATTGGTGGCCTGCTATAACGCTTCATAAAGAAAATTCTACCATCGATTTCAAATTCAGTACGATTTTTGTAGCTGGCTAAACCACTCTTGTGCAGGTTTTTGCCGCTAGAAAAATTGAAAATGTCATCAATTGATTTTAAGCCAGTTTTGGCGAAATTTTGCTGATGAGATTTGTCTATCTGGAAAGATTCAGAATTGCCCGCAAAAAGCTGAACAGGTTTTTGATATTGTGATATATTCTCGCCATCGAGAAATGCTTTGGCTATATTGCATACGTTTTTGACGCTGATAGATTCCATGCAGTAATGTACAGGTTTTTTGCAGATGGGTTTGAGGCAGGGGGCACAGGGAGCCTCGCCGATAATTTGAACCTCGTTTGGGCTATTTGTGTCAGCTAATATCGGGTCGTTAGGGCCAAGCAGACAAATAACGTTTCGGCCGAGAGCTGTCGCAATATGACGAGGGCCGGTGTCGTTGGTGATGACCAAATCGGCGTTAGAAAAGATGGTTTTCAACTGATTTAAATCTAACTTTTTATCGTCTAAATTTATCAAATTATGTTTGCTTAGTTGGCATATTGCAGAAGCTATTTTTCGCTCGGTGCTATTTGGTGCAACCGATATTAAAATGTTAGCATGATAATTTTCGATGAGCCAATCGGCGGTTTCAGCAAACCTTTCTTTTGGCCAGCATTTGCTCGGACCAAAACCACCGCCCGGAACCAAAATAACAGTCGGCTTATTAGGCCTCAGCGATAAATCTATATCTAGCGGTTTTTCACTAACCGAAAGTGACATTTGCCGATTGTCAATGTTACAGCCAACGTGCTGAGCGATTGCCAGATAATAATCAACCATAGAGACTGGTTTATATCTGCCGTTTTTCGTGCATTTGTAATTGCTTAATTTTACTGGGTGTAATTTGTCCGTCAGAAACAAACCGCGAAAATCTCGCACATAGCCTATGCGATGTTTGATGTTAGCAAACCAAGCGGCCATAGCACATCCGAACGAATTCTTGAGCAAAATAACTTTGTCAAAGTTGTGTTTTTTTAGTTGTTCGGCTATGACGAAAGGATTTGACGATTCAGGTTTGAGCCAGTTGTCATTGAATTGGCAGGGAGTAAGTATCTCTCGAGTGACATCTGAGGCAAAAAAAGTTATTTGACTGTTGGCGAAATGCTCGCGAAAAGCTTCCAGTGCAGCAGTAGCCATAATTGTGTCGCCTAAGGGACTAGGCAGCCAGATTAGCATCTTTTCTTTATTCATCCGGTTCGTTGCCTATTTTCCGTTATCACGCATTACATAAAAAGTTAGGGACATTATCTGTAATACCGCGGCAAAGCCGAGTATGGTCATTATCGTTTGATGATTCGTGCGATGGCTTATCAAAAACAATAAAGCAATCGAAAGGCTAAACAAAACCATTACCTGCAATATGCCGGCGAACATTCGCATGACAGAAAAATCACTGAACATGTCAGTACGCTGCGATCGCTTGATACGCTCCAGTATCTGTTTGAGCAAAATGGTGTTTTCATTGGACGTTTCAGGGGATAGAGACGTTCTATGAATATCGCCGTCAGTGACCGAAGCCGCAGAAACATGATCCGTTTTTATCGATTTTATTGCAGTCTTTTGATGTTGGGAATCTGTCTGAGACTGGGACTTAGAGTGCTTGACAGAACTGGATTTTATGTGCATTTTGGTGCTGTCGAGCTTAGATTGTTTCTTGATTATATTGGTCGCTTCCTTGAGGTTTACTGCTTTGAAATCGGCCTTGACCGCCGCCATCGTGAAGGATACGCGAGAAGGAGTCTCTATCTGAATCGTCTGGCAGCCAGCTTTTTGGCCAGCTTGAATGTCACACTCGCTGTCACCTATCATCCATGACTTAGTCAGGTCGATATCAAGCTCCTCCCCAGCTTGTAACAGCATGCCGGGACTGGGTTTACGAAGATTGCTCGGCTTTCTATATTTTTCAATTATGCCGTCTGGATGGTAAGGACAAAAATATATCTTGTCGAGGTAAGCACCTTTTTTGCTAAGAAGATGGCTCAACTTTTCATGGATCTCGCCAAGCTTTTTTTCAGTGACAATGCCGCGAGCAATGCCGGATTGATTGGAAACAATAACCAACAAAAAACCCATGTTGCGAAGCTCTATCAAGGCTGGGCTTACACCGTCGAGAAGCTTGACCTGATCAGGGTTGTTGATGTAACCGGGATCTTCAATTATAGTGTTGTCACGGTCTAAAAATATTGCTTTGTTTGCCATTTTTCAAAAATCCTAAGAGTTTGCTATTTTGATAACATGGATTTAATTTTTTCTATAGTGCCAGTCGAACTTTTGCCCTTAACCAATTTGGCTAAGACGACTCTGCCACCATAAGACTCTACGAAATCACTGCCAATGACACCCTTGTCTTTCCAGTCCTGACCCTTGATCAATATATTAGGACGAACTGTTTTGATCAGATTCAAAGGATTAGGCTCGTCGAAAATGACAATGTAATCAATGCTTTCAAGGGATGCTAAAACGGCGGCTCTGTCATCTTGATTATTGATGGGGCGGTCTGGACCCTTGATCTGTTTAATAGAATTGTCACTGTTTAGGCCCAGAACTACGATGTCACCTTGTGATTTGCAAAATTTCAAATACTCAATGTGGCCGCGATGCAAAACGTCAAAACAACCGTTAGTAAAAACGACTGTTTGGTTCTGATGATGGCTCGCTGTGAGAATTTTGTCCAACGAATCTGGCGATTGAAGCTTACCAGTTTTACTGAGATTTTGATTGACCAGCTCATTGATTATCTCGCAGGTGGTGACAGTAGCGGCGCCGAATTTGCTGACTTGAAGGCCGGCGGCAATGTTGGCTATCATGGCTGATATCGAGAAATCGCTACCCGCCGAAGTAGTCATGGCTATGGCAGCTAAAATCATGTCGCCAGCGCCAGAAGTATCGTAAACATCACGAGTTACAGTGGCTATTAACCCGTCATGATTATTACTCAATAGGTAGATGCCGTCCTTGTCGAGAGTGATGAAAACAGCTTCGAGCTTGAGTTTATCCTTTAGTAAATTGGCGGCTTTGGCGGCGTCCTTGATCGTCTCAATGTCAAAGCCAACAGCAATAGAAGCCTCGCGGCGGTTGGGCATGATGGCTGTGGCAAAAGAATATTTACTGTAGTCACTATCGGGATGAGGATCAATGAGAACCGGCTTGTTTTGGGCTCTGGCCAGTTGTATCATCTGGCGGCAAAGAGAGTCTGTTAGTAAGCCTTTTTTATAATCCTGAAGGCAAACAATATCAGCCTTCGGCAACTGTTTTGTGAACGATGCTAGAATTTTGGCTGTGTTTTTATCGCTCAAAGGATCTGATGACTCCTCGTCTAAACGCATCAGCTGTTGAGGATAACGATGCTGGTCGGCAAGGCCTATCAAACGCTGCTTGGTTGTGGTCGGACGATCGGAAATTAAAGTAAGGCCTGTTGTCTCACAGCCGACAGATTCCAAAAGCTGGACAATTCGACGGCCATTCTTATCGTCGCCGGCAAAGCCAACGCACATAGCAACGCCGCCGAGAGCAGAAATGTCAAAAGCTACAAAGCCTGCGCCGCCACAATTATAACGACGATCAGTAATATTCAAAATCGGGACAGGAGCGTGAGGACTTATGCGGCTGACCTCGCCATAAATCGAAACGTCGAGCATGAAATCGCCGG
>CBDUWP010000041.1:0-14239 GCA_965370955.1 uncultured bacterium | reverse complement strand
GTAGCACCTTCTTTTACGCCTGTCTCGATCATCTCAAGGATGAACTTTTTGCTCTTAGCGGAAATGACCGGGCCCATGACCATAGATTCTTTTGCAACAGCCGGATCCAGAGGATCAGCAACGATAACCTCTTTGGAAGCTGCGACGAATTTCTCGCAGATAGTGTTATACATCTCGTCGCCGACAGCAACGATGGCTGAAGACGCCATACATCGCTGGCCAGCGCAGCCATAACACGAAGTAATCATGTTGCGGATAACGTCGTTGACTTTGGCGTCAGGCATAGCAATCAAATGGTTCTTAGCTCCGCCCATCGCTTGGAAACGTTTGCCTGTCTTGGCACATTTTTCAGCCACGATTTTGCAAACAGGCGTCGAGCCGACAACCGACACGCCCTTGATCTTGTCACTTGACATAAATGTATCAGCCACAACCCTGTCGCCATTGACTAAACCAAACACGCCGGCTGGAAAACCTGCTTCATCAATACATTCGGTGATAAGCTGCATCGTCAGAGGAACCTGCTTAGAGGCCTTGACAACATAGGTATTGCCTGTCGCTAAAGCATAGGGCAAGAACCAAAACGGTACCATCGCTGGAAAATTAAACGGAGCAATCATAGCAAACACGCCCATAGGCAGATTCAAAACTTCACCGTCAATGCCGAACGAACTGCCGACCAATTTATCGCCCTGCTGCATAATAGGCATACCGCAGGCAACCTCGACATTCTCAAAAACACGCTTCATTTCCGCCCTAGCATCAGGCAAAGACTTGCCCATTTCTTCGGTTAAGGTTCTTGCTATTTTTTCTTCATTTTTTCTCAATATCTCATTGAGCAAAAACATATATCTAACCCGGCGCGAAACCGGCGTCACATGCCACGTTTTATAGGCTTCGGCGGCGGCATCGATAGCACGCTTGACCTCTGCGACTGTAGACAGCGGCGACTTAGCTAAAACCTCGCCTGTACTTGGATTTTCAATCTCGATAAATCCTGTGTTTTCAGCCTCTACCCACTTGCCATTGATGTAATTTTTTACAATCTTCAAACTCATTTTTACAAACTCCTGTTTCTAGAAAAACGTTAAAAAGTTTAATTGTTATCTATATCACTATTGCATTATTTTGCATTTATTTTTTTTTATAAGCCGATGTCATGCCGCAAAGCCTGAACATCACCGCACCAAGGGCCGACATTCCAGCGGCCGAACACGCCCATACCGCCAAGCTCATCAGCTCCGCAATAAACAGGCACATGGATCAAGGACAAGCCATCGTGGGCTTTGGCTTTTTTCAATGCCGCTTGAAGTTCGCCAACGCTATAGCCGCCAAAAATTCCGCAAACGCCCTTGACAGAATCAGCCATCTGCACATAGTCAACCTCAACCGTGTCACTCGTGGCATAACCTTCGCCATATTGCGCCTTTTGCAAGCCGGAAATCGCAGCCATTTCTCTATTATCAAAAACGACAACCAGCCCCTTCGCCCGGTGCTCTACTGCATCTATCAACACCTGCGGGTTCATCATGAAGCAGCCGTCGCCGCACATTGCAACGCCATAAAAAGGCTCATCTGCCATCACGCCTGCCATAATAGCTGACGCAGCAAAACCCATATAGCTTGCGCCGGTATCGGTGAAAGTTCGCCCTAGCTTGTCGTCTTCGACGATCTGGAAACCATTGGCCTGAACGTCACCTGCATCAAAGAATGTCACTGCATCTTCGGCCTTTGCCCAATCGACAACAGCCTTGATAGCCGCCGGCTGAGTTAGAACTTCTCTTTTCCATTTGTCGTCTTTAAGTGTCGGCCTGTCGTAGCGAGCCTGTTTGAAAGTTTCCCATTTGACTTTGCTCTTTTTGCAATCGACGAACCAATCGGAATCGGCTGATTTGTCACTTGATGACTTGGCGATTTTTTTCAGTGCGTCATTGAGTTTAGCCAGCGTCAATTTTATGTCGCCGATCAAGGGTATGTTTTTGTTGTAATGGGTCGCAGCTTCAATGTCACCATTGATAGTGACAACCTGTTTAGCTTTTGGATAGCCGGTTCTGCTGGAATCGGACTGACAGACAAATCTCGTCCCGACAGCTATCAGCAGTTCGCCATTATCCATAGCAAAATTGCCGCAAATAGACCCTTTAGAGCCGCCAACTGTCATATTTCGAGGATTGTCATAGGCTAAAACACCGCTGACTAGCGGGCTAGTTACTGCTGCTGCGTCAGCTAATTCGAGAAATTCAGCCAGCTCTACCGGCGCCGATCTCGCTCCGCCTCCGACCTTGACGACGACCTTTTTGGATTGCGATATGGCCTTGACTGCTGCTGTAAAATTGTCACCATCGGCAGCTGCGCCAAGTGTCGACAAATCACAAACAGGCAACTCGTCCATATTAAAATCTTCCATCAAACTGCACTGAGTATTCATCGGCATAAGCAGATAAAATGGGCTCGCGCTGACTGGATGATCCGTTGCGTTTAAGCCGCGAGTCATCGCTGTATTGATTGCGCCCGGGCTATGCAAAGAATAGGCCTTGCCCATTGCAGAAAACAGCTTCAAGAAATTGCTTTGACTATTGCCCGGAATCTGCTGCATGTTCGGGCCCTCATCTTCTGTCGTCTCTTCGCCGAGCAGATACCAAACGCCGAGACCGTCACTGGCAGCGGTCAAAGAACCAGCCATCGCCTGCAAAGCACCCGGTCCAATAGAAGTGATAACTGCTGCCTTTTCGCCGGTTGCCCATCTAAGAGCTGCCGCCGAATGAGAAGCTGCTACTTCATTTCTAACGTTATAGGTTTTAACGATGCCCGCCTCTTCATAAACCCGCAGCACCTCAGCTATCTCGGTTGAACCGTGACCAAAAATGCCTATATATTTTTTGACGCCTTGACGCAGCAATCCCAAAACAACAGCTTCGCTTAAAGTGATCGAAATCCGTTTTGATAACATGCCGTTTGCCAAAGCTTTCTCTATGCCGCCTGCCGCCGCAATCGCTTTCGCGTGATTCTGTCTTTGACTGACAATTTCATTATAGTTAAGCTCGGTCATATTTTCACCTCCTGCATCAACGTAAAGCAGTTTAATTTTGACGTAAAGATAGTTAAGGTAACAAATCTACGATTTTCTTCAACTTTTTTTTAGTTTGATTTAATGATTTTGTTTAACTTTTTTCCATAAACAATTTGATTATATGCGAAGTGTCAGTTATCCTAAAAGGGGTTCCATAAGTGGTAATGTTAATCCAATTTCAGGGATGGCTAGATGGCTGACGAAAAAAAACTGCTTCTTGATCAGGTGACCAAATCACTGGAAACATCAGATACAACTCCCCTTATAGCACTGCTTTCGCAGCAGAGAACCAGTGATATCGCGGAAATAGTCGAAATCCTCGATAATGAAGACCGCAGAATCGTCTTCGACTGCCTAGAGGCTGAACTGTCTGCTGAAGTGCTGGAAAAGGTCGATGAAGCCACTCGATCTGAGCTTTTTGAGATATTGGGCGATAAGGAGCTAGCCGAGATCGTAACAGAGCTGGACCCTGACGACGCGGCGGATATTTTGTCTGAAATGGACTCAGGCGATGTCAAAGATGTACTGGAATGTTTTGAGACATCTGAATCAGACCAGATCAAAAAGCTGATGAGTTATGACGAAGACTGTGCCGGCGGAATTATGGATCCGGAGGTCATCAGCGTAGACAAAGACCTCACAGTAGCAGAGGTTATTCAAGAAATACGCAAAGCCGACGTAGATGAAGATTTCTATTATGCCTATGTTGTGGATCAGTCAAAGCGTTTCGTTGGCGATATTAGCATTATCTCGCTGCTAACTAATAACGAAGATATCAAAGTCGGCGACATCTGTAATCGCGACAGCGTCTATATCACTGCCGATGCGGATCAAGAAGAGGTCAGAAACATATTCAGCAAAAACGACCTGATCGCCGCTGTTGTTTTGGACGACCATCACAAACTTATCGGTAGAATAACAGCTGACAGAATCATCGAGGTCGCAGAAGAAGAAGCCGCAGAAGACATGTTCGCGATGGCTGGAACCGATGCCGACGAGCTTGACAAGGTGTCAGTTTTCAACGCTGCTAAAATTCGCATGACTTGGCTTTTGCCCTGTTTGATTGGAACTGGCTTCACTGCTTTGTTGATGATGCTTTTTAAGCAAAGTAATCCCGCAATATATCTAGTAGCGTCAGCTTTTGTGCCGATGATCGCAGCCATCAGCGGTAATGCCGGTCTGCAAACCTCGACCATCGTTGTAACGGGACTGGCGACTGGCCACCTTGCGGCATTAAAAATCACGCAAGTTTTCACAAGAGAGGTTCGAATCGCAATCATTGTAGCGATATCCTGCGGAATTTTAGGCAGTATCAGTTGTATCGGATTGCTTTTTTTCAAAATATCTCAACATACAATCCAGCCGCTGAAAATTGCGACAGCGTTTGGGATCGGTATGTTTTCAGCCATAATGGTAGCGACAACTCTGGGGCTTTTCTTGCCGTTTTTCTTCCGCAAAGTCCGCATCGATCCCGCCATTAGCTCAGGGCCTCTGGTCACAACTGCCAACGATTCTATCAGCGTGGCGATTTATTTGTCACTAACTATTCTGTTGGCTAGCTGATCCATATCAAAATCGCTAATTACTAATCGGCAAAAGTTTTCAACTCTTACCAAGCAGGCTATATTGACATTCTCCACCCAAAAAGCTATAATGAGGGTTTTATGCTGTTTATAATGAATGGTAAGCGGGTCAAAAATGCTGATTTGGGATAAAAACCGCTGAATTTCGTGAATAAAGCCCTTTTTAGATAATTTTGGATAATTATAGCTATGTCAAAATCAAAGCCAATCGATACCCATATCCATCTCGATTATGAACCGGAGATGAATAAATTTTTTAACGCCGCAATCAAGGTCAAAGCCAGCGATTTGCATATCAAGGTTGGCCAACCGCCAAAATTGCGTGTCGCAGGAGCCTTGAAAAAAACCACCAGCGAGTCCATGACAGAAGAAAAGATGGAGAAGCTGGTTTTTGAGATATTGAGCCATGCGCAAAAGGAATATTTTTTAGAAAAAGGCAGTATCGACTTCGCTCATGAAATGTCAAATGACGACAGGTTCAGGGTCAATATTTTTCGCCAAAGAGGCACAATCGCTCTGGTAGCAAGACGAGTCAGCTCTGATATTCCGCCGTTTGAGAGTTTAAATTTGCCGCCAATATTGGAGAAAGTCGCCGATTATCACGTTGGCCTAGTTCTGGTTGTCGGCGCAACAGGCAGCGGCAAATCAACAACTATCGCCTCTATGATTGACCATATAAACGACACAAGAGCTTGCCACATCGTGACAATTGAGGACCCTGTAGAATATCTGCATAAGGACAAAAAAGCCAATGTCTCACAAAGGGAAATCGGTATCGATGTACCTGATTTTGATGAGGCGTTAAAGAATTTGATGCGGCAGGATCCTGACGTTGTGCTTATCGGCGAGATGCGTGATGCCGAAACTGTTACAGCAGCTATGAGAGCCGCAGAAACCGGACATCTTGTTTTTGGAACAATGCACTCAGCCAACGCAGCTCAATCTGTACAGAGGCTGTTAGATCTATTTTCGCCGCAGGAAAGACCGCTCGCCAGACAGACACTTAGCTTGGTTATCCAATCGATCGTTAGTCAGGTGCTTTTGCCCGGCATCAAAAAAGACATAAGCAGAGTGCCAGCTGTTGAGATATTGCTAGCCAATTCCACTGTTAGAAAACTTATATCAGAGGAGCGGGAGGCTGATTTGCCGAGCGTCATACGCAGCTGCGAAACCGAAGGTATGCAGGATTTCACGCATCATTTGTGTAAGCTTATAAAGGAAGGGTTCGTCGATCCAAAAGAAGCCTTCAAATATGCTCCGAACATTGAAGAATTAAAAATGGCTCTCAAGGGCATCAGAACGTCCTCGAGCAGTTTGCTATAATTATCACGGTCTTATGGACGTGGGATTTGTCGAATACTTGCACCTAGACTCTTGCCAGATGTGGTATGACGAAGGAAAAATAAAGAACTTTACGAGAGAATCTACAATGCCAAACGATGTACTGATGTCAATTGCCTATGGCGATTACATATCAATGGTCAAGCTCATTGCTTTTATAGTTTTGTTTTTCGGCTCACTGCCGCTAATCCAATGGATCGCCGATGATGCCAAAACGATAGACACCAAAGATATCGCATGGACAGCGGCAATAGCTGTTGCGGTTTTTGGCGGCGGGGTTTTATGTCTGGCCATACCGGAATTCGCTATCGGCCTATCCTTATATATAGTCGCAGTGCTAACAGTGGCAATAGCCTATGTAATCCATCGCAACTCGATAGTCCCTGATTATGACAGGGTCCTCACGCCGGACCACATTATGAGCCTTTTGTCATCAGGCAATAAAACAGAAAAGAAGCAGCGGGCATTTTCGCTAATCACGGTCAACAATAACGAGGTGCCTGTTCCGCCAGCCAAGACACCTGAAAATTACAGCTATAGAGCGACTGAGGATTTTCTGACCGACATAATCCTTAAAAGGGCAGAGTCGGTAAAATTTATCCCATCGCACAACAGTTACAGCATCATATACAACATTGACGGCATTTCGACTAAGCAGCCGGTCATGGAGAAATCACAGATAGAACCGATCATATTACTGCTGAAAAATCTCGGCGATCTCGACCTGAAAGAAAAACGCAAGCCGCAGAAAAGCAAATTCACCGTCAGGCAGGAAAATGAGCTAATCGAATGGAAAATAACCACAGCAGGCTCAACGGCAGGCGAGCAAATCCTTTTAAAAAGACAAACAGAGTGTGACGATTCCAGAGCCGAAGATATTGGGCTTACTTTAGGCCAATTGAAAAACTTGAAAACAGTTAGAACCGAAGGCGAAGGCGTTATCATCATTTCGGGCCCAGCTAAAAGCGGCTTGACCACCACGATGTACAGTCTGCTCAGAAACCATGACGCGTTCTTAAACAGCATCCACACCCTCGAGCGCAGCCCATCAATGACAATAAAAAATATTACACAGGAACGATACAGCCTGTCCGATTCCTCTTCTGCAACCTTTGGCGAAACATTGGAAGCAATGGTCAGAATGGAGCCGGACATCATCGGCGTATGCGAATGTAAAGATGCCAAAACAGCTGGTGCGATTTGCAATGCCGGCCTTAACAGGAAAATCGTGTACGTCATAATAGAGGCTGAAAATTCGGCGATAGCTTTTGCTAAATGGATGCAGGCTGTAGGCGACAAAAAACAAGCCTGTCAGGCACTAACAGGAATCTTAAACCAAAAATTGCTTAGAAAACTCTGCCCCGAATGTCGCCAACCCTATAGCCCTAATACGGATTTACTTAGAAAATTTAATCTGCCGGCGAGCAAGATCAAAGCCCTATACAGAGCCGGCAAGGTTCAATATGACAAACACGGCAAGCCCCGAACCTGTGACCATTGTCAAGGCACAGGCTTTTACGGAAGAACCGGCGTATTTGAAGGTATCTTCTTAACTGACCAAATGAAAAAAAGGCTTAGAAAGATCACCAACCAAAATGAGATTACGCCAATTTTCAGATCAGCCAAGATGAAATATTTACAAGAAGAAGCTCTGCGAAAAATCGTAGCAGGTGTCATAAGTGTCAACGAAATGCTGAGGGTATTTTCAGCCGGCAAACCAAAAAAAATCGTGAAGAAAACGAAGTGACAAAATTAAAATTAAAATAGCTCGACAGTAACAGGATTAAAGAATGAATACTATTGTCAGTATAGCGGTAATCGTTTTAGCGGGGATAGCCGCATTATATGCCGTGAAAAAAGAAAGCCTCATTACCACTTTGGCAACAATTTTTGCCTGCGTTATTGCAGGGATTATTGCCTTTTCATTTTTTGAGCAATTAACAGCTAGATTTTCTGAGCCTGAATCATCTTTATTGGCATGGCGTCCAGCATTATTTTTTCTCATATTGTTTGCGGTTCCGTTTATCATTTTCAAAGCCATCATAAACGTCAGCATCAATGAAACTGTAGAATTTAATGCTCGCATTGAACAAATAGGCCGAATAGTTTTTGGCGTGGTGTTGGGCTTTTTGATTTCAGGATTTATTTTGGCGAGCTTAGCTATCGCTCCATTGAAAATGAGTTTACCCTACGCCAGATTTGATGAGAAAAATTTGACTCCCGATAGCCCAGACGCTCTAGCAGTAGGCAGTGACATGTTTGTCACCGGTCTTTTCAAAATGGTCAGCGGCGGCAGTTTGGGTGGCGAAAAGAGCTTTGCAACCTTGCACCCAAACTTTATAGATCAATCATACATCAACAGATTAAAAATCCAAAAAGTTAAGGCTTACACCGGCAAAAATACGTTAAAAACACCGGAAGAAAACGGCTATAAAATCCTAGACAAGCTCATCTATCCTGACGGAAAAAGTGTTAAGGTATCTGCCGGACATAATTTAGTAGCTGTAACAGCCGGAATTGCAAAAAGAGACAGGAGACACAGTGTCCCGCTTAATTTCTCACAAATACGGTTAATTTGTAAATATCCCGATTCGGACGACAATGAGTTCCAAGCCCAAACATACAGCTACTATCCGATTGCCGAACTCACTTCCAGTGGAAAAGCAAAACCTGTATCACTTACGGCCAGATTGGAATTGCCTAAAAAATCAGACGGTGACATATTGTGGGTTGATCTTGTTTTTGCGATTCAAACAGACAGTGAGCCAATTTTTGTACAAGTGAAACAAAACGAGATTGCCAGAGTACAGCTAGAGAATAAAAACAGTCAAATCAATGAAAACTGAGTTAGCTGCAAACAGCCAAAGCTTCTAAATCGAGCTCCATCAGATGATCGAGATAACAGCGAAGTTGATCCTCTGAAAAAGTGGCCAGAAAATCAGGTTTAGCAGAAACATTTATCTCACAAATACATTCGATCAGCTCTCTTTTTGTCATGGCTTTTGGATTCCTAAATATACAAACTATTCGCTCGCTATATCAAGCTATCGACCGCCAACCTAAAATTTCTTTAACAGTAAAAAAAAACATGTCACCAACGCCCTATAACAACACCTACAATATGCCGTACGTTTTGCGCTCAAACTGCAAGATATAGCGATAACTGACTGACCAAAAAAACACAGATGATATATGTCCAATAAAATCGCATTTTTAGTTACAAGATCGGTACTATCTTTTTTATTGATTATTTTGTTTTTTTTCATTTGATGCCCAATATAAACGATATCGAATTAACATTTCAGATACCGCTAAAAAAAAATAAAAAGCAAATCATCTATCCATATAGAGGCCAAGTGCCGCGCATATAACGCGATTGAAAAAAAATTAAACATGCCAAAAAAATCTTGGCCTAACTCCTATAATTAGTGTACCATTGGCTGTTCAGCGGCACATTAAATGGAGCTAGACTTTTTGGAGAGAAAGAAAAGTGACCAAAACAAGCGATATACGCAACATAGTGCTTTTAGGGCACGGCGGAAGCGGCAAAACATCTTTAGCTGAAGCCATCTGTCACAAAGCGTCAATCACCAACAGATTAGGCAGTGTCGACGACAAGACCAGCATCTGCGACCATTACGACGAAGAGCGAGCCCATCATCACACGATACAGCCGGCAGTCATCAATGTTGAGCATAATGGCGCCCTCGTCAACGTCATTGATACTCCGGGTTATCCTGACTTTATTGGCCCAGCGATAAGCTCTATTGCAGCGGCAGAGACGGCGGTACGGGTGATAGGTGCTTCGTCAGGCATTGAGACAATTACCCGAAAAATGTTTGAGTTGACCAGCAAAGCGAACATGCCAAAACTCATCGTGGTCAATAAGATCGATGCCGACAATATTGATCTGCCTGAACTGGTCAAAAACATTACAGAAACCTTTGGCGCCCAATGTCACTGTGCCAACTTACCATCATCAGACAATAGCAGCGTCATCGACTGCATCATAAATGACAAAGGCGACAGCAATTTGATGGACGTAGCGACAGCCCATACAGAGTTCATCGAAAGTGTTATCGAGGCGGACGATGATCTGATGGAGAGTTATCTCGGCGGCGAAGAAATATCTGATGAAAAAATAGCATCCGTATTTGTCAAAGCCATGATAGACGGCACAATTATCCCGATCGTCTTCACCGATGCTCGTAAGGAGACAGGCATAGAGGAATTGCTGGATATCGTTGTCAAATGCACTCCCTCTCCCTGCCAAGCGGCAGCTAAAATTTTAAAAGACGGTGACACAACAACAGAGATCGCGGCAGACGCAGATGCCGATCTTAGCGGATTTGTTTTCAATATCAGCTTTGATCAAAAATCCAATATGAAAAATGCCATGATCAAGATCGCCAGCGGAACAATCAAAGCCAATACAAACTTGATCATCAACGACCATAAAAAACCTGTTCGTCCCGGCCATATATTAAAACCACAGGGCAACGAAAATAATGATGTTGACTGCGGAGTTGCCGGTGACATTATCATTTTGGCCAAAGTCGATGAACTCAAAAGCGGCGACCTCATCAGTGAGGGAAAGGCAAGCGGCAAATTTGAAACACTCGTCACACCAGAACCAATGTTCTCATTAGCTATCGAAACCACAGCCAGAGGCGACGAGCAAAAAATCGGTTCAGCTCTGGAAAAACTTTGCGAGGAGGATCCCTGTTTTAAGGTTTCGCGAACCACCCAGACAAAAGAGCTGGTGATCAGCGGTCTTGGCGAGCTTCATCTCCGAATCATGATCGAAAAAATGACCAATCGCTATAAGCTGTCACTGAAAACCAAAGACCCAAAAATTCCTTACCGTGAAACCATTACCAGTAAAGGTGACGGCCATTACAGACACAAAAAGCAATCAGGCGGAGCAGGCCAGTTCGGCGAAGTGTATCTTAGAGTCGAGCCAGCCGAGCGTGATTCCGATCCGTCCCTGCAATATAGCTGGGATATCTTCGGCGGTTCAATTCCGGGCCAGTTTGAGCCAGCCATCTTAAAAGGCATAAATGAAATCATGGAAACGGGCGTTTTAGCCGGCTGCACAATGCAGGACATCAAGGTTTCCGTTTATGACGGCAAATATCACCCTGTCGATTCTAAGGAAGTGGCTTTTAGAGCGGCAGGCAAAGGAGCTTTTATCGATGCCCTTAAAAAAGCCAAGCCCGCTCTTTTGGAGCCAATCGTTCATATCGAGGTAACGGTTCCAGCTGACAATATGGGCGACATCACCGGCGATTTATCCTCTAAGAGAGGCCGCGTGCTGGGTCAAGACATGCTGGCCGGCAATTTCATCGTCATCAAAGCTCAGGTTCCTCTATCTGAGGTAACCAAGTATAATAGCCAGCTCAAGAGCGTTACAGGCGGTCGAGGCAGCTATTCTATGACTCTTAGCCATTATGAGCCGGTTCCTCCGAACGTTCAGCAGCAAATAATAGCAGCTTACACAACTGAACAAAAGAGCGAGTAAACTACTACACCCTTAGCGATGTAGTATTACGAAGGAAAAATAAAGAGGCTTTTGTCGGGACTTCCTGAACAGAAGCCTTTTTTTTATAAGTTTTTATTTAAAAATCAGCCAAAAAAAAGATTAATCCTTTTCTCCACATCTAGCCGATTATTGTCGCTCGGTGAAAAAAACGAGGCCTAACAAACAAACTTGCCACTATAATCATTATAATATGGCTATTCGTTTATACATTTGCCCTATTTTAACACGAAGTTGGTAAAATTTAACATAATATAGGACGACATAATGTATAATTGGGTAACGTTATCGGAATAACATTTGTTGTTTTGATAAAAAATTGTGATTGAAAAATGTGATTGAAAAATTTATTAACCTGTTTTTGGGAGTTTATGTTATGAAGACTTGGAAATTTTCTGCTTTAATTTGTGTTTTGATGTTGATGATCGCCTCAAGTGCTTCGGCCTCATTAGGAACTGTAGAAATATCTTACGTCAGCAATTTCACGGACGGCAAGATGACCACATGGTCAGATGGCCACTATGGCAGTGGTTATGGTGTAGAAAGCACTGGCGGAATCAGCACATTCAGTAAAGATGCCAGTACTGGATTCGGTAATCAATTAAACGATCCACTTTCATTAGGCTGTATAGAGATAGCTGTTGACGCATCTACTACTGCCCCTGCAACCTATGAAATCTATGCTTGCACTAACAATTTGCTTAGCGAATTATGGGGCAGATTTTACACAGAGGCCTTGACAAGTGCAGCCAAAGCCGAAGTTTTCTCAGCCTGTATATGGGAAATCATAGAAGATGAGGGCGATTTGGATGTCACGACTTGGAACTCTATGCTTATGACAGGTTTCAAATGCACAGACCTTGCCGCTAGCGGCGCGACCTTAGCTAATCAATGGCTCGGTTCATTAAATGGCGACGGCCCGATGGCTGACTTGGTCTGTTTGAGAAGTGACAGCTATCAGGACTTTGTAACAGAGGTTCCAGAACCTGCGACCGTTTCGATGCTTGGCCTGATGAGCGTTGGCTTTTTGAGAAGACGCAAGAAATAACAGTTGTCAAAGCTCAAAGACATAAAAGCTAATATCATCTATTAGCTTACTGATAAAAACGACATCCCCGATAGATTTAACAGAACATCATCGGGGATGTTTTCAAATCGAAAAGATTAAAATCACAACGATTCAAAATTGAAATAGAAAACTTGGAGAATTTTTTAGGGATTGGTGAAAAATGAAGAATCTAATTAAGTATTGTTTGGTTGGCCTTTTGATGTCAATCGCAACCGCAAACGCTTTTGCGACATTGGATCAGGTCGACATAGCCTATGTAAGCACTTTCACGCATCAGAAGATTAAGACATGGTCGACCGATAGGCCAAACGGCCAAGAGGGCAGAGGCGGCATTTTGACTATCGACAAGATTCAAAGCTCTGGCTTGGGCGATTTGTTGGACGATCCGTTTTACGCTTGCTGCATTGAATTAGATCAAACAGCCAAGAAGCAGACAAAGACCTACAGTGTTTCGCAATGCGGTGATTTATTGATGATAGAGTTATGGGGCCGTTATTTTGACATTGCGATAGATAACCGGAAAAAGGCTGAGGTTTTTTCTGCTTGCGTATGGGAATTGACCTATGGCGATTTGGCTCTCGATGTCACCAGTTGGGACAGCGGCAATAAGACTGGTTTCAGATGCACATACCTTGCCGCTAATATTGGCGGCATAAGCGGCGTGACTTTAGCCAATCAATGGCTCGGTTCATTAGATGGCAGTGGCCCGATGGCTGATCTGTTATATTTAAGAAGTGGTTGCTATCAGGATTTTGTAGCTCAGGTTCCAGAACCTGCGACCATTTCGATGCTTGGCTTAATGAGCGTTGGCTTTTTGAGAAGACGCAAAAAATAACAGTTGTCAAAGTTCAAAGACATAAAATAATATTATCTCCGATTGATTTTATAATAATTGATCGGGGATTTTTTTATAAAAATTTTCAATATCTATTAAGCTGGATATTGACATTAGCGAAAAAAAAACAGATAATGGTTAGCTACTGAGTTTAGCGTCATGCAGGACTCAGGTTTATTCCCCGATAGCTCAATTGGTAGAGCGAGCGGCTGTTAACCGCTAGGTCGTAGGTTCGAGTCCTACTCGGGGAGTTGAGAATCAAATCAGGTGCGTAACGCCCTATTCAAGTTAACGGCAGAAAGCCTGTTTGAAAAATCAGGCAAGCTTTTTGTCATAGTGGAGAAGTCTTATGCCAATGCCAATCAGCTTTTCAATCGTCAAACTCGGCCACCTACGACATCAGGTAGATTTTAGATTATTGGAACAATGGTCATCGGACATAATTGAAATTTCCATGAGCGATGTTTGTGAAAAAATTCCTGACGGGCGATCAGATTGGGAATTTTACACCTATGATGAGTTAGGCTTTATCCGCCCAATAGAGAACTCCGATATAACTCTTGCTATTACAGAATTTTCTTTAGAGGATAATTTTTACCTGCGACGACTTTCTAGCGGTGTGGTTGTATTATCTCTATACGAGGTGGGGGATATTCTGGCTTCCAACAATATCCCTGTCGAAAATTTCATCCTCCGCCATATGTACACAGTGGCATTGCTTAAACACCTCTATGGTGAAATAAAGCCGACAAACAAGCATATTCCCCCAATTATCCATGATGAAACAAGATCATGCCTGTTT
>CBDUWP010000040.1:0-14311 GCA_965370955.1 uncultured bacterium | reverse complement strand
AATAGCGGGGACAGGATTCGAACCTGCGACCTCCGGGTTATGGGCCCGACGAGCTGCCAGACTGCTCTACCCCGCGACAAAAAAACAACTATAACAAAACAAAAATATATAGCAAGAACTCTTCAAAATTTCCTACAACTTTTCAATAATTTTAGCGGAAATTTCACGGCACTCATTATCCGAATATGACCGCGATGGCCAACTGCTAAATAAACCATCTTCAGGATTTCTGCCTATAACATGAAAATGTAAATGATCAACAAGCTGACCAGCAACTCGGCCATTATTACATAAAATATTATAGCCGCTATAATTCAAAGCCTCTGCAATCGCTACAGCAATACGCTTCGTCACCTTCATCATTTCCGTCAATACATTTGCTGGACAATCAGTGACATCTCTATAATGAATCTTAGGAATAACCAAACAGTGACCTAAACTCAAAGGACCTATATCTAAAAAAACAAGAACGACACTGTCTTCATAAATCTTAGTCGCCGGAATATCACCAGCAATAATTTTACAGAAGATACAATCGTTCTTATTCATCAATTCGTAATGGATTATTTACTGTTCTTTTTTTTCTGTATTTTCTTCGGTAACATCAGTCACTTCTGTAACTTCTTCGGCGACTTCAGTTTCTTCGGAAACCTCAACTACTTTGTCTTGAGCTTTAATAACAGGCTTAGGTTTAGAAGTTTTGGACTTTTTAGTACCAACTTTTTCGTCAGCACCGACAAGCTGCAATAATACAAGGCGTCCATTGTCACCAAGTCGACGCATTGCTAGTTTGATAATTCTAGTGTAACCGCCATCACGTTCGAGATATCTTGGGCCAATTTCGCTAAACAACTTACCTACAACTGTACCCTTTTTGACTATCTCGCCGTTTTCTTCTGCAACAATCTTGCGATCATGTCCCAAACGAGCTATCACTAACCGCCTATTAGCTAACGTACCTTTTTTAGCTAAGGTGATTAGTTTCTCTGCAAAACCTCTAACCTCTTTGGCTTTTTCTATCGTTGTAGAAATAGTCTCATGCTCAAACAATGATGCTACCATATTGCGACGCATCGCTAACCGATGTTCGCTGTCTCTACCAAGTCGACGTCCTGCTACTCTGTGACGCATATTTTAAAACCCTTTATATCAAATTATACATCCATACCAAGCGACAAACCAATGTCGGCCAGTTTTCTTCTAATTTCACGCAAGCTCGTTTTACCAAAACTGCGGATTTTCAACAATTGAGACTCAGGAAATACTATCAATTCACCAATCGTTTCGATCTTAGCCGAATCCAGACAATTTCCTGCACGAACTGACAACTCCAACTCCTGAACTGGCATATTCATTTTTCTCACCAACTCATCATCAACATCGGAAACCTCTGCTTGCTCTTCAACAATACTGTCATCAATAGTATCTGTGCCAATCTCGGAATACTGAACGAAAGGCGTAATATGTTTACGCAAAATCTTAGAAGCCTCAACAAGAGCCAACTCTGGAGTAATCGAACCATCAGTCCAAATTTCCATAATCAGCTTATCATAATTGGTCTTTTGGCCAACTCGTGTATCTTCAGTTTTATAGCGTACTCTGGTAACAGGAGAATACACAGCATCAAGAACGATTACGCCAATTTCCTGATCATTGCCGGCATTTTCCGTTATAACCTCAGTCGCCGTGACATAACCACGACCCTTTTCTACAACAAATTCAACGTCCAACTTAACATTCTCAGTAAGTGTCGCAATAATTTGATTGGGATTTATAATTTCAATTGATGGATCCGCAATAATATCAGCCGCCGTAGCCACACCAGCTTTGGTGACAGAAAGATTCATGATTTTAGGCTCATCGCTATCAAGCCTGACTATCAAGCTTTTGATATTGAGTACAATCTCGGTAACATCTTCCATTATGCCCTTGATCGAAGTGAACTCATGATCTACACCTGCTATTTTGATCGAAGTAACTGCACTTCCCTCAAGAGAAGAAAGAAGCACTCGCCTTAGGCTGTTGCCCACAGTCGTACCAAAACCACGCTCAAAAGGCTCGACATAAAACTTACCATATTTTTCCGTCTTGACCAACTGATCCTGCTCAACACTTGTTGGTAACTCCAAACCTCTCCACATAACTCGCATAGGGCTCTCCTAATATATATAGCTTCTAGCTCCAACAACAATCAAAGCCAGAAAATCAACAAAATAAATATTCTCTACTTACCTAGAACAGAACTCAACAATAAGTTGTTCTTCAACCGGAATTTGAACGTCATCACGACTTGGCAAGGCAATAATCGTCGCTACCGGCGATTCTCTATCCAACTGCAGCCAACTTTGGGTGGTGAAATTGGGATTTATTTCCAACTGCTGCTTAATCTTTTTCACAGTTTTCTTTGACTTTTTAAGAGATATCTTGTCACCTAATTTCACTGTATAATCACTTATGTCCAGCTTACGAGCATTAACATGAATATGACCATGAGAAATCAACTGACGAGCCTCTTTCCGTGAAGAAGCAAAGTTCAATTTATAAACAACATTATCCAAACGCCGTTCGAGCAACTGCAACAGATTTTCGCCTGTATTGCCTTGTAATTTCTCTGCTCTTTTGAAATAGCTGATAAATTGTTTGTTGAGCATTCCATAATAACGTTTGACCTTCTGCTTTTCGCGAAGCCGAACACCATATTCGCTCAGCCGTCCACGTCTCCAACCATGCATACCGGGAGCAACGTTACGCTGTTTCTTCTCTATAGGACACTTCGAGGTTTCACATCTCTCGCCCTTGAGCATTAATTTAACACCTTCGCGACGACAAAGCTTACAAGATGACGCTAAGTAACGACCCATCTGTTACCTTCCAAAAAAATCATTTAATTTCACTAACATTTTCCAACTGAACTTTCAGCTGGCCCACTTTTGCTGCTATTAAAAAAAATCACAAACCATCATAGCGAATAAGTTCCGCTATTTGATTCGCTCAATTAGCTTCTTTTTATACACGCCTTCTCTTAGGCGGTCGGCAACCATTATGCGGCAAAGGCGTCACGTCCTCTATCGAAGCGATCCGCAAGCCCGCTTGTTGTAAAGCTGAAATAGCTGATTCTCTACCTGGTCCCGGACCATTGATACGGATGCCAACTTCTTTGACACCATTACGAATAGCGACTCCGGCACATTTTTGAGCAGCTTGCTGAGCGGCAAAAGGCGTACTTTTTCGAGACCCTTTAAAGCCAACACAACCGCCAGAAGACGAGCAAACTGAATTGCCATCCATATCTGTAATATTGATAAGAGTATTGTTAAAGGTGGCCTTGATGTGTACCATAGCCTTAACAACATTCTTTCTAACTTTTCTTTTTCTAACTTTTGCCATTATATTTTAATTTCCTCTATAAAGAGCTTAAATATCTTTCGACACATAACTCTAATAAATGATCAACCACCTTTAACACTTTTCTTGCCGGCAACTGTTTTACGAGGCCCTTTACGCGTCCTAGCATTACTTTGCGTACACTGACCGCGAACAGGTAAACCACGTCTATGCCGAATGCCTCGATAACAAGCAATGTCACGCAAGCGAGCAATATTCTGTGAAATCTGACGACGCAGCTGGCCACCAACAACATAGTTACTGTCAATAATTTGAGCTAAGCGGCTCAACTCGTCCTCGTTTAGAGAACTAGCTTTAGCAGTAACCTCAACCTTAGCTTCTTTAAGTATCTGTGATGAAATATACTTACCAATACCCGGAATATACGTAAGCGAGATCCAGATCGACTTTTCATTTGGAATATCAATACCAACTATACGCGGCATATACTAACTCCTCTTTCTTGTTTCTAGTAATAATTTAGCCCGGACGCTGTTTATGACGAGGATTAGTGCAGATAACTCTGACCACACCTCTACGGCGAACAACTTTACAATTTTCACAAATTCGTTTTACTGAGCTTCTAACTTTCATTTTTTTACCTTTTTCTAAAAATAGCAACAACTCGTAACAATCCAAGCTGTACTACTAATTTCTAAGAACTATACGGCCCCTATTCAGATCGTAAGGCGACATTTCCACAGTCACACTGTCACCCGGAAGAATACGAATAAAGTGCATCCTCATCTTACCAGAAACATGAGCTGTGATACAATGGCCATTTTCCAACTCTACCTTAAAAACTGCATTTGGCAGGGTTTCAAGTACTTTTGCCGTCAATCTAATCGCATCTTTTTTTGCCATAAATCACTTTACCGTCAGAACTTCACAACCTGTTTTCACTATCGCTATAGTATGTTCAAAATGAGCTGAACTCTTACCATCCTTTGTAGCTACTGTCCAGCCGTCATTTAATATTTTTGTTTTAGCCAGCCCTGCATTAACCATCGGCTCCACAGCTAAAACCATTCCTTCTTTCAAAACAATATCTCTTGCCAACAATTGCTTACTAACAAAATTCGGCACTTGCGGCTCTTCGTGCATTTGGCGACCAATGCCATGACCAACAAACTCCGTAACCATCGAAAAGCCATAAGATTCAACATGCTTTTGCATTTCGCCGGCGATCTGGCTCCATTTTATGCCCGGTGTTGCCATTTTTATTGCGATATCCAATGACTCTTTCGTCGCCTTCATTAAAGTCAATCTTTGTGAATCAATAGCACCTACAGCAATCGTAACAGCAGAATCACCGCAATAACCATTTAATCTGACACCAAAATCAACACTTAATATATCGCCATCTTTTAACTTAACCGCTTTAGACGGCAAACCATGCACGATCTGCTCATTTATCGAAGCACAAATCGCACCTGAAAAAGGCTCAACACCTTTGTATGGACTTGGAACTCCTTTAAACAATGCCTCAGCACCAAAGGCTTCGGTCATTTCCAAAGCAATCCGATCAAGCTCAAATGTCGACACACCCGGCTTTGCACACTCTTGTATTTTTAAAAGAACATTGGCAACAACCACACCAGCAGCACGCATCAACTCAATCTCACGTTTACTTTTTAGTATAATAGCCATCTAAAACTCAAGACAAAGACTCTAAGATCTCAATAACTCCAACCGTCACCTCTGACGCATCCTTATTCGAGTCGATATCATAAACTTTATTATTTTCTTTATAATAACCCACAACCGGCTTAGTCAGCTCGTGATAAGTAGCAAGCCTTTTAGCCACAACTTCTTCGATGTCATCACTTCTATGAGTTAATTTTTCACCATCAACATCACAAACACCTGCGGTCTTAGGCTTGATGTTTTCAATATGATATACAGCTCCGCATTTAGGACAGCTTCTTCTGCCTGTGATTCTCTTGATAACAACATCATCATCAACGAGCAAATTCAAGATTGCATCGATTTTTTTATCTGCTGCTTCAAGAGCCTTATCCAATTCTTTTGCCTGATTAATAGTTCTAGGAAAACCATCAAGAACAAATCCAGCATCTATTTTACTGATAGCCGAAACCATCATTTTAACAATCAGATCATCCGGCACCAAAGCACCCTGATCCATATACGTTTGAGCTTCTTTACCAAGATCACTTCCTGCTGCTCTTTCTTTGCGAAGAATATCCCCACTTGAAAGATGCACAAGATTATATTTTTCAACTATGGGCTTACAATGCGTGCCTTTTCCAGCTCCGGGAGCACCTAATAGAATCAACCTCATCTGTTAGCTCCTTTGATTTTTCCGGAACCGCTAAAACCTTCATAGCTTCTCATCATCAAGTTAGCTTCGATTTTCTGAACAAGGTCAAGTGACACACTGACAACGATCAAGAGGCCAGTACCGCCCAAAAATGTTGCAACCGACCAATTTATGCCCATAGTGCCATTTATGACTGCCGGCACAGTAGCTATGATAGCTAAAAATGCAGCACCATAAAATGTCACTCTAGTCATAACAGTCTCGAAATAATCAGCCGTTCTTTTACCCGGACGTAAACCCGGAATAAAACTACCTGAATCTCTAAGATTTTTTGCCATTTCTTTCGGCTGAAACTGAACCGTCACCCAGAAGAAAGTAAACAAAATTATCAGCACCATATAGAGCAGGTTGTAAGTAAACGAGCCGGGCATTAAAGCATCTTTAATACTCAACAAAAACACTGAGTTAGACAATGCTTTGATGTTGGCTAAAGCTCCAACCAAAATTGGCGGAAATATCATAAAACTCGATGCAAAGATTATCGGCATAACGCCGCCATGATTAACTCGAAGCGGTAAATAGTGCCTCGCTCCGCCATACATTTTGCGACCTCTCATTTGCTTGGCTTGCTGAATAGGAATGCGCCTTTGACCTTGCGTAATCAAAATAGCCCCAGCAACAACAAACACAAACATACCACCTAAAAACAGCATTTTGACAGGCCCGATAGTTCCGTCTCCTGCTCCAACTTGCAAGCTCGCATTTTGCAACAATGTTTTAACAGCCCACGGCATTCTCGACACGATACCAGCCATAATGATAAGACTAATTCCATTGCCGATACCATATTCATCAATTTGTTCGCCGAGCCACATCAAAAACAGCGTACTAGCTGTCATAGCAAGCACGCTAAAAAACACAGCTTGCTTATACATACCGGGATAAACATATTGACTAGTCGCAAAAAACTTCATAAACATCAAAGACTGCACAATGCAAATGAAAACCGTTAAGTACCTCGTAAATTCCTGTATCTTTTGTTGACCAGCTCTGCCCTCCTGCCGCAATTTTTTCAAAGTAGGCACAACCTCGCCCAGCAGCATAAGTATAATTGAAGCTGTAATGTAAGGCATAATTCCAAGACCAAAAAGACTGCTTTTGGAAAGGCTACCGCCAGTAAACATTTGCATATATTCAGCAGCTCTGCCAAGAGGAGTCTCAGTATCTCTTGACTGTGAGGCAGCGGCAATAGCTTTTTGATCTACGCAGGGATTTGGGATATGAAAACCAACCCTGAATATAATCAAAAGTGCGATCGTGAAGAAAACCTTATTCCTCAGTTCCGGCACTTTAAATATATTTAATATAGTTCCAATCATATTTTTTCTTCCTGACAGTCCATTGCCTTTTCGTTAGCCATTATCTTAGACAAACTTAACCGTTCCGCCGCTGGCCTGAATTTTTTCCTGAGCGCTCTTACTGAATTTATCAGCTAAAACGGTAAGTTTTTTCGTCAATTCGCCATCACCTAGTACCTTGATCTTGTTTTTGACACTGCCAATTATGCCGGCATTCAGAAGCATTTTAGCATCAATCGAGGCTCCACTGTCAAATCTCTCTAGCTGAGAAACATTGACTATGTCATAAGGATTACAAAAGTCAGCATTACTAAAGCCTCTTTTAGGAATCCTCCTAAACAAAGGCATTTGACCGCCTTCGGACAATTTCATAGACTTTGCGCCAGCCCTACTGTTTTGACCTTTGTGGCCTTTTCCAGCAGTTTTGCCATGACCACTTCCGGGCCCTCTGCCTATACGCTTACGCTTTTTACTTTTACCAACTACGGATGTTATTTCATTTTCCAGCATTTTTTATACTCACTACCTTTTTTTTTGGTTAGTCAATTTTCACGCCGCGAAGTTTTTCGATCTGCTGTTTGCTCCGCAACCTTGTAAGCCCTTCAAATGTCGCTTTAACAACATTTTTCGGAGCAGTACTTCCATAGACCTTTGTCAATACATCACGCACACCTGCCAATTCCAAAACAGATCTAACACTAGAGCCGGCGATAACACCGGTACCAGCACTTGCCGGAACCATTGTAACTTTGGTAGCTCCGAACTTGCCGTCAATCTGATGAGGAATGGTATTTTTATTCAAAGAAATTTTCGCCATCGCAGCCTTAGCCTTTTTCATAGCCTTTTCAACTGCCAACGGAACCTCTTTAGCTTTTCCGTAACCATAGCCAACAAAACCATTACGGTCGCCAACGACCACCAGTGCCGCAAAGCTAAAGCGTCTACCACCTTTTACCACAGTAGAACAGCGATAAATCTTTACAACCGTATCTTCCAGAGCCGCATCTTTAACGGGCATATTTGAACCATCTACAGCCAATTTTTTTCTCCACACAAAAGTTTATTAAAAGACCAGCCCTGCTTTTCTAGCTGCTTCAGCCAAAGCCTTAACTCTACCATGATATCTGTATCTATTTCTATCAAATCGGACACATTTTATTCCGACACCGAGAGCCTGTTTAGCGATATTTTGTCCAACGATCCCGGCAGCCGAGATATTTCCGCCATAAGTCACTTCAGCGGCATTTTTGTCATTAGTACCGGCACTTGCCAGCGTAACACCAGCCACATCATCTATAACCTGTACATAGATATGTCTTCCGGAACGAAACACGCTCAATCGCGGTCGCTCTGATGTTCCAAAAATTTTCTTACGCACATGATACTTGCGTCTTGTCGCTGCTCTTTTTGCTTTTTCTAATCTCTTCATATCTTATTCCAAATCTTATTTTGATTATGCGCCACCAGAGGCAAATGCTTTACCAACTTTACGCCTTACAACCTCATCAGCATAACGAATGCCTTTGCCTTTATATGGTTCTGGAGGCCTTACTTTTCTCACTTCAGCTGCAAATTGTCCCATCTGACATTTATCACTGCCAGTAATAGCAAACTTCGCCGGTATATCATTACCTCTTGTCGCAGGCACTTCGATCTCAAGCTTCAAGCCCTTCGGTATGGGCATTTCCACTGGATGACAGAAGCCAACCTGCAAAACGAGTTTGCCATTTTGCTCTTTAATATTATAACCGGTTCCAAAAATCTGCATTTTCTTCGCATAGCCCTTGCTAACGCCTGCCACCATATTAGCTATGAGAGCTCTTGTGGTACCGTGCATTTGTCTATTAAAACGCACTGTAGGCTTTTCGTTTATGATAACGATCTGATTGTCCTCGATTTTAACAATAACAGCCGGATTGCATTGGATATTCAACTCACCCAATGGACCGGAAACGCAGCAATTGTTATTTTTTAATTCAACCTTCACACCTGAAGGTATTTCGATAGGTTTTTTTCCGATACGACTCATTTAGCTCACCGTACAAAGTATTTCGCCGCCAATTTTCGCTTGACGACATTTTTTATCACTTATTACACCGTTACTTGTAGAAACAATAACGATACCCATTCCATTCATGACACGAGGCAGCTCATTAACAGGCGAATAAATTCGTCTGCCGGGTTTGCTGACTCTATCGATAGTATCTATGACTGATCGTCCATATTGATCATATTTCAGGGTAACCTTGATAATTCCCTGATTGCCATTGTCGATACAATCGAAATCAACAATATATCCTTCTTCCTTGAGCACCACTGCGATGCCTTGACAAATTTTGGAAGCCTTAATAACCACCGATTCTTTGCCAACTCTCGCTGCATTTCTTACTCTTGTCAGCATATCAGCTATTGGATCACTTAAACTCATAATATATGTTTCTCATATTCTTTCAAATAGTTCGACATTAGTTCGCCGGCTTTTCATCATAACACTATAATAGCTACCGGCTTTTACAATCGTTTACCAACTGGCTTTTTTAACACCAGGTATTTTGCCTTGGTTAGCCAAGGTTCTAAAGCAAATCCTACAAATCTTGAACTTGCGATAAACGGCCCTTGACCTTCCGCACAATTCACATCTGGTGTATTTTCTCACTCTGAACTTTTGTTTTTGATCTCTACACTTGTTTTCTAGAGCTGTGGTTGACATCCAAGCACTCCAAATTCATTAATTATTTTTATCATCTGTTTTAAATGGCATTCCAAATAATGCCAGCATTTTTCTAGCTTCGTCATCGGTTTCAGCTGTCGTAACGAAAGTGATATTCATTCCCTGCTGAAAATTCACCTTAGCTGGATCAATTTCGGGGAACACGCTTTGTTCGTTAAAGCCCATCGAATAATTGCCTCTACCGTCAAATCCCTTTGGATTGAGACCTCTAAAGTCCCTAACCCTGGGAATAGCCAGATTGATAAGACGATCCATGAACTCATACATTCTAATACCTCTGAGTGTCACCATCAAACCGGTCGCTTGACCTTCTCTTACCTTAAAATTAGAGACACTCTTTTTAGCTTTACAAATTCTCGGTTTTTGACCGGTAATTATAGCCAAATCTTTTTCAGCCAGTTCGATAAACTTCTTATCCTGAACAGCTTTACCTACCCCCATCGAAACCACTATTTTTTCGACCTTAGGGATCGCCATCGGATTAGCGTAGCCAAATTGGCTCTTCATTTCCGAAACTATCTTTGATTTATATAAATCTTTCAAACGTGCCATCTAAAAATCCTGTCGTTTATTTTTTAGCTTTTTTTACTGTTCCAATTTCACCGCCATCGACGGCCACTCTTTTTTTATTTCCTTTTGCATCAATCTCAAAACGGACTCTCGATCCTCTTGAGGTTTTCGGGCTTACCGGCAGAAGATTACTGAGATCAATAGGCTTCTCAATGCTGATTCTTCCACCTTGCGGATTTTGTTGTGTCGGACGGATATGCTTTTTCGCAATATTTACGCCCTGCACAATGGCTTTGCCTTTATCCGGTATAACTCGCAGCACCTTACCAACAGTGCCTTTATTATTACCGCACATCACCTCAACTTCATCACCTTTTTTTACATGTATTGCCATATACTAATCCAACCTTATACCACTTCACTTGCCAGTGAAATAATTTTCATATAGTTTTTTTCCCGAAGTTCCCTAGCCACAGCCCCAAAGATTCTGGTTCCGACAGGATTCCCTTCAGGATCGATCATAACAGCCGCATTGCTGTCAAATCTCACATAACTTCCGTCCGCTCTTTTGATTGGATATTTAGTTCTCACAATCACGCATTTGTGAACTTTTTTATCATCCAAAGGGCAGTTAGGTAGTGATTTTTTGATAGCCACACAAATAATATCACCCACAGCCGCGACAGGCCTAGTAGCTTTACCTTTTCTAGAGCCGCTTCTTCCGAGCACTTTAATACACTGAGCCAACTTCACACCGGAGTTGTCAGTTATAGTCACCATTGTTTCCTGCTGAATCACTTTATAATCCCTTTATTTTACGACAGTTTTTTCGACAATTTTAACAAGTCTCCAGCTTTTCGTTTTGCTGTAGGGTCTGCATTGTGTCACTTCCACCGAGTCCCCAACGACCGCCTGATTATTTTCATCATGTACACCCAGCACAATTCTGCGTTTGATAAACTTGCCATACTTTGGATGTTTAACTTTATAATCGATAACAACTTTTATGCTCTTATCGCCGCTTTTGCTTTTAACAACAGCCAATGTAGTTTTTTTATTTTGTTCTTGGTTTTGCATCTTTACTTTTCTCGATTAAATTATGGCTTATGCTAAAATTTGGCTCTGATTTATAATCGTTTTGAGCCTAGCGATATCACGTCGCAAATTTTGCAACACCTTTGTATTTTCTAACTTTTCAGTTACCGTTTGAGTTTTAATATCGAACAGCTTTCTCTGAAGCTCTGCCAACCGCTCCTGCTGTTCCTCTTGATTCATTTCTCTATATTGCTGGGGCTTCATTAAGCTTTTTCCTTATATTACAGCGAATGCCTTCGTTTAACAAATCTACATTTAATAGGCATTTTGTGAGCCACTCTCAAGAGAGCTTGCTTAGCCAAACTTTCTTCGACACCACCGATTTCGAATAGAATATGACCGGGCTTAACACAAGCTGCCCAATAATCGGTGTCACCTTTACCTTTACCCATTCTAACTTCCAATGGCTTCGAGCTAATCGGTTTATGCGGGAAGATTCTGATATAGACTTTTCCTTCTCGCCTCAAAAAGTGCGTTGCCGAGACACGCCCAGCCTCAATATGCCTACCATTGATCCAGCTGGTTTCGAGTGCCTGCAGTCCAAATTCACCAAAAGCCACAAAATTACCTCTGCTGGCATTACCCTTCATCTTGCCGCGTTGGCTTTTGCGATATTTAACTCTTTTCGGCATCATTGCCATGATTCAAACCCTTTATATTAAAACTTCAACTGTATTTTTATATAACCACTCTACATATTCACCGGGCAATTCTTAAATCAAATGTAACGCCCTTTGTATTAAAAACTAACTTTTATATTCATATAACTACTCTACTACAATCAATCACCCATTTAGCCCACTAACCTTGCAGAGCACAATCACCCTCTTTGGCTCACTGGTCTCAGAGCACAAGGATCGCCCCTTTATCTGCCCCTAGCGGCCCCTGCCGCCTCCGCCAAATTGTTGCCTTGGAGGTCTTCTTCTGGTTCTATTGGCGACTAATTCTTCGCCGAACTTTCCTTTATGGATCCAAACCTTGATACCAATTGCACCGTATGTCGTTCTGGCCGTTGCCGTACCATAATCAACATTTGCATCCAGCGTATGTAGAGGAACACTGCCGAGTTTTTGCATTTCTTTTCTCGCCATTTCAGCCCCTGCCAGCCTTCCGCTGCACAGGATTTTAACCCCTTTAGCTCCGGCATTCATAGCAGCTTCGCATCGTTGTTTCATGGTACGTCTAAAAGCTGATCTTTTGCCGATCATTTCAGCAACAGCTTCTGCAACCAATTTAGCTGAGAGATCCGGTTCTTTTATTTCAACAACATTAACGTTTATTTTTTTACCTGTCAGTTTTTGCAGTTCAGCGTTTAGGTTTTCGACTTCAGCCCCTCTTGGGCCAATAACGATACCCGGTCTGCCGCTATGCAAAGTGATTTTTACTTCATTTCTGTTACGAATGATATTGATTTCAGCAATAGCCCCTTTAGGCATTTTTCGATTATACTTAGCATCGATATAATCTCTGATTTTTTGATCCTCTACGAGAAAATTACCGTAGTCAGCTTTATTTGCAAACCAAACGCTAGCCCACGGTCGCGTTATACCAGTTCTAAAACCAATTGGTGATACTTTTTGACCCATAATAACTCTCGTTTACTTTAGATTTCAGTCACTTTAATATGGATATGGCAAGCTTTTTTACGGATAGCATGTGCTCTGCCTCTGTCTTTAGCAATCCATCTTTTTGTTCCGATTCTTATTCCAGCGTCATCAACTCTGGCTTCACAGATATAGAGCCTATCAACATCAGCCTGTTGTTCATCAGCATTTGTAATAGCAGCTTTCAGAGCTTTTGTAACTAGCTCAGTCGCTCTTTTGTTTGTAAATTTCAGTATATCCAGAGCTTCTTGAACAGATCGTCCGGCAATCAAGGCAGTAACCAGTCGTGCTTTTCTGGCTGAATATGGAGCATACATACAACTTGACTTCCAGTCCGACAGACCTTTTACATCAACCGAGAACAGTGAAGCGAGTTTTTGGATATCTTCAAGCTTTGGCTTTGGATTCAACAAGCCTTTTTTCCAATTACCCACAGCCGCGACAGCCTCTTTTTTATTTAAGCCGCCTCTGACGAGTTGATTAGCAATCGTATCAGTATTCAACTGTCCTTGACCGCAACATTCATTAAATTTATTTATGCTCAACATAGCTCATATCTCTACATAATCAGCTGCTTTTCGCAGCAAATATATTATTATCGTTATTTCCTGCCCGAATGGCCTTTAAAGGTTCTAGTCAGTGAGAACTCACCGAGCTTATGCCCTACCATATCTTCGGTAACCAACACTTTTTTAAAGATTTTGCCATTATGCACCATAAAGGTATAGCCGACGAATTCTGGAATAATAGTACATCTTCTAGCCCATGTTTTGATTGGGTCATGCGACCCAACCTCTATTTGCTTGTTCACTTTGATATACAGCTTTTCGTCAACAAACGGCCCTTTTTTCAGCGATCTACTCATTCAACAACATTCCTTTTATGCACAATATTAAACACTACAATCTTAAAGTCAACATTGCTGTCAACCAGTTTTTCTATTAGCCACTTTAACTCACTGGCTTTTCAGCCTCAATCAACCCTTATTAACCTACTAACTATTTTAATTCACTGGCTTTTTCAGCCCTTTTACTACTCTTATTCCTGCTCATCAACTTTTAGCTCTTAGCCCTTTTAACGGCCCCTTTCGGCGACCTCAACTTCGGACTTATCACCAACCTTTTAGCTCATTGGTTTTGTGACCCCAATCGCCCCTTTATAGGACTAGTTGACCTTGTCTTTTATTTTTTCGTCTTCTTACGATTCTCTTGTTAGAGAGTTTATTCTTTGATCTTGTCTTGCCGCCCTTTGCCGGCTTACCCTTTGGCGAACAAGGATGTCGTCCACCATTTGACCGACTTTCTCCGCCGCCCATTGGATGGTCGACTGGGTTCATCGCTTTACCTCT
>CBDUWP010000039.1:0-14563 GCA_965370955.1 uncultured bacterium | reverse complement strand
AAATCAAATGTTTTTAATTGTTTTGGCCTGTTGGATGTGGTGCTTGATAGCTGAGCCAGATCATTGATTTTGATATCTTGCCAAATTGGTTTTTCGTCCGGCATTTCAGCTTTTTTGTTACACCCGAAAAGACTAATCAAACAGGCTATATAGATAATAGTCAGGCTATTTTTTTTCATCGTTTTAAATCGTTTCTGTTTAGGCTGTATCAAAAAGGTTCTTCGTTTTAATTCGTTTCCGTTTAGGCTGTGTTAAAATAATTTCTTTCCCTGTCGAGTATAAAATCTTAAGACCTCCATGTCAAATATACAATTGACATCAATTAGCTTATCCATTAAAATGCCACGTTCGATGGGCAATAGTGTAATGGCAGCACAACTGTCTCTGGATCAGTTAGTCGGGGTTCGAATCCCTGTTGCCCAGTTTTTTCCGCATTAAATTTCAAGTTTAGCTAAATATCAAATTCCGCAATGACAGGTGTGTGGTCGCTTGGCCGTTTGGAAAGACGTGGGTGTTTGTCAATGATGCAGCCGGTCGCTCGTTTTGCCAGAGGCTCGGTAGCCATTATGTAATCCAGCCGCCAGCCGCGATTGTTTGATAATGATGATTTGCTTCGGTAATCCCAAAAGCTGTATTGGTCCGGCTCTTGGCAATGCAGCCTGAAAACATCCGTAAAGCCCCAGTCTAAAATCCTTAAAACAATGTCACGCACAGTTTTGTGATAGCAAACGTGATTCTTACGGGTCTCGGGATTGAAAACATCTATCGGCAAAAGAGCGAGATTCAGATCGCTTGTCCAGATAATTTTATCGGTGGGCTGGAAATTATCCGCAAAATAGTCAGCTAATTTCGCAAGCCAATCGAGCTTATATTGAAACTTGTCACTATCTAAAGACTCGCCTTGCGGGATATAGGTGTTGACGATCGTGATATCGTTTATCTTGGCCTTGATAAATCTGGCTTGGTCTGAATCAAAATCGGTTTCCACATCGCTGATTGGAGTTTTGCTGAATATGGCGACACCATTATAACTTTTTTGGCCATGAAAAACATATTCATAACCGCTATCTGCAAAGGCTTGGCTGGGGAAGTCGCTGTCTGTAGCCTTTGTTTCCTGAAGGCAAACAATATCGGGTTGCGCATCTATTAGCCACTTCGTAAAAATAGGAAGCCTAGCCCTGATCGAATTGACGTTAAATGTTGCTATCTTCATAAATTTTTCACCGTTAAATAAACTCGTTGCCAACATTATAAGAGTTTTTAGGATGGCCGAAACAATTATTTAAAAGGCGAGATCTTTATCGATTTCAGTTTCGGTTTTACGGTTTTGCTGTCGTGACGGCTCTATCGATTCGATTTGTCTTTTTGGCTTATCATCATCTGCCGATGACATAGGATTTGCCGACTTGTTGATGATCAAAGGATAATCCTTTATCATCGAAATGCAGCTTAGCAGAAAACATAAACTGCTTTCAGCGCCCTGATTCAAATTTATGCCTTGACGGCAAAGGCCATCGTGGCAACCGTGACTTTGAAAATTGTAAACCGGAATCTGAAGATCATTTTTCCCCAAGAACCAATCAAACGCATTATGTTTCAATTCCAGATATGATCGTTTGCCGGTCGTTTCGTAGGCTTGCTGGAGCATTACGATGGTGCTTGCCGCCTCGATTGGCTGCTGATCGTATTGAGCTTTTTTATGTCCCTGCTCGTACCAGCCATTACAACCGATAAAACTAAAATGATCGCCGCCGAATATGGTTTTGATAAGAAAGTCGCAACTTTGCTGGGCAACCTCGAGATATTTCTGATCGTTAAAAATCGTCGCCGCCACATACATCGCTTGAGGCAGAACCGCATTTTCATAGGCCATTATGTCCTCGAACCATTGCCAAGTTTTGTCAGAGTTTTCAACGTAAAGATTGAGCAATTGATCTGCGGCAGCTTTCAATGTCCTCTTAATGTCACTTGCTCCGGGGAACTGTTTCAAATACAAAGCCATACCGACAATCGAATGAGCCATCGATCTCGGAAATTGCTTTTCGACATGCTTGACCGATTTATCAAAAGCTTCCTTGAGCAGTGAAATATATGCCGGCGATGGAGGATTGGCGATAGCTGCGCCAAGTGCAGAAAGGACGCGGCCTAATGTGTCATTGACAGGTTCTTGCTGTCGCCAGTTGCGGTCGAAATTCATGAAATTTTTGACAGTGCCGTCGCTGTTTTGGCTATGAATCACAAACGACAGATACAAATCGAAAAGGTCGATCGATTGCGGCTGTTGAAAATGTTGATAGTGTTCTACCACTGCCAGCAGGGCACGGGCATTGTCATCTGTACAATAGCCGAAAGTCCGGTCCGGCACTGTGCAAACGGCATGCTGAAAAATGCCGACGTCATCAGTTAATCGTTTGATATGGGTCAAAGACGGCTCAGGGAGCGTGGTCATTGAAATGCCTGTCGATATCGAAATGGTATCATTGGCACAAATCGGTAGGCTTGGAGTATTAAATAGCTTCCAATATGTTTCGCCGATTTTAGGCCATATTTTGCTTCTTCCGTAATCGTAGGCCTTTCTTCGCAGCGAATAAAACAGCGATTCGTCCTGCAGTATATTGATTATTATTTCTGCGAGTTGACGGCTGTCACCGAAATCGAATATACGTCCTCGCCCATCGGCTAACAATTCTTCCGCCGCCCAATAGGGGGTCGACACGACAGCTTTTCCCGTTCCGACAGCAAAAGAAAGGGTTCCGCTGGTCAACTGCTGTCTGTTTTTATATGGCGTGACGTAGATATCAGAGGCACATAAAAAATTGTGCAGCTGTTCGTCTTTCACGAATTGATTATAAAAAATGACGTGATCTTGAACCTTAAGTTTTTTTACCAGCTGATGAAGGCCAAAGCGATATGATTCTCCCTGATCTTTCAATATTTGAGGATGGGTCATGCCGAGCACAACATATAATACGGAACTGTCAGCTGCAACGATTTCCGGCATCGCCTTGATCATGGTCTCGATACTTTTGTTTTGACTGAGTAAGCCGAATGTCAAAATCGTTTTCCTATTGTCCATCGAGAATTTATGTTTGTAATAGCTGCTGTCGACAAAGGGCAGGTCAGGAATACCGTGTGGGATCAGCTCGATTTTGTGCTTGTCCACACCGTAGACCTCTTTGAGCAATTCAATGCCGTATTGGTTCATGACGATTACTTTGTGAGATTTTTCACAAACTTCGATCAGGGTTTGTCGATAATTATCGCTTGGGCAATCCAAAATGGTGTGCAATGTGGTGATGATCGGAGCCTTTAGCCTATCGAGTAAGAGCATGAGATATTGACCAGCCTCACCGCCGAAAAGGCCGAACTCATGCTGGATCGAGACTGCGTCAACATGGCTGAAATTCAGATAATTAGCTGCGGCGATATAGTCATTTTTGGTGTTTTGACGTATCTCGAATTTGACCGGATCGTCATACTGAAATGTTTCGTGCCCCTTGCACATAGCCACAACCAAAGGCTCAAAACCGCCGCCGGAAGAAATAACAGCAGCGTCAATCAAATCCTTAGTAAAGGTTGCAATCCCACATTTACGAGGCAAGTAAGAGGAGACGAAAGCTATCCTTTTCTTTTCTTTTTGCGTCATTGCTGCGTCCTCACAAAATTCCCTTATGCCAAAAGGCTAACTCCAAAAGCCAGCCAAGTCAAGGTTTTTAAATAAGCGTTATCCAAAACTAGCCCCATCAGAGCTTAAATCGTGATTTTGAAGATCGGCTTAGATCAAGGTTTTTAAATAAGCGTTATCCAAAACTAGCCCCATCAGAGCTTAAATCGTGACTTTGGAGACGGTAAAAAAACCTAAATCCTATCTGCGAACAGGTTTTTTTTGAAAAAATGTAATATTTTGCTTTGATTTAGCCGAAAAGTGTTGTATCATCAGAAAGCACTGTATTGAAGTAGGAATAATAGGAGATTGTGAATAAGCCCGTCCGATTTTATTGGATACTTCCATTTACACCTTTGCGGGTAGTATTACGAAAGAGAAATAAATATGAAATTATCTACTAAGACAAGATATGGCATAAGAGCGATGCTGGAGATAGCAGCTTGTTATGGTCAAGGGCCTTTGCAGTTGAAGCTGGTTTCGGAGCGTCAGGACATTTCGATTAAATATCTCGAGCAACTGGTGGCGATATTGAAATCGGCTGCAATGCTGCATAGTGTCAGGGGGGCCAAAGGCGGTTATGTGCTTGCAAAGCCTCCGGAAAAAATAAAGCTGGCCGAAATTGTCACAGCTTTAGAGGGGGCGATCAATACAGTTGAATGTGTAGAGAAAAAAGATTACTGCACCAGAGCTGCTGATTGTGCCACGAGGCAGGTTTGGGCTAAGGTTCAAAATGCGATCAATGAAGTTCTAAATGGTATTACTTTGGCTGATTTACTGCAGGAGGCCAAAAAGGATCGCTGTGCTCAGGATTATCAGATATAAAAAGAAAGAAGGATCGCTGTGCTTAGGATTATCGGATATAAAAAGAAAGAAGAAAAAACATGAATGCGATTTTTTCAGATATTACAGAAACAATAGGTTATACGCCGCTTGTACAAATCAATAAATTGGGCAGCGGTCAAGCTAGGATTTTAATCAAGCTGGAGTTGCAGAATCCAAGCGGTTCGGTTAAGGATCGGATTGCCGTTTCAATGATCAAAGTTGCGGAGAAAGCGGGCTTGATCACTGACAAGACTGTGATTATCGAGCCGACAAGCGGCAATACTGGTATTGGCTTGGCTTGCGTTTGTGCCGCCAGAGGTTATAGGCTCATCTTGACAATGCCGTCGTCTATGAGTATTGAAAGGCGAAAGGTTTTGTTGCAGTTGGGAGCGGAGCTGGTTTTGACCGATCCTAAAGACGGCATGTCTGGTGCGATTAAACAGGCTCAGGAATTGGCCAATCAATATGAGGTCTCTTTTATCCCGCAGCAGTTTGAAAACCCAGCCAATCCCAAAGCCCATTATCAAGGGACTGCTAGGGAAATCTGGGCTGATACAGCAGGAGAAATCGATATCTTAGTCGCTGGCGTTGGTACCGGCGGCACCTTGACAGGTTGCGGTGAATATCTAAGAACCAAAAAAGATGATTTGAAAATTGTTGCTGTGGAACCTGCTGATTCGGCGGTTTTGTCAGGTGGTAAAGCTGGTCCGCACGCTATTCAGGGCATAGGTGCTGGTTTTGTGCCGAGCGTTTTAAATGTTGACATCATCGATGAGATTATAACGGTCTCCGGCAAAGAAGCTATAGACACGGCAAAACAGTTAGCTAAAAAGGAAGGCATCTTGGCAGGCATCAGCTCAGGCGCCAACATGATAGCGGCAATGAAATTATCAGAGAGGCCTGAAAATGCCGGCAAAACCATAGTGACATTTGCCTGCGATCGAGCCGGCAGATATGTTTCGACAGATCTGTTTGAACATGACGATCCGAATCGTTAATGTTTTGAGCGGATTTTAAGTGGAAAACTAAAATAGGGGTTTATGCCATGACCAAAAAAGAAATTGACCGAAAGCGGCTAAACAAAATTGTTGCCGACCTCCTAGCTACCTATACAGATGGTTCCGGAACGAATTTTATTGACGTTGCTGATTTGCCTGTTCGAGAGAGCGTGGTGGAGATCCTTGATTTGCTGATGGAGCTGCTTTTTCCGGGCTATACCGGCAGCAGAAAAATCAGTAGGCTTAATATAGAATATGTTTGCGGTGACATTGTTTGCCAGATTTATGACAGGTTGCGCAGCCAGATTGAGCGGGCTCTTTTGTATAACTGTAAGGTTAAAAAATGTCAGGAGTGCGATTGCGATTGCCCGGGCAAGGCCATAGACAATACAATGTCACTTTTAGGCCAAATGCCTGCCATAAGAGAGTTGCTCAAAGGCGATGTTGCTGCGGCGTTTGAGGGCGATCCGGCAGCTTTGTCACTCGAAGAGATAGTTATAAGTTATCCGGGATTATTGGCAATTGCCTATTATCGGATTGCTCATCAGCTTTATAAAAATGAGGTTCCGCTTATTCCGCGAATGATCACAGAGGCGGCTCATGCCAAAACCGGAGTAGATATTCATCCGGGCGCGACGATCGGAAAAAGATTTTTCATAGATCACGGAACAGGCGTTGTGATTGGCGAGACAGCTGTCATAGGTGACAATGTTCAGATTTATCAGGGCGTGACACTCGGGGCGATGGCTCCAGCTAAAGGCCAGAGATTAAAAGGAATCAAGCGTCACCCAACAATAGAAGATAATGTTGTTTTGTATGCTGAAGCAACAATTTTAGGTGACATTGTTATAGGCGAAAAGGCGATAGTCAGTGGTAACGTTTGGATTAACCATTCGATTGATCCGGGCGTTGTCGTTTCAAACACGAAAACAGAATTGGTTTATAAAAAACATTCACCAAAAAAATAATGGAGATGTTGTTTTGGATGCACTTGACAAATTGCAGCGATTGAAAAAAGAAAAAAATGCAGTCATTTTAGCTCATAATTATCAGTTGCCTGAGGTTCAGGATTTAGCTGACTTTTGCGGCGATTCGCTGGGCTTGAGTATAGAGGCGGCAAAAACTGATGCTGATGTAATAGTTTTTTGCGGCGTTAAATTTATGGCTGAAACGGCAGCGATTTTGTCGCCTGACAAGACGGTATTATTGCCGGAAATCAGTGCCGGTTGTCCTATGGCTGATATGATCACAGCCGGCCAATTGCAAAAAGCTAAGGACGAACATCCCTGTGCGATTGTGGTTTGTTATGTTAATAGCACCGTCGAGGTTAAGGCTCTAAGTGATTATTGCTGCACGAGTTCTAACGCTGTCGAGCTGGTGGATCGTTTGCCGAAGGACAGTCAAATCATTTTTGTACCAGACAGAAATCTCGGCAGCTATGTCAAGCAGCAGACTCATCGCGACATCATTTTGTGGCCCGGCTATTGTCCGACTCATGTGATGATCGATGCTGAGTCGATCAAGCAGGCGAAGCAAAAACATCCAAATGCTATGGTACTCGCTCATCCTGAATGTTCGCAATGTGCTTGGCCTTTGGCGGATGAATTGCTTAGCACCGGCCAGATGATAAACTTTGTTTCGCAAAGTCCAGTTAGGGAGTTTATAATAGCTACAGAGGTTGGAATTTTGCATAGCTTGGCGAAGAAGAATCCAGATAAAATTTTTGTTGCGGCAAATGACCGGGCTATTTGTCAAAACATGAAAAAAATTACATTGGCAAGTGTCATCGAGTCGCTGGAAGATAATAAATATGTTATCAAGGTCGATATTGATATTGCAGCGAAGGCGAAAAAGGCACTCGATAAAATGATAGAAGTTTTACCTAAAAATTAGGAGAGTAATATGCTAGACGAAACCAAATATCATCTTGAAACCTTGTCATTACATGGCGGCCATACAGTCGACAGTGACACTCTTAGCCGCGCCGTTCCGATTTATCAAACGTCCAGTTATATGTTCAAAGATAGTGACCATGCGGCGAATCTTTTTGCTCTTAAAGAGCCGGGCAATATCTATACGCGATTGATGAATCCGACAACGGACGTTTTGGAAAAAAGAATAGCTTTGATGGAAGGCGGCGTTGCAGCTGTGGCGTTTAGCTCCGGCATGGCAGCCATTACAAGCAGCGTGCTTAACATTTGCTCATGCGGCGACCATATAGTGACATCCAGCTCTCTTTATGGCGGAACCTATACATTGTTCAGCCATACTTTGAAAAAATTCGGTATCGAGGTGACATTTGTCGATCCATCGAGCCCGGAAAATTTTGCTGCGGCAATCAAAGCCAACACCAAGCTCGTATACCTTGAAACGATTGGTAATCCGAAAAATGACGTTCTCGATTACGAAGCGATAACCAAATTGGCTCACGATAAGGGCCTGCCCGTATTTTGCGACAACACAGTCGCCAGCCCGATATTGTTTAGGCCTATAGCTCATGGCGTTGACGTTGTTGTCCATAGCTGCACGAAATTGATCGGCGGTCATGGCACGAGCATTGGCGGAGTTGTTGTCGATTCCGGCAAGTTCGACTGGTCAGCCAGCGGCAAGTTTAGCGAATTAACCGAGCCTGATTCCAGCTATCATGGTGTTGTGTATACAGACCTCGCCGCCGAAGCGGCTTTTGCAGTGAAACTGCGTGTCCAATTGTTGCGTGACATGGGAGCTTGCATGTCACCATTTAATGCGTTTTTATTTTTGCAGGGTCTTGAAACTTTGCATCTTCGAGTGCCGCGTCATTGTGAAAATGCTATGGCTTTATCCACGTGGTTAGAAGCTCATCCGATGGTTAGCTGGGTGAATTATCCGGGCCTAAAATCGCATCGAGATCATGAATTAGCAGATAAATATTTGCCAAATGGCAAGGGTGCAATTTTGGGCTTTGGCATCAAAGGCGGCAGAAAAGCCGGCGTCAAGTTTATCGATTCTGTTAAGCTGGCGAGCCATTTAGCCAACATTCTCGATAGTAAAACGCTGGTGATCCATCCAGCAAGTACGACTCATCAGCAGTTGACATCAGATGAACAAAAAGCAGCAGGTGTAACAGAAGATTATATCAGGGTCTCTGTCGGCACAGAAAACATCAAGGACATTTTAAATGATTTTGCACAGGCGCTCGATTTAGCCGGTAAAATAGAATAATTGTTAACCAAATTTTAACTGTTGGCGGATAATATTATGTGGGATTATACAGATAAATTGAAGGAGCATTTCTTTAACCCGAGAAATGTTGGTGAAATTAAAGATGCCGATGGCGTTGGACAGGTTGGTTCGATGGCTTGCGGTGACGCGCTGAAATTCACTTTTAAGCTCGATGGCAATGACCGAATCTCTGAAGCAAAATTCAAAACATTCGGCTGCGCAAGTGCCATAGCGACAAGTTCTGTTTTGACCGAGCTTGTAAAGGGCAAAACTCTTGACGAGGCACTGGAGATCACCAATCGCGATATTGCTGATTATCTCGGCGGCCTGCCGGAGCAGAAGATGCACTGTTCTGTTATGGGCAAAGAGGCCCTTGAAGCTGCGATCGAAAACTATCGAACAGGTTCTACGAAACCGGTTAGGCTTGAGGGCAAGGTTGTTTGCAATTGTTTTGGCGTTACCGATCACGAGATTATAGAGGTGGTTAAAGAAAATAATCTTACGACAGTTGAACAGGTGACAAATTATTGTAAAGCCGGCGGAGCTTGCGGAAGCTGTCACGGTGACATTCAAAAAATAATCGATGACGTTGCCGGTCAGTCAAAAACGGACGAGCCAACTGAAAAAGCGGTTCGGCCTGCGAAGTTGACCAACATTGAAAAGATACGCCTGATTGGTCAGACGATTGATGAGCAGATTCGGCCGATGCTTCAGGCTCATGGCGGCAATATTGAATTGATCGATGTTGATGGTGACAGGGTCATCATTGCTTTTCGAGGGATGTGCAGCCAGTGCCGTCAATCTGAGTTTACTATGAAGGAGGTTGTCGAGGCGAAGTTGAAGGAATTTGTTGCTGAAACATTGTTCGTTCAGGAGCAGGAGGACAGCGATGAATAACAAACAGGTGATTTATTTTGATAATAATGCGACGACAAAGGTTGCAGATAAAATCGTGGAACTGATCGTTCCGTTGTACAGCACTTTTTACGGCAACCCTTCAAGCATGCATAATTTTGGCGGCGATTTGTCATCTAAAATCGCTCAGGCTCGCAGTCAGGTGGCATCGCTTATTCACTGCGATCCGTCAGAAATAATTTTCACTTCCGGCGGCACAGAAAGCGACAATGCCGCTATAAAGGGAGTATTGGCATCATCTAAGGGCAGGCGTAAAATAATCACCAGCCGAGTCGAGCATCCAGCTGTTTTGACTGTTTGCCGAGCATTGCAGGGCAAAGGCTATAAGGTTGTCGAGATCGGAGTCGATAGAACCGGCGCACTGGACATGGCCCATCTCGAAAGCGAAATAGACGATGACACGGCACTGGTGACATTGATGTATGCTAACAATGAAACTGGCGTTATTTTTCCGGTCGACAAAATAGCTGAGTTGACCAGCGATAAAGATGTGATTTTTCATACGGACGCTGTTCAGGCGGTTGGCAAATTGCCGGTAAATTTACAAGAAAGCAAAATTGATTTGCTTAGCTTGTCAGCTCATAAATTACATGGCTTAAAAGGCACCGGTGTTTTGTATGTTCGTAAAGGCACTCGGCTATCGCCGTTTATGTTAGGCGGCCATCAGGAGTCCGGCAAAAGAGCCGGCACTGAAAATGTTGGCGGAATTGTTGCTTTGGGCAAGGCCTGTCAATTGGCTGAGCAAAATATGCAAAAGGACAATGGCCGCATGAGTCAGCTGCGTGACAAGTTAGAGGAGCGGATCCTTAAAACCTGTAAAGGTGCGACGGTTAATGGCGACAGTAAAAATCGCCTGCCGAACACGACGAATATAAGCTTTGAATATATTGAGGGCGAAGCTATTTTGATGATGCTGGATATGTTTGGTGTTTGCGCTTCCAGTGGTTCAGCCTGCAGTAGTGGTTCTCTTGAACCTTCGCATGTTTTGCGTGCTATGGGAGTTCCTTTTACTCAGGCTCACGGCTCGATCAGGTTTAGCTTGAGCAGATATAATACTGAAAAAGAGATTGATTTCGTTGTTGAAAAAATGCCTTCGATAGTTGACAAGCTGCGTGACATGTCACCCTTTGTGAATTGAGCATTTATTTTTGGCAGCTGGCGAAATTTTATGAAATTTGGCATAGCGATAAAAAATGCCGAAGGAGGGAATCGAACCCTCACCCTGTTGCCAGGACAGGATTTTGAATCCTGCGCGTCTGCCAATTCCGCCACTTCGGCTAGGAAACGGCCATTATTAGCTATTTAGCGGTTGTTGTCAACTGTGATTTTTTATTCTTACGGCGTAGTTACCAGAGATTGCTGTCGTTTACAGGCTTACGATGCGATTGCTGAATGAAATGATTATCTTCTGGCGTTGTTTTGTGCTCGAGTTAATAGCAATATGCCGATGGTGGCGATTGGGAGATATTCAGTGCCGGGTATGGTGAAATAGATGCCGGTCACACATGCCCAAACGAGCCGTTTTTTTCCGTTGTGTAAACCGAATATAGGGCAGAGTTGATAGCCAATGATAAAGCCCAACAAGAAGCCCGCATAAATTCCAATTGGCCCAAAAGTTGTCAGGTCCAAAAAGTCCAGCATGATTCCGCCGCATATTGGAAAAAACATATCTTTTGATTTGATTTTGATTTGCGGCTTTGATGAGGGATTTTTTATGTTCTCGTTATTTTTTTCAACTCGCCGGACTGTTATTTTTTGTGCCATTGGATTTTGCCTGTGCTGCATGATTTTTTAATAATCAATGATTACAATATTTTCTGGTGTGGCAATAACGCTTTTAGCTTTTGAGCCGATTAGCTTGGTAATTTCTTTGCTGTGTTTGCCTGTAAGTTTTTTTAGCTGACTGCTGCTGAAATTGGTAACAGCTTTGGCTTGATCGTTTAGATTGATGACGGCTCCTGCCTCGAAGTTCCCTTTGATCGAAACGATTCCTCTTGGCAAGAGGCTTTTATGATTTTTAATTGCGGCGACAGCTCCATCATCAATATTTATTGTGCCGGCAGATTGGCTGTTCAATATCCATCTGAGGCGATTGCTGAGTTTTCTTTTTGGCATAAACACCGTGCCGATGTTTGCTCCTTTTATAATGTTTCCGATGACATTTCTCGCTCTGCCATTGGCTAAAACGATTCGGCATCCGGCGCTGGCGGCGATTTTAGCCGCTTGGATTTTCGTTTTCATTCCGCCTGTAGCATGGTCGCTTCCGGCGTTTCCTGCGCTAGCCTCGATTTGTTTTGTGATTTCATAAACCACTGAAATGATTTTGGCATCCTTGTTTTTTTTCGGATCCCCATCATACAGAGCATCTATATCACTTAAGATTATCAACAGATCGGCATCTAATTTGCTGGCCACGAGAGCGCTTAATTTATCATTATCGCCGAAGGCTGAACCTATTTCTTCAGTGCTTACGCTGTCATTTTCATTGATGATGGGTACGGTTTTTAGTTTCAGCAATGTCTCGATGGCAGTACGAAGGTTCAGGTACGATTGCCTATTGTTTAGCACTTCTGTCGTGAGCAAAACTTGCGCGACAGTGACATCGAACTTGGCGAAAGCTTTGCGATATTCGCTCATTATCATTGGCTGACCGATTGCCGAGCAAGCCTGTCTCAATTTTGTATTTGTTGGTTTTTTGTCAAGGTTCAGTTGGCTTGCCCCTGTCCCTATTGCTCCAGAGCTTATGATTACAACCTCTTTGCCCTGATCGATGATGCTATTGATTTGGCTGGCGATTCTGCGGAGATAGCTGGTATCCAGCCTTCGATTTTTCGATAGGGTATTAGTGCCGATTTTTATTACTATGCGTTTTGTTTTACTAAAATCTCTCATTTTATAGCTGACAATCCTCGTCTAATTTTTTGTGGGTGAACTGTTTTTTTCCGCTTGCATAATCTGCAACGATTTGGCCATTTCCGATGAGTTTCCATTTATATATTAGCAGTCCCTCTAATCCGACAGGTCCTCTTGCGTGGATTTTGTTTGTGCTTATGCCGACTTCTGCGCCGAATCCATATCTGAATCCGTCACTGAATCTGCTGCTGCAGTTGACGAAGACGTTTCCGCTATCGACTAGGTCGGTGAATTTTTTTGCTTTTTGTTTGTCGGCTGTCACTATCACGTCTGTATGACCTGACCCATATTTATTTATATGTTCAATTGCTTCGTCAATGCCGGTTACGACTTTTATTGAAACTGTGTAATCGAGATATTCGGTTTTCCAATCGCTTTCGCTGGCGGCGTTGGCCTTGATAATTGAGCAAGTTTTTTCGCATCCTAAAATAGTTGTGTTATATTTATCTAGCTCATTTTTTAGTTTTGGCAGAAAATCGTTTGCGATTGCTTCATCGACTAGGATTGTTTCTGCGGCATTGCATACTGCAACATATTGGCATTTTGAGTCGACAGTGACATTGACAGCTGTTGTCAGATCAGCATCGCTATCTATATAGACGTGACATATTCCATCTGCGTGACCGAGCACCGGAATGTTCGTGTTATCCATTATATATTTGACGAAATCGTTGCTTCCTCGTGGTATGAGGAGATCTATGTCCCTATCTGCTTTTAGTATGTCCGCCACATCAGCTCTGGTTTCCAGTAATCCAAGCCAGTTGTTTGGCAATCCGGTTTTTTCGCTTGTTTGGCTGATTATTTTTGCCAGAATTTTATTTGTTTGTTTTGCTTCCGATCCTCCTTTGAGAAGGGCGGCATTGCCGCTTTTTAGGCAGAGTGTTGATATTTGTACTAGTGCATCTGGCCTTGATTCGAAGATAACGCCTATGACACCGATTGGGCAGCTGATTTTATAGAGTTCTAGGCCTTGATCTAGTTCTGTAGCTGCTAATGTTTTTCCGACAGGTTCGTCTAATTTTATTAAACTTTTGATCCCATCGCAGACGTCATCAATTTTGGCTTGGTCGAATGTCAGGCGTTTTAGTAGAGCTTGCGAGAGGTTTTCTTTTTTAGCTTTTTTGATATCCTGTTGATTAGCATTGATTATATCTGCGGTGTTTTTTTGCAGTGCATTTGCTATATTGGCCAGAGCTTTATTTTTTATATCTGTTTTGACAGCTGCCATTAGTATTGCGGCTTGTTTAGCATTTTTAGTCATTTGTTCGATTGTCATTATTTATGCCTTGCGATTATTGCCATTGTTTTGTTGTCATGGGTGCGAAATTTCCTTGTTTTGGCTTCACCCTTTTGAATATTAGGATTGACTTAGGCGTCATTGCTTATTATTCTATTATTTTGATTTTAGGTGATAATTCGGCAATAATCAACAAAATTGCCATTGTTGTTTTTTGCGGGCGTAGCTTAATGGTAAAGCTCCAGCCTTCCAAGCTGGTCATGCGGGTTCGATTCCCGCCGCCCGCTTTTTTACTGCGCGGTGATTTTTGTAGTTGATTTAGGTTTTTAGCCTTCTTTTGCCTTGTTTTTTCTCTGTGTTTTCACTTATTTGTTCTGGAAAAGCATTTTTTGTGCGAACTTATCGGACGTTAATTCTGTATATGCTTATAATTGCAGCAGTTAGGTGTAGTTGCCTTATTCGGTTCGATTCTAAAGCTATCTTGTTTTTGTGTCGATAGTTAGAGATAACACGTGGTATAACTATGGATCTTGTGATTTTATCGGAAATAGCTTTAGTTTTGGTTTCATTTTGAGAGACTATTGATTTATGAAAAAAGCGTTGATTACTGGTATAACTGGTCAGGATGGTTCTTACCTGACAGAATTGCTATTAGAAAAAGGGTATGAAGTTTATGGCCTTATTCGCAGAAGCTCGTCCTTTAACACTAAGAGGATAGACCATTTATACAAAGATCCGCATTATGACACAAAATTGAAGCTCATTTATGCAGATTTAACTGACGGCAGTAATTTGCATTCGATTTTAAAT
>CBDUWP010000038.1:0-14903 GCA_965370955.1 uncultured bacterium | reverse complement strand
AAAAAAAGATAACAAAATCAAATATATAAAATAATCAGACCACTGGCAAGAAAAACAACAAAACTTAATTACTTACCACGCTGACGATCAGAACGCTTACGGTCAACCTCCTTCAAAAAAATCTTACGCAAACGAATCGAACTAGGACATATCTCGACCAACTCGTCATCCTCTATATATTCCAATGAAGATTCTAAACTCATCTCAATCGCTGGCTTAATACGGGCTGTGTCGTCGCGGCCAGAAGATCGCATGTTAGTCAACTGCTTGTTGCGAGTGACATTGACCGGTATGTCCTTGTCCTTACAATGCTCGCCAACAATCTGACCCTCATAAACAACGTCGCCGGGAGATACAAAAAAATTGCCGCGATTATAAAGATTGTCCAAAGCATAGGCTGTCACTGTGCCGGATACAGTGTTGATCATTACGCCGGCTTGACGATGAGGAATGACGCCAGTAGCTGGTTTATATTCATCAAAACTGTGGTGCATGATCGCACGACCCTGTGTGGCTGTCAACATCTTAGAGTGCATGCCAAACAAACCGCGAGAAGGAATACTGAACTCTATGTGAATGAAATTCTCAACGCCACTCTTATTCTCCATCTTAATAACCTCGCCGCGGCGACTCGTTAAAAGACTCATAACCGAACCCTGACAAACAGGGGGACAATCAATCGTTAATAACTCAAACGGCTCCTGCTTCTTGCCGTCAACTGTATGGTAAATTACCTTGGGTTTGCCAACGCATAACTCAAAACCCTCGCGACGCATGTTCTCAAGCAAAATGCCCAAGTGCATCAAACCGCGACCGGAAACCTCAAAGCTACGGCCTGTCGCGCCAGGGGAAACCTTCAATGCAACATTGTGCTGAAGCTCCTTCTCAAGACGCTGACCAACCTGCATCGCTGTCACAAATTTGCCGTCTTTACCAACAAATGGACCATTGTTTATCATGAAAGTCATGTGAATAGTCGGCTCGTCAATCGTTATCGTAGGAAGTGCTGACGGCTTTTCGGAACAGGCTATCGTGTCGCCAATGTCGATCGAACTTAGGCCGGCAATCGCGCAAATGTCACCAGCATATATTATATCAGCCTCCTGCTTGCCAAGACCGGAAAACTCATACAACTGAGATATCTTTTGCTGAGTGTGGGTCTGATCGCGATCAATGACTGTGACGTTTTGGGCTTGAGATACGCTGCCGCTGAAAACACGGCCAATCGTTATCTGGCCAACGTAATTAGAGTATTCTAAACTTGTTACCAACATCTGTAACGGCTCGTTAGGTTTGGCGGCAGGTGCGGGAATGTGAGTGACTATGGATTCGAGTATCGGCTTGACATCGTCGTTGGGGCGGTCGAGATCCTCTGTCGCCCAGCCTTCTTTGGCGGAAGCGAAAATGATGGGGAAATCCAACGCATCGTCACTGGCATTCAACTGGACAAGCAAGTCAAAAACTTCGTCGACAACGTCATGAGGACGGCAGTCAGGACGGTCAACTTTGTTGATGACGATAATCGGTTTTAAATTATGCTCCAATGCCTTAGTCAAAACAAATCGAGTCTGAGGCATCGGACCCTCAAAAGCATCGACCAAAAGCATTACGCCATCGGCCATCTTCAATACACGCTCGACTTCACCGCCAAAATCACTGTGGCCGGGTGTGTCGATAATATTTATCTTGTAAGTCTTGCCATCGGCGGCTTCATACCAAATGGCACAATTCTTACTGAGAATCGTAATGCCACGCTCACGCTCAAGAGGATCTGTGTCCATGATTAAGCCATGCTGGCCGCCAGCGAGCTTGTCCAACTCCGCATTACGAAACATGCCGGACTGATAAAGCATCTTGTCAACCAGCGAAGTTTTGCCGTGGTCAACGTGGGCAATAATCGCTACATTTCTGATCATATCTGGTTCTATCTTCACTGATACCTCAAGTATGTTTAATTGATAAAACGATTGAAAAGGGCTTTAGGAATTAAAAGCCAAATCAACCTAAACCCCTAATTATACCAATGTGTGGAAAAAAAGCTATATAAATTATTCCGGGATTAAAACTCTATCTTAGCAGCAAATAAGATAAAGTCATGGCGGGAACGATTTAATAACAGGCGGCCGCGAAAAATCACGGCTGCCTGATATAAAACTACACAATGCTACTTAAGTAAATAAAACTAAAGCTCGTGTAACTACTAATACCATTCCACGAATAATACAGGAGCTGTGCCACTGGTGCTTTCATAAGCATCTGCTTCACGTCTGCCGTCACCATCGATGATGATGACAAGATCATTACCCGGATCCCAGCCGCCGCGATCTACTATCTCTTGAATAACAGACTTGATGTTTGGCGTCTTCTGAGCTGAACCACGATCACCATCTGTCCAGCTTGGGGGAGCCCATGATACTGAGGCTGTCGTTGCTGTTCGGTTCGTGATGTTGTAGTAAGCGTCAACGAATGCAGGGGCATCATCGATGTCCTGAGCGTAAATATCCAAATTGCATGTATTGCTATAGGAGCCCTTTGCCTCAAACTGAATATAAGCACTGGCAATAGTTGCGCCCTGTGGAATATTTAAATTCTGAAATCTCATGCCGCAAACATTTAATACGTTATCGCCATCATCTTCACCTAATTCAAGGCCAGTACTGCCATTCCATGCCCAGTTATTACTGTTGGCCTCTTCGGAATCATCACTGCCAGCTACAACAATCTTATCCTGAGTGTGGGTAGAAAATTCAACATATAAATCCGCCTTAGAACTACCACCATATTTATCATAGCTTCTGGCACCTCGAAGGCCTTCGCCTGTAATAATAAAAACTATGGCATTGTCATTGTTCCAACCGCTGCGATCAATGACTTCCTGAGCTATAGAGGAAAGGTCGGGAGTCTTTTGAGCAGTACCACGAGAACCAGTTAACCATATTGGTACATCCCAGTCAACCGAAGCAGAGGTCTTGTTGCGAGAAGATATGTTATGGTTAGAAGAACTAAATGTACCAGCATCATCAGTGTCGTGGCCTTCGAAAACTAAGAGAGTGTCGCCGCTGCTTAAGCGGTCAGAGGTAAACTGGATCATAGCATTTTGAATCTTGGTCCCTTGAGGTACGGCAAGGTCAGGGAAACGAATGCCTATGGCCTGCTTTACACTATTGTCCATTACCATTTCATAATCGCCACTGGTTAGCGTTATGTGGCCGTTAGCAAGATTCTCTTCGGCATCATCAGAACTGGAGGCAGGAGATATGGTATCTGTATCTGTAACGAACTCAATTGTATGAGCGCCGGCTGAAACGGAAATCGTAACAGAACCGTCACCATTGACTGTGCCGCTATAGGGGGCGTCATCAACTGAAACCCCTAGCAGGTTTGGATAGTAAAATATTATGTTAGCGCCGTTGACACTACTGATAGCACCTGATGTTTCACGAATGTGAACAGTGACTGCGTTATTGGTAGAATAGAAGCCAACCTTGTAGTCGTTGTAATTATAATAGAACCGGTAACCTTTGGTGATGTAGTAAAAAGTGTTTTGGCCATTAACCTCTCGCCACATGGAGCCTACGCCGCGATACTGAACGTTGCCATAAGTGAATGTATTGCCCATGGTGCCTTCAAAAACATAATCAATCACATTGTCGCCGTGATCAATCTTGGCGCCGTCGTGACCGGAGGTGCTGATGCGGGTTATGTCCGGTTCGTAGGTGGTACTGTCCCAAGGGAAAAGAACCGTAGCAATTGTGGCATCGCCGCTGCCGTCTGTATCGTAAGTGGCTTTACTGTATTTGCCAACTAAAGACCGACCGCTTTGACGAGATGCTAAAATACTATCACTAAACGAAATCGATGCGGGCTCTGTCACCATGAAAATATTCAGATAGGTGTTCTCGCCGCGATGCTCCTGAATTGTCCAAATCAATTCCTTCTTTGTGCCGCCATCATTGGTGGGAGTAGCTGATGTGTAAGGATGAAGAACAATGTTAGCTTGATGACTGCTGTTGTTGGCGTGGAACTGGTCAAAGAGAACCCAATAGCCTCTTTTGTCATCTTGATTATGAACCTGTATCAACTGACGCCAGTTCTTACCTTCACTGAAAGCGTTACCGGAATCTCCGCAAGCGCTGTCAAAAGAATCAGAAGTGAAACTCCACTCCATCTCCATGCCATTACCGTCTTTTCTGTCGTGATTGGCATTGTTGATCATTACGCCTGAACTGGCTTCGGCCTTATTGTGAAGCCAATCCCAAGTGCATTTAGTTCCGCAACCGCCTTGATCATTACCATGGCCATTGTAGCCGGAGTTAGTAATCAACAATTCACGAAAACCGTTTAACTGAATGGCATTGGTCTCTGTATGTGGGTGGTCTGCATTATCTGTCAAAGCATCCTTGAAATTCCATAAAGAACCCTGCAATGCCAGAGTTGAACCCCAATTAGAGTCCCTGAAAAATGCACCGCCATCTTCAAATATACGGCTGGAACCTACTTTCTCTGCTGGCAAAGCTTCGTCGCAAAGGACATAATTCAAAAGGAAGCCATCTGAACCTGCACCACTGTTAATCCACTTAGCATAAGAAGCTGCCTTTTTGCTGAATTTGCCGGCGCGGAAAATCGCGGCTGATTTACGGGAACGTCTCTGGAGATAAGACTCGGTGTCGCCAAAAACATTGAGGTAGAATCTGTTGTTAATGGCTGACCCAAACATCCACTCATAAAGATTGATAACCTTCTGGTCAGTGTAATATGAGCCGCGGTTAGTAAATTCACAAATATCTAAAAAATGGGTCTTGGCGATTTCAGTCTGACCCATGCGAGCCCAAGCATAACCGGGACCCTCTTTGAATACGCCGTCATCACTTAAATAATTATACAACGCATCATCGTAATCGCTCTTGCGAGAATTGAAGTTGCTTATGTTATTATTGTATAATTCCCATAGGCCATTGATGCCTGCTCTGTTCATTGGCCATGCCGCCCAAGTAATACGGCCGACAACGTCATCAATTTTATCTTCAAGTGTATTTACTTCGCTAGATGTTAGCTCGTCATAAATGATATCCAATGCGAGGATACAGTTAAAGGCTGCGTTTCCGGGAGGAATTTGTCTAGACCAGTTACTAACCCATGGCCAAATGCTGGCTGTGAAATCGCCCTGATCTTCATTATACTCCAAAGCATAAATACCGTCCTTGATGTTTTGGATGTAATCGTCTTTATTGTCGGGATCGAGAATGTAGGCTAAAGCTGACGCGCCGACAACATTGGTGATTGTATCAATGTTCTGCTCTGTTGTACTGAGATTTACAGATGCACGGCTGAGAGCATTAGATTTCATGGTCGACCATGGTTGGCTAGTGCTTTTAGCCCGCAGATCGCTATACATGTCGTCCGTAACAATCACAAACGGATGGGCGCCCAATGCCGGCAGTGAAAGCCCTGCCAGAAAGAGCGATAGCAAACCCCAAAAAACAATTCTTCTAGACATAATTTGTCCTCCTAAAAACAAACTAAAAACTTCTACGATGACATACATACCACCGTCAAATTTCGATAATATTAAGCAGATAAATACCGATTGAGCTAAATCTGACTAATCTGCGTTTGATCAAAATTGTGCTTAAAATAGGCTAGGGGTGTTAAATTGCGCGAATGTAAGAGGGGGGTGTAACGAGTAAGATTGTAACGAATGAATTGATTACCACAGTTATACAAATCTTTGGCCCCAAACTCCTTGTCGATAATACTGATACAAGCGGTAAAACTTGCCACGCTATATACTGTATATGTCATACAGCTTAACAATTCAAGTAGAATTTTCGCAAAAACAACTTTTTTTTGGCAAAAGTCGATGTTTGCGGAAAAATGGGCGTACATGGTGTTTTTAAATGGCAAAAATGATGGTTTTTACAGAAATGCTAAAAATAAGTAAACCACTACGCCCTTACGGATGTAGTATTACGAAGGAAAAATAAATTGCTAAGGACGAACAAATTGCTGCTGGAAGTGCTAACCCTGAAGATCAGTGATCTGGTCACGCAATTTGGCGGCTAACTCGTAATTTTCAACCTTGACGGCCTTTTCCAGCTGAATCTGTAAATTGATCTTCTCAATGTGTTTTTGATCCTCTTCAGGAGTCCGAGACGGAATCTTGCCCTTATGGGTGGCTTGGCCATTTTGGGCTCGCTTGATGATAGGATCCAAAACTTTCTCGAATTTCTCATAATCGCCGGGGCAACCCAAAAGATTGCTGTCCTTGAGAGAATCGGGAGTGAAACCACATTTTGCACAAGCATCTTTTGAGCCAACTAGGCCGGCAAGCTCTTGATCACTCGGCTTAGAGGCTAATATGCCGCTTAACAGCTCGTTGATGGATAATTGGCTCTTAACTGTAACACCGCTAACGGCAGCGCAAGATTCACATAAATGAGTCTCTTTGCGATGGCCAGAAACAATCTCGGTCAAATGAATGGTTGCCTGATTTTGTTTACAGTTTTGACAAAGCATAAAAATAATACCCTTCAATAGCGGCTTTTGTTCACTAATTATATTACAATTTTGAGCTATTTCTCTAAAAAACTACGCAAATAAAAAAAAATATCGCAAAAAAGAACGCTCAATCCTAATTTCGTCAAAAACGGGCGGCTTCTATAATGACTTTTGGCTGTTTATGGCGATTGACTGTATTTTGCCCAGCATTTTGGGGCTTCAGCAACGATAATATGGTTTAGAACGATTTTGCTATCGCCTGCCGCCTGTAACCGAAGGGATAATTGCTGATAAATATATTTAGCTAACAGTTCAGCTGTTGGAGACATTTGAGCGAATTGGGCAGTCAAATTAAGGTTGGTATCACGCAAGGGCTTATAGATATCAGAGAGCATGGCTTTTAGTTCGATAAAATCAATGACCATGTTATTGTTATCGAGGTTTGGGCTGGACAGTTCCGCCGTGACTTGCCAGCTATGGCTGTGAAGAGGTTCAGCGGCGCCATCTACGCCGATAACACTGTGGCTTGCAACAAAACTGGTTTCAACTATTACGGAAAACATCAGAGTATTTTACAAACTAAACAGTCCAAAGGCAAGCAACTACTATTACTGCATAGCGCGAGGGTTGGCGGGATAAATGATGTTGTTGATGTCAATCTCAAACTTTTTGCAAAGTTTCTCGATGAGTTCCTGTGAACGTCTCTGTTGGAAATCGGTCGGCCAAGTGTCTGTGCCGTTGGATATGATGCAAATCTTGATGGTCTGGCCTTGATTATGCCAATTGCCTTCAGGGACTAATGACCATTGCTTTTGCCATCTTTCGGTGGTTTGGATCTGGCCGTCAAAACCGCCAAGGCCATTACAAATCACAAAGTGACAATTGAGACGATCCTGCGATAGGCCGTCTAATGAGGCTAACTGTTTGATGTTGCCGGCTTTACTGTTGCTGTAAACTATCTCGATTTTGCTCCAGCGGCCGCCCTGTTGGGAGGTGCGTGATAATATGGCTTCGTTAACGCCGCCGAGATGGTAATAACTAGATAAACAAAACGCGCCGGCTGACGGGGGATTATTGCCTAAGGACATCAAAACTATAGCTCCAATGGTCATGGAAACTAAAAGTAATACTAAAACTTTAGCCACCCGTGGCTGATTTGACATAACAATCGTCCCTGAAATTGTCGCAAAAAAAATAAAACATAACGCGAAAATGAAACCGATGACTGATGATAGAGAAAACATCGTCAATTGCCAATAGTTTACTGCAAATTTTGTGTTTTTTTACAAAAAAAAACTTATCGGAACTCAATAATTTATTTTTTCTTCGCAATCCTACACCTCTAAGAATATAGAAGGAAGTGTCCGATAAGTGCCGCGTCCGTAAGAGCGTGGTGGTTTAATTTGTAAATCTTTAGCACCGGAGCTATTAAGCCGATATAATGTTCTGATATAATGTTCTGATATAATAAATCAAAATTGATAAATCTCAAAAAGCAGGAGAAGACCAAAATGGCCAAAAACTATTTGCCATTGACAAAAAAGCAAATTGACAAACTGATGCAGCAGCATTGCTCGTCTGACAATTGGGATAATGTTACGGCGGCAGAAGGATTCGATCCTGCTAGAGTGACGAATTGCCGCTTCTTTGGAAAAATTAAGCTCGGTAAATTCGAGGGCATGGCAACTGTTTGTGCCGATCTGAAAAGGCCGACCGGGATTACCAATGCCACTATCGAAAATTGCGATATTGGGGACAATGTATATATCAATAATGTTAAAAGCTGTATAGCGAACTACAAAATTGATGACGAGGTCGTGATCGAAAATGTTGACAGTATCGTCGTCGAAGGCAAAAGCACTTTTGGTAACGGTGTCGAGGTGTCTGTGCTGAACGAATCAGGCGGTCGAGAAATCCCTATCTATAATGAACTGTCGGCGCAGCTGGGTTATGTGATTGCTGTGTATCGGCATCGGCCAAAACTGATCAAAAAAATCTGCGGCATGATCGCTGAATATGCTGAGACTGTTAAATCCGCAAAAGGCCATATCGGTAACAGGTCGAGAATCCTTCACAGTCACATAATCAAAAATGTCAATATCGGCGAGGCGACAATTATTGAAGGAACCGAAAGGCTGGAAAATGGCTCGATAAATAGTCGAGCTGACGATAATGTTTATGTGGGGCCGGCTGTGATCGCTGAAGATTTTATTATGGCAAGCGGCGCGAAAGTGTCCAATGGAACAATCATAGAGAAATGTTTCATCGGGCAAGGCACTGAACTGTCGAAACAATATTCGGCGGAGAACTCGGTCTTCTTTGCTAACTGCGCGGGATTTCACGGCGAGGCTTGCTCAATTTTTGCTGGACCCTATACAGTGACACATCATAAATCGACGTTGCTGATCGCGGGGCTGTTCTCATTTTTGAACTCAGGCAGCGGATCCAATCAGAGCAATCATATGTATAAGCTCGGGCCAATGCATCAGGGCGTGATCGAAAGAGGCTCAAAAACGACGAGCGATTCGTATCTGTTATGGCCGTCGAAAATCGGGGCCTTCACGCTGGTTATGGGAAGGCATTATCTTAATTCAGATACGTCTGATTTGCCGTTTTCATATCTGATCGAGCATAATGATGGCAGTGTACTAGTGCCGGCAATCAATTTGAAAAGCGTGGGCACAATTCGAGATGCCAGAAAATGGCCGAGAAGAGACAAAAGAAAATCGAAGGTCTTGCTCGACAATATCAATTTTAATTTGCTGAGTCCCTATACAATCCAAAAGATGGTGACAGGAACTAAATTGCTGGCTGAATTGCAGCTGGCATCCGGCGCGAACTGCCAAATGTTTACATATAATAGCGTCAATATCACCAACGCATCTCTGAAAAGAGGTGTGAAGCTTTATAATCTGGCGATCGATAAATTTGTCGGCAATTCTCTTATCAATAGGTTGAACGGCACAAGTTTTAAAACTAATAAACAAATCGCCGAAAGGCTAAAGCCTGATTCAAAAAAAGGCAGCGGCAAATGGGTCGATGTAGCAGGCATGTTTGCGCCGCAATCGATGATCGAAAAATTGATGGACGATATCGAAAAAGGCAAAATTGACGGGCTTGCAAAAATCAATGACAGCTTCAAAACAATGCATGAAAATTATTATAGCTATGAATGGACTTGGGCGAAGAATTTGCTCGAAAAACGGACAGGCAAAAGTATAGCTGAATTTACCGCAGAAGATGTCACTAATATCACGGAGCAATGGAAGCAAAGTGTTGTTGGCTTGGATAATATGCTGCTGGAAGATGCCAAAAAAGAATTCTCAGAAATTACACGGACAGGTTTCGGAGCAGATGGCGACAGCAATGTCGTACGAGAGGATTTTGATGCAGTGATCGGGTCTTATGAAGACAGCAGCTTTGTTCAGGAAATCCAAGAACATATCGTTAAAAAGTCCGCGCTGGGCGATGAGCTAATCGAGAGAATGAAAAAAGTTACGAAATAATCTAACTGTCAAATCCGCCAAACAAAAACAAGTTGTGACTTTTTCACGAATTTTTGTAACATAATCTGTTGTTGCGCAATATTACAGGTAGACAATGGTTAATGTAATGGCGAAAATTCAGGCTCAGCAAAGAATCAGTGATTTGCTAAAACAGGCGAAAACAGACCGTGACGGTTTAGGCCAATTGTACGATTTGTATTATGACCCAATCTATCGGTTTTGTAAACGCAGACTGTTTGATGCACATGTTGCAGAGGATGTTACGTCTACGGTGTTTTTGCAGGTGGCGAGAAAAATTGGCGCATTTACAGGAGAATCTGCGGACGAGTTTGCCTGCTGGCTGTATGCCATAGCAAATAACCATGTCAATAGCTACATTAGAAAAATGTTAAGACGTAAAGCCCTGTTGAAACGAGCCGATTTGGCCTGTGCAACCGGCAGCGAAGAATGCTGTTGTGATCAAAAACAAAACCATGTCTTACTGCATCAAGCGATTTCTAAGCTAAAGCCAAAACATCAAACCATTGTCACGTTAAGATTTTTTGAAAAGTTTAGCTTTGAACAAATTGGAAAAATTGTAAACGCCAAACCTGCCACAGTTAGAGTTAGTTTGCATAGAATACTGAAAAAACTTAAAAGGCATTTAGCAGTTGTAAGCGGGGATCTAGAAAATGTTTAATTTCAAAAACGCAAAAGAATTTAGACAGATTGTTGACGGGCTACATTTAGATGACAAAATAAATCTCGACCACAAGCAAAAACTGAAGCAGCAAATGCTTAAAGAGTTTGACAGGCAAATGGCAAAAAAATCTCAAGGCAGAGATTGGCGAATGATTGGGAGAAAAATTATGAATAGTACTATTACAAAATATGCGGCTGCGGCAATTATTATTTTGGTCGCGGCAATAAGTATAGCAAAATTAGATATCGATGAAACAAACAAAGCAGATGGCGGCATAACTCAAGAAGTGGAAATTAAAGAAAATGATACCGTTGCCAAAAACCAAAGTATTCTTAACTGGCAGAAAAAAATCAATCAGATGCAGGCTACCGGCGATTGGAATGCGCTTGCAGAATTGATGGCGGCAAGCGATGAAAAAACAAAAGCAGCTATCGCCAGCTATATTATGGCGATAGGCGATGAGGCTGCTGTCAAAGCATTGAAAGGCTTAGGTGGTGACAAGGCAATCGTGCAAAAAAAAGAGCTCCCAAAGTCACCCAGATCAAGGCGAAGATCAATAGATACGCCAAAATCAGCTGTAGCTAAAAAAACAATTGTTAAGAAAAAAATCAAAGGTGACAAGCTATGTCAGCTATTGCCGTCTGATGCGATGTTTTGTTTGAGAGTAAACAAATTAGAGACAACTATCTTTAATATCGATCAATATGTTAAGGGCGTTTCTCCTGTGCCGGCTGGTGTGTCGATGCTGGTACGTATGCAATTGAACCGGTGGCTAAGCGATCCTGCCCTGAAAAATTTAGCTATCAATGGTGACTTTGCTTTCTTTGTGGCTAATGTCGAAATCGCCGCTGCCGATGCAGACAAAGTTACTGATAAGTGGGTGCCGGCGTTAATTATGCCTGTAACGGATTTTGATAAGTTGGTGGCTGATAACGATAAAATCTTGCCGCCAGATGCTAACGGTATTGCAAAAATCAATGCAGAAAAAATGATCATCAAAGACCTTGGCGGTTTTGTCATGATTTGTGATACGAAAAATTATAACCAATTACTGAACTTGGCTAAAAACATAGCCGAAGGCAAAACGCTTGCTATAGACAAACCTGCCGAGGCAGCTGCCAATGCGATATGGGTCTATGTGGATATGCAGGAATTGTCCACAAAATTCAGCCCTGAAATCAAAGCTAAATTAGAATCAGTCAAAAAAGAGTTTGCCAGAGGTAGTAAAAACGGCTACAGCCCGCCGCCAGAGGTCATGGGGTTTTATGCGGGATTGTGGGATATTATGGCTAAAGAGGTGAAGTCCTTAACGCTGGTTTCTAATCCGTCAGCTAAACTATGGAAAAGCTCAATGGATATTGAGGCGGTCGAAGGGACTATAATGGCTAGAATGTTTACGCCATCAAAAACTGTGCGAAAAAATGACATGCTCCGGTATCTGTCAAATGGTGCTTTTTTTAACTTTGGCCTTAGAACTGATACGGTCTTTTTTGAAGAATTGAACATGTTTAGCTATGACATGATTTCATTTTTTGTCGAAAAAGAAATATCGTCAAATTTGTTCGAGCAAGCTCAAAAAATCATCTCAAGTTTGGCACAAAATTCTGCCGGATCTGCAGCTATCTCAATGAAATTCGATAAAGAAAAACGTTTTGAGCAGAGAAAAATTTGGAGAATAAAAAATGCCGAAGCTGTCAAGAAAACCAATGACGCAATAATGGCTCTTTGGCAATCGCAAAATCTTTACGACTATGTGAAAAATATCGGTATTGAAATGGTATTTGAAAAATTGCCGCAGGATGAATATAAAGACATTGTTATCGACAAAGTAAAAATTGCTATGGAAGCTGATGATCCGAATGGGCCATATGGCAAGTTGATAAATCAAATGTACAAAGGCGGCTTCAGAATCAGCTCGGCCATTGTAGATGATATCAGCCTCGAAGTTGTGACCTGTGATTGCAATGAGCAGGCGGGTGAATTGGTTAATAATTTTATAGACGAAGTGTTAGCCGGAGGGCCAAACGAGGTGCCATCTGAAATAGCTGAATGTTTGGCGACCTTTGATAATGCGATTGCGGCAGATTTTGTGGGAACCTTAAATGTTGTAAGATATATGCGAATTATTGGCACGATGTTGGCTGACATTGACCATAGTCTTTGGGCGATGTCGCAGATAGATATGGAAAGTCAAAGCAATTTGGTCTTTGCCGGCAGAGTCGGTCGCAATAAACTGACTCTGGAGTCGGCGCTGTCACGGACGCATTTCGACGAAATCTGTCAGGCAGTTCAGCAGGTGGGAAAAAATAAGAATAAGGTGAGAATAGCCGAAGATGACAAAGGTTTTACCGCTGACAGTCAAATTGATACTTGGCACTTTGTTTCGCACGATATGATAAAGGTTGTGGCTAAAATTGAATTGGATATGGTTGCTGATGATTTTGAGATGCCGATCACTTTGCCATATAAGCAAGCGAAAATGACGTCAGCTAAAATGGCTGGTACTATTTTGGAATCTATCTATGTAGGTGATGATCGGTATATTATAGTGTTGCCGGAAGATTGGGTCCAGCGGCCCGTTGAATTGCGAAAAATTCAAATTTGCTGGGATCTGCCGTTTGATTCGTTGACATATCAAACAACAGGGAAATATCAAGGTTATAGAGCCAATCTAGATTCTGTTATCCCGTCAAAAGCCTACCGTTTGCAAATTATATTGGAACAAGGGTGCGGATTTGAAAAAGAAGGCTGCGCCAAAAATAAAAAATGGACGCCATTTTGGAATGAAACACGATTAGGATCTGCAACAACTCGGGGTACCTGCGGTGTGGATGTTGTGAAAATCGAGCAGAAAGTGACAGATATTAATGAACCTGAAAAAGAGCTGTCTCATTTTGATTCTTTTCCTGCAACAGCGGATGAATATGTCCCAGCCGAACTATTGCAATATGTTGTGGGTTTTCATGAAAATGCTTTAACTCAAGCAAATATTGAGCAGGACATCAGAACAAATACTTTGATTTTTATTATCAATGAAGATGACCTGTTTATGTCGGGGAATATTTTAGTGGCTAAAAATTGTTCTGATAAGCCTCAAACAGAAATTTATTTAGGAAATTTTTCTCCTGCTCAAATAGCTCTTTATGATGAGAGTGGCAAAAGGCTAGAATCCCAAATGCGAAATAGTTTATTAAAAATAGCAGGGCCGAAAAAATTGTATTGGCTGGCAGATGAGCCATTGATGCCGGGCCAAACGAAAACGATGATTTGTTATTCAAATCATTTTGGTGGTGGTACGCGCGATGCTTCTGATGCATTGGATAAAGGTGAGTTTCCGCTTACTATGCAAAACCATTTTGGTCAGGAAGTTTTGGAGAATTTTGTGTTGATTCTTTCGCCGGATAAAATTATTGGCGATAGTTCGGTCGATTACACAATGGCTGAATCTGTTGGTGATTATGATATTTATATTTGGCAAAAACATGTCAAGGGATCTGTTAATAATCAAGTGAAAGCGAAAATTATTCGTAAGTAATCTGTTTTTCAAGCAGGTGAGGAATTAAAGGGCTGGTTTTTTAATCAGCCTTTTTTTTAATCTGTGCGCGAATTCGTGATCTGAAGGCGAAGGATGCGAGTTGTATCTTTGTCCACCGAAGCTGTCCGGCTGATCCTTAGCGGCCAAAGCCATATAATATCGCAACTGTCGCTAACAACCAACGTCTGCTGCCTAATATGGCGAGGAACTCTACTGTCAATCAAAAAGCGGTTGACCTTTTTAGCGAAACCATGGCCAAGCGGAATAAATGTATCGCCAGCTTGCTTAGGGCCGAGCGTAAGAGGCAACTTGAGCTTGTCAGCATCGAACCATTCAACAAAGCTGTTCTTACCGGCTTGAAATTTTTTCATGCCAGCTAAAGTGGCTTTTAAAATCGTGGCCTCGACCAAGTAACTCCCAACGCGAGTCTGACCCTCAATAGCAATCTCAGCTGTGATATTAACTTTCTCTCTGAGGCTGCTGCCGGACTTGAATGTCAACTGGTTGTATTCATATCGAACAATAAAGCCGCCAGATAATGTGACCTCCTTGCCGCTTTTATTGCTCTTGCTTAGGGAAATGATCTCATTCAAATGGATGGCTGTTAAATGTCTCTGGCCACAACCAATCTCCGATAAAGCTTTCAAGATAAGCTCTATCTGAACCGGACGAGCCAAACTGG
>CBDUWP010000037.1:0-15157 GCA_965370955.1 uncultured bacterium | reverse complement strand
GTTCGTTAACCTATGTTTCGATCAGCTAAATCTGACAAACCCTGAACTTATCATAAAAATTCATCAGCAATATATAGAAGCTGGAGCTGATTTTGTCGAGACAAACACCTTCGGTGCAAATGAACTGAAACTAGCTAAATTCGGGCTAGCGCAACAATGTAAGCAAATAAATTCAGCAGCTGTCGAGCTAGCGAAAACTGCCGCAAAAAATGCAGGAATAAAAACACTAATAGCAGGCGCGATCGGGCCGCTAGGAATAGATAGAATTAAATATAGTGACAAAAAAAATCGGGCAATGGAAGCCTTTGAAAATCAGGCACAAATGCTGAAAAATGCCGGTGTCGATTTTCTCATATTAGAAACATTTTCAAATAGCAACGAACTGGTTATCGCTGTCGAAGCAGCTAAAAAAAGCGGGCTCGAAGTTGTAGCGCAATTAACTATAACCAATAGCGAAGAAACTGCCTACGGCGAAAAAATAACCGGAGCTATCGCCAAAATCGCCGCTATGGACAATGTGACAGCTATCGGCTTAAACTGCTCCATAGGCCCGTTCGACATGCTACAAGCTATCGACAACATACGCAAAGTGACAGATAAACCAATCGCAATACAGCCAAACGCCGGAATGCCGAAACAAATCGACAATAGAACCATCTATATGTCAACGCCGGAATATATGGCTGAATACGCAAAGCGATTTATGGAAAAAGGCGTAAAAATTATCGGCGGATGCTGCGGGACAACACCAGAACATATCAAAAAAATTGTGCAAACTATAAGGCCGCTAGACAAAGCAACAACCAGTAAAATCGCTCTCTCGGTGACAACTGAAATCGTCAAAAAAGAAAAGCTAATAAGGCCAAAGCTGCAAAACAAATCCAACCTCGGAAAAAAAATAGCCGACGGAAAAAAAGTTACCGCAATAGAAATAACTCCGCCAAAAGGACTCGATATAAAATCAATTATCGAAAAAGCAAAGCTATGTGCCAATGCCGGAATTGATGCAATAAATATCCCCGATGGACCAAGAGCAAGCTCAAGGCTGTCGCCTATCGTGACGGCGGCAAAAATACAAGAGCAGGCAAACATCGAAACCATTCTGCACTTTTGCTGTAGAGATAAAAATCTGATCGGAATCCAATCTGATATTCTCGGAGCCTATGCACTGGGAATAAAAAACCTGCTGATCATTACAGGGGACCCGCCAAAAATTGGAAAATATCCAGACGCAACAGGGGTGTTCGATTTAGATTCTGTGGCTCTAACAGAAGTCGTGCAAAACCTTAATTGCGGAATGGATATCGGGGCAAACAAGCTAGAGCCAACGATATCTATGACTGTGGCTGTCGGAGCAAATCCTGTGGCGACGGAAATGGCAAGAGAAATCCAGCGATTCAGGCAAAAAGTCGCAGCAGGAGCAGAATATGCAATCACGCAGCCGGTCTTCGATAAGCAAAATCTTATAAGCTTTCTAGAAGCTACCGAAGATTGCAAAATACCTGTCATCGCGGGAATCTGGCCCTTTACCAGTTTCAAAAATGCTGAATTTATGGCAAATGAAGTGCCGGGCGTCGTCGTGCCAAAAAATATTATGGACAAAATGAGCAAAGCTAAAACAAAAGAACAAGGCAGGCAAATCGGTATCGAAATAGCTCAAAATATGGTCGAAGAGATCAAAGATATCGTCGAGGGATTCGCCGTCAGTGCGCCATTTGGAAATGTGAAAATAGCTCTGGCTGTACTGGGCAAAATCGATAGCAGCGAAATCTAAAGCAGCGAAATCTAAAACAAAATAGAAAAAAAAAACGAAAAAGGCAAAAAAAATATGAGCGGCAAAAAAAATCAAAAAAAGCTAAACGTGGAACTCATCGCGATAACACCTGATGCGGATAAAGTTATCGAACAGGCTGGCAGAACCTGCTATCTCAGCTTCGACAACATTGGAGCAAATTCACAAACCGAATTCATACAAAGACTGATTACAATGGGCCATGAATCGCCGCTGGAACATGCCTATGCAACCTTCAGAATAAAAAATTGTTCAAGAGCCATGACGCATCAGCTCGTCAGGCATCGCATAATGTCAGTCTCGCAGCAGTCGCAAAGATACGTCAACGAAGATCAGTTCGGCTATGTCGTGCCGGAAAATCTGCCGACAGAATTCGAGCCGGACTTCCATCAGGATATGCAAACAATCCAAAAAATGTACGACAAATGGCGACAAAGAGGACTCAAAAGAGAAGATGCCAGATTCGTACTGCCAAATGCCTGTGTGAGCGAGATTGTGATATCGGCAAATTTTAGGCAATGGCGGCATATCTTTAGATTACGAACCTCAAAAAAAGCGCAATGGGAAATACGTAACGCAGCCACAAAAATGCTGGACATATTAAAAGAAAAGCATCCGGCTTGCTTTGATAAAATCAATCAGTAAAAAAAACAGCAAAAAAAAGGCCGGCAAAACCGGCCTGTCAAAATCAAATTAAACAGATGAGTCTAAAAGCCTCCGCCAGAAGATTCCTCTTCGCGAAGATTGGCGGCATCATAATCTTTTTTCAGCTTCGAGGTCGTCAAATGTGTGTAAACCTGAGTCGTCGAAAGTGACTGATGGCCAAGCAATTCCTGAACACTTCTAAGGTCTGCGCCGTTGTTCAACATGTGAGTGGCAAAGCTATGCCGCAATGTGTGAGGACTGATCTTTGGGTCAAGGCCAGCAATCTTTAAGTATTTATCCATTTTCCGGCGAACACTTCGAGTACTCAAACGTGTGCCGTGCTTATTAACGAACAAAACCTTCAAATCAAAATTCTGATTGCTCTTGGCACGCTTATTACGGAACTCCATGTAATATTGGATCGTTTGCAAAGCTGTCGCACTAACTGGAGCTATCCGCTCCTTCTTGCCTTTGCCGCGAACATGTATCACTTCGCTCAAAAAATCGATGTCGTCCATGTTCAAAGCGACAAGCTCGCTAACCCTAATACCGGTACTATACAAAGTTTCCATTATCGCACGATCACGAGCGCCGAGCCATGAGCCGAGATCAGGAGCATCCAAAAGACGCTTAACCTCTTCATATTCCAAAAACATCGGCAACTTCTTTTCCTGCTTAGGAGTGCGGATCGAAATGACGGGATTATTGTCGATGCGGCCGCGCTTGAGCAAAAATTTATAAAAGCTGCGCAACGTGGCAAGCTTGCGAGCTGATGTTGATTTAGAATAATTCTGCTCGTTCAACCGAACCATGTAAGCACGAACAGTGTCAGCCTCGACAGTGAGCAATAACTGGTCAACCTCAACCTGAGTCTCTGTCGCAACATCACCGCCAATATCACTCGAAGCAGATGACGCAGAAGGCGAAAAGCCAGAGCCAGATGATGACGACGCTGTGTTTGTGCCGGATACAAATCCATTGAACTGAACCAAATCAGCACCGTAGCATTTGACCGTGTGCGGCGAAAAATGCTTCTCATATCGAAGATAATTCAAAAAATCTTCCACTATAATATTACTGTCCATAATCTACCTACCCAAATAATTGCATCCGTTTGACATTCAAAAACATACCATCACAACAGTAATCTATAAATTTGCAGCTATAATTTGCAGCAGGAGTTGTCTCTTAACAAATCGTCCGCCTGCCCAATCAAAGACTGCGTCAACTTGAAACTCAAAACCGCTGCATCAAACCAGTCAAAATTGGTATTACCATTTTCAGCCTGAACAACTATAGCATCAAGCAGCTCGTTCTCACGCCCGTTTTCATAACGAAAAACGTACTTTTCAGAGCCTTTACTCAAAATAAGCTGACGCTTGACCTGTTCCATAAAAATAAATCCAAACAATGATAATTCCTATAACGCCTATATGGTCTTATCGGTCTAAAATCGAAGTACTAAAGCAAAAAAAAAAGTTTTTTTTGCCTATAATTGTTAAATGAGGAGGCGTCTAGGACTTTTTATCGGCCATCAGAGGGATTTTCTTTATTATTTGAACCTAAAATCAGCCCAAAATAACATAAAAAGGGAATTGTTTAAGTCGCGCTGTAGAAAACAACGGACGAAATACGCTCGGCTGTAAGCAAATGGCGACTGCTCAACATCTCGATATATTTGGTCGCCTCGTTTTCGCCAATGCTAAGGCCAGCGCAAATGTCTGGCAAACTGCAAGGACGACGAGTCAAAAGAGCCAGCACATCTTCGCTGCGGCAATGAATATTATCCGACATATTGTCAAGTGCAAAATCAGCTATCACTTCACAGCTGTCGCCAAAAAATTCGGCGATTCTTTCTAAGTCAACTTTTCTAACCTTAGGCGTATCACTTTCAGCTGTCGGGCGAACGGCTGTGTTGAGCTGGATCTTGTCGGGCGAAATGCGATCAACGATACCTTTTAATTCGGCAAGATGAGCATCAGAAGTGTTGACACCTTGAATCATGAAAACCTCAAGCCATATCTGGCCGCTGTAATCAGATCGCAAAGCACATAAGCCATCGACTAGTTTGTCAAATGTCACCTGCAAATGAGGACGGTTAATCCTATTAAACAACTCCCGATTCGAAGCATCCAAAGACGGCAAAATCACATCAGCCTTGCAACTGTCGGCTCGAACATCAGGCATATACAAAAGAGTGCCGTTGGTTATCAAGGCGACAGGGACATCAGTCAGGGCTTTTATGCCATCAATCAAATTGCCAAAAATCGAATTCAATGTCGGCTCGCCTGATCCGCTTAGCGTTATGTAATCGGCAGTACCACCTGCGTCAAGAAAATTTTTGATCTCGACAAGAACTGGATTGAGCAAAGTATAGGGCTTACGCTCAATTGTCGTCTCATCTGTGTGGCCAATCTGGCAATAAACACAATTCAACGAACAAACCTTATATGGGATTATATCAACGCCCAAGCTGCGGCCTAAACGGCGAGACGGCACCGGGCCAAACAAATGTTTTTTCTTTTCCACTTTTATGTCCTTACAATATCAAATATGGCTTTACAACTGGCGAGCAATTCTTCCAGCCAAGCTATCGGCATAATACAGGCGGCATCGGATTTCGACTTTTCACAATCAGGATGGACCTCAATGAATAAACCATTCGCGCCAGCTGCTATCGCAGCCTTTGCCAAAACTGGAGCCATTTCGCGATTGCCATCTGTCGAATCGCCCAATCCGCCCGGACGCTGAGTGCTGTGGGTGGCGTCGAAAATAACAGGATAGCCGAACTGTTTCATCGCAGCAAAAGATGTCATGTCATTGACGAGCCTGTTGTAACCGAAAAATGTTCCACGCTCGGTCAGCATGATTTTTTTATTGCCGAAAGATGTCACCTTCTTGACGACACCAGCCATCTCGTCTGGTGACATGAACTGGCCTTTCTTGACAGCAACCGGAAGATTCGTCTTGCCGCAAGCTGTTAACAAATCCGTTTGGCGACACAAAAAGGCTGGAACCTGAACGCAATCAATAGCAGACGCCAATGCCGAAACCTGAGCCGGCTCATGAACATCTGTCATAACGGGAATCGAAAATTGCTGGCGAACCTTCGACAAAATCGCAAGGCCTTTATCGAGACCCGGACCGCGAAAACTTGCGATACTACTGCGATTGGCTTTGTCGAAGCTAGCCTTAAAAATAATGTCAACGCCGGTTCTATCAGAAATACCGACCAATGTCTCAGCAATCGAAAGGCACATGTCAAGACTCTCAATGACGCAGGGGCAAGCCATGTCAAAAAGCTTTTCATCTTTGCAAGCCTGCTGAGATTGCGGCCAACTTACATCAAAAGCCCTATCGACCTTAGCCAATGAGCCACCGCCTGCACCTATCGTAAACGAGTCAGTCATAATTGTTATCTTTATTATTTAATCTTTATCTTTTTGAATAAATTTTTCAACGCACCTATCGGCTTGGAATTTTCGAGCAACAGGCACTCGACCGCCTTGGGCAAAACGCTAATCTCAAGCGGCAAATCCGGGCCGGGATCGCCATCTATTTCAGTCGGAACAGATTTCGGAGAACTGATAGTGACTCTATCGGCCTTAGCATAGAATACAGATTTACTTTTCAAATGCAAACCAAAAAATATCGCAATAAAATGCAACAGCAAACGCCATCGCGATTTATATCGGCAAGCACAAACATCTATCCGGCCATCTGAGCAATCGGCTTTGGACAAAATCCGAAGGCCAGTAGCATAGCGGGATATGTTGCCAACAAAAACCATTCCATAATCGCTGAAAACTGTTTTGCCATCAATCGCAACCTCAAGCAAAGGCGGGCGATAATGCCAAAAGGTTTGCCAAAAAGGCTTAACATAACTGAAATAGCTAATATTACCGCTGCGGCCAAAATTGACGAGCTTGACAATATGGGCATCAAAGCCAAAACTGGCTATCGAAGTGAAACAGCTGTCACCTATCACGCCGAGATCCAAATGCTTGACAACACCCTCTTTAAATATGCGGATCGCAGTCGACAATTTATCATCGATACCGAACTCGCTAGCTAAAAGATTTTCTGTGCCGCCCGGAAGCATCAATAAAATTGTGTCACTATTACTTAGCCCCTGAGCAACCTCGCGGATAGTGCCGTCGCCGCCAATAGCGACAACTAATTTACAATCAGAATCCGACGAAGCCTGACGAGCTATTTCCTGAGCATGGTCAAGCGACTTGGTTGTCACCCGCCGAAGGCTATAACCATGACTCGTTAAATAATCGGCGAAAGCTTGGCCAATCGGCTTTTTGGCACGCAAGCCGGAGGCTGGATTCTCAATATAACAAATGTAACCGGTCTTAAAATCCATAGCAAAATTTGCATCATTCAATCAAAAATAAACTCAAGCGAACCGATGTTATTTTCTCTGGCATAATTCTGGAGCAAATCGGCGTAACTGGTTTGGATATGAGCAAGGTCGCCGAGAGACAACTGATTTTGAACCGTCCTGATCGCGGCACTGTCGGGCGATTCTATCTCGATAAAATTGCCCAAAAGCGGTAAACTGTCCAAAGCTATCTCGCAATCTGCTAAACGCCAAACCTGACGCCTCTTTTCAATGGTTATCGATTTCGTATAACCCAGCTCATTAAAAAACTCCTCAGTCGCAGACAAATCGGAACTGGTAAACTCTATCTCTTGACGCGTTTTGTAATCGCCGGACTGTTTCGGCCCTTTATATGTCACGATACAAATCGACTCATCGGCAAGGGTCTGATACCGGATCCTTAAAGCCTTGTCCGCTTGCCGAATCGATGAATCGCTATCGTCAAAATAAATGTCACGCTGGACATAGTCGCCAATAAATTCACCGCCTGCGCTGGAAAGCAACGCAATCACTCCGTCATGGGAATCAATCTTCATCTTAGCTTCAATCTCAATCGCCATTATCAATCCATCAAATAATGATATTAACGAGCCGCGACTTTACGACAATAATTTTCTTAGGTTCTGCGCCGGCCAATGCCGCCTTGACCTTTTCGCTGGCTAAAGCCATCTCGGTAATCGAAGATTCATCGGCGTCGGCATCAATGACTATTTTATCCTTAATCTTGCCCCTGATCTGTACGGCTAGCTCTATCTGCTTTTCCTTCACCAATTCCGGATCGTAGCTCGGCCATTTTTTATAGCTAAGGCTATCGCTATGGCCTAACAACTGCCACAATTGCTCGGCAATATGAGGAGCAAAAGGGCCAAGCAACTGAACAAATTGTTCGGCAACAGATCTATTGCGGCTGGCCTGCTTGGAAAAATGATTGATGAAAATCATCATACTGCTAATAGCTGTGTTGAATGCGAAATTCTCAATGTCTTCGCCGACTTTTTTGATCGTCTTGTGCAAAAGACCCAGCGTCTCTTCGTCGGCTGATTCAGAAGATATTTCGCTGGCAAGTGCGCCAGTTTCCAAATCGACAATCGATCGCCATGACTTTTGCAGAAATCTATACACACCTTCAACGCCGCTATCAGTCCAAGGTTTCGTGGCTTCAAGAGGACCCATGAACATCTCATAAAGGCGAAGCGAATCGGCTCCATAACGATTGATAACATCATCTGGATTGACGACATTGCCGCGAGATTTGCTCATCTTTTGGCCGTCGGCACCTAAAATCATTCCCTGATTTATCAGCTTTTGATACGGCTCCTTCGTGCTGACAAGGTCGAGATCGTAAAGGAATTTATGCCAAAATCGCGAATATAATAGATGCAATACCGCATGCTCTGCCCCGCCGATATAGAGATCGACATTCATCCAATATTTTTCCTTCTCCAGCGACCAAGCCTGTGCGTCATTATCGGGATCTATATATCGCAAATAGTACCAGCAGCTGCCGGCCCATTGGGGCATGGTGTTGGTTTCACGCGTGGCTTTTTTGCCATCGGCTGTAGTGACATCTAGCCAACTGTCAATGCCGGCTAGAGGCGATAGGCCTGTGCCGGTCGGCTTATAACTTTCGACTTCAGGAAGCTCAACGGGGAGCTCATCTTGCGAAACGGAAACAATTTCGCCATCGGCCATATGCAAAATCGGAAACGGCTCGCCCCAATATCTCTGACGACTAAAAAGCCAATCGCGAAGCTTATAATTGACTGCTTTTTTGCCCAATCCCTTTTGGCCAAGCCAAGCGATAATCTTTGTCTTAAAATCAGCTGTCGAAAGGCCGTCAAACTCGCCGCTATTTATGGCAGAACCTGCGCCGGCAAAGCAAAGTTTTTCAGCTGCTGCGGCTTTGGCATCTTCTGCATCAGGCGGCAAAACAACCTGAATGATCGGCAAGTCAAAAGTCTTGGCAAATTCAAAATCGCGATCGTCATGAGCAGGTACCGACATAATCGCGCCAGTGCCATAACTAATCAAAACGTAATCGCTGATCCAAATCGGTATCTTTGCATTGTTTACGGGATTCACCGCATAAGCGCCAATGAAAACGCCAGTCTTGTCCTTAGCCAAATCGGTACGGTCAAGGTCGCTTTTCATCGAGGCTTGACGGCGATATTTCTCGACCTCATCCTTTTTGGCATCAGTCATAATCACGTCGACGAGCCTGTGCTCCGGCGCCATGACCATATAGGTCGCACCAAACAAAGTGTCGGGCCGAGTCGTGAAAACCGTAATGCTCTCATCAAAACCATCGATGGCAAAATCCACTTCGGCGCCGATACTTTTGCCTATCCAATCGGCTTGCAATTTCTTTATCGAAGCGGACCAGTCAACGTCAACCAAATCAGCTAGCAACCTGTCGGCATATTTGGTTATCCGAAGCATCCACTGACGCATCGGCTTACGAATCACAGGATGAGAACCACGCTCGCTGACTCCGCCAATGACCTCCTCGTTCGCTAAAACCGTGCCGAGTTCAGGACACCAATTGACAGCAACCTCTGCCTCATAAGCTAAGCGATTGTTATCGATAAATGTTCGCTTTTGTTCGGCTGTTAAATCGGCTGGAATTTTGAGCTGATCGATTGGCAATGCCTTTTGGCTGTCGGCATCAAAATAACTGTTGAATAACTTTACGAATATCCACTGAGTCCATTTGTAATAGGCAGGGTCTGTGGTGTTGACCTCCCTGTCCCAATCGTAACTAAAGCCGAGCGACTGTATCTGGGCTCTGATGTTGTCGATATTTTTCTTGGTGGTCTCGGCGGGATGAGTGCCGGTCTTGACGGCATATTGCTCAGCCGGCAAACCAAAAGCGTCCCAACCCATCGGATGCAAAACATTAAACCCCTTCGCCCTTTTATATCTGGCGACAATGTCACTGGCTGTGTAACCCTCCGGATGGCCGACGTGCAGGCCTTGACCGCTTGGGTATGGGAACATATCCAGAACATAATACTTCGGCCGACTAGTATCGCAATCTTCGGCTCTGAAAGTTTTGTTCTGATGCCAGAATTTTTGCCACTTCTTCTCTATGGCCTTAAAATCATACGTGCCGGATAGTTCAGTCATCATCTGTCCCGTTCTAAAATTACTTAAAATTCAAGCGACTATTCTAAACGAAAAAAGCGGAAAAGTAAAACAGTAAAAGCGGAAAGGATATGAAGCAAAATTGCAAACGAAAATCAAAGTTTCCAAGCGCCGGCTATAAAAGCGAAATCTAAAAAATTGACGATACTGTCGTTATTGATATCAGCGTCAGCATCTGTGCCAAGCCAGTTATCAATCAAAATGACCAAATCATCAAAATTAACGTAGCCGTCAGAGGGGGTCGCAATATCGCCATAAGCCTCAGCTGTAAAACTCACATCGCCTCTGCTGGCTGAGCTGGTTAAAACGCCAAATCCGCCGTAAGTCGTGATCGAATTGCTGTCGAACAGCTGCTGGATACTAGCTTGATTAGCTTCGTCGCAAACAAGCTCGCCGCGAGTCAAATCAACTGCTGAGCCAGCTTGAATGTCAAAATTATTGGCATGGCAAATGCCGCCGTTTAATCGCAAACCATTATCTTTCACGGCCGAGCCATCTTGGCCAACTGTGACAGCAGAACCAATCGTTAAATCGCCGCCGGTCTGAATAAATCTTGACTTATTAATTGACCTAAGCATTAAATCATTGACGTCCATATAGCCGGCTGACATTTCAAAGATGCCAGTGCTGTTACTGTCGGATTTAACCATGCCGATATCAATTGTACCGCCGGTCATTGTGACAAGGCCATAATTATCGTTTACCCCTGTGCCAAAATTTACTACAGATGACTGGCCGGTAACTACACCATCAGAAATTAAAAATTCGCCGGCTGCGCCTGCGCCAACGTTGATTACGCTGTCGATTATCGTGCCGCCTGATAGTTCTAATTTGCCGTAACCGCCAGAACCAAAAAAGCCAACGTCAATTTGGCCAATCGAAACGCCGCCTGTTTGAATATAGTAGCCATCACCTGCCCAGCCAACTAATTTATAACCATCGACTGTTCCGCCGGAAATATTTATCGTGCCGACTGAGCCGGCGTTTTGGCCTATCGAAATCCAGCCGACAGCTGATAATAAGCCGCTTGTTATGTTGACTGTGCCTGTGCCGCTGTAACCGGCGAACATATAAAGTTCAGCTGTGACAGTTGAGCCGTTGATATTTAAGGTGCCGGAAGAATTGGGATTTTTGGCAATCCATAAGCTGCCGTCACCTCCGGGGGCAGCGACAATTTCGATCTTGCCGCTATCGGCATTGACAATCACGCCGCTTGCCGAGCGACCAATCTCAACGGAACCGCAAATGTTATCGCAAGCAACATCCACCACGCCATCATTAAAATCAACGACGGCAATATCGCTAGAAGTTGGAACCTGACGCAAATCATGCCAGTTGGAACCTGTGCACCAATGATAGTCGCCGGCAAAATTATCGAAAAACAGCTCTTGGCCAAATGATAACCGATAGCAGCATAATATGCAGATCAACAGACAAGTTCGCCGCCAGAAATTCAAACTTTTTATCACCATGACCTAAACCACTCTCATCCAAAAAAAAGCGACAATGACAGACCAACCAAAACATATTTAAGACAAATGATTGTACCATAATTGCGGCAAAAAATCAACAAAGCAGCCCTACAGCGATAGCTTACAGGCACATTTATCTGATATTTTTGCGTTTTTATCTGCGACTTTTAGATATTTTTGGGATATAATGCCGTTTGTGAATCGTATGGCTTTAGATTTAGAAAGGGATATTCAAATCATGGTAAAACGGAATTTACAAATGCTGCTGGCGATAGCGGCGATTTTAATTTTAACGGGATGCGTAGAACGTAAACTCACCATCAACACAAAACCTCAAGGGGCTTTGGTGACATTGAACGATGAAGAAATCGGAACATCACCTGTAACAGTCAACTTCCAATGGTACGGCGATTACAATGTCAGGATAAATAAATCCGGCTACGAAACACTCAAAACCCATCGCAAACTCAAAGGCCCATGGTATGACAAATTCCCGATGGACTTCTTCGCGCAAATCGTAAATCCAAAACGAATCGAGGATTCTTACCAGTGGACATTCGAACTGCACGAAAAAATAATACCAACAAAAGAGGCCCTGATCGAAAACGCTCAGAGCCTTAAAAATCAATTATAATCAAATTTTTTACCGATTTTTTTTACCAGATAATCTTTTTCAGCTGAGCCATCGAAACTCTGGCCGCCTCTTCAGTGTCGCCGCCGAGAACCGTATCATGATAGACAAATGATTCATATTCGACGCTCATCTGACCGTCATATCCAACCTCATCGAGAGCTGTGCAAAAGGCTTTCCAATCGACATTACCTTCGCCGAGCATTGGGAAAATGAACAGGCCGTCGGTCTGAACGCCAACGGCATCTTTGATATGGACATGTTTAATCCTGTCCTTTTTCGCCCACTGTTTGACAATCCAGCCAACATCGAGATTGCCGGCTAATACATCGTGTGACGGGTCGAGATTTACGCCGAGCCAAGGGCTGTCAAACTCATCAATCAACGGCTTTGTTGTATAATAATCGTGACAGAGCATCGCCCAAACACCCTCGACAGCCAACAGCACCTGATGCTTTTCGGCGGCCTTGACGAATTGCTCATACGCACCAAGAACCAGATCCCAAGCTTGGCCCTCTTTGATATCGACGCCGATTTTGCCAGTGCCTTCGATCCAAGCCGGCGGGCCGGTAAACAAATTGATGACAGGTGCGCCAATTTCAGAAGCCATCTCGATACATTCAATGACAAGCTTGATATTGTCCTGCTGAGCGGAATCCTCTAGGCAAACAACATTCTGCTGAACGACAAGCTCGCCTATTTCCATGTTATATTTTTTCGGCAAATCCACTAAAGACCGAAGCTGCTCTTTTGTATGCTCGCGAGGATTGCAATGGGCCATCGTCCAGCCAACCGCATCATAACCGAGCTTCGACAGGCTTTGACAAGCCTTCTCAGGAGCCATCTCGCTATAGCCCAAAGATGCCATGAATTCTATTTTTCTAGCCATGTACAAAATCCCCTATTTCAAATAATCTTTATAATCATATTGCGGTGTGTAACCGAGCTTCTCTATAACATTGGAAATGTCAAAAAACGGAGCGTTCGGATTGTTCTTATAATAGTCAGGATTTTTGATTTTAGGAACCTTGCCCCAAATCTTCTCAGCCTTTTTCAAGGTGTCACCTTCGCCAACGATAGTATTGAAATTTTCCTTAGCGTGAGCATAGAAAACCTCAAACGGGAAATCCTTATCAGCCGGATCATAATCAACACTTCTGGCAACAATCTCTGCTACATCTTCGGGCATTACATAACTGCCAATCCAATCAAAAGCACTGCCTTCACTCTGTTTGATTTTGCCCTGCTCGCCTCTGATAATCGGCTCAACATTTTCCTTATCCCGCTCAAGCCAAACCCACAAAAAACGAACGCTGATAGTCGGAATCTTAAAAGCCCTTGCATATTCGCGGAACATTATCTCGCCAAAATACTTCGTAAAGCTATAGCTCTCGTGCGGCCAGCAAGGATGATCGCCATCCATCGGCAAATACTCAGGCGTATAAACAGTCTCTTTAATCCCGAAACCAGTCGAGGAATCACTGCCGCCATAAATAACCTTTTTGACCTTGCATTCTTTACAAGCTTCAGCAACATTGTAAGCTGTCACCATGTTAATGCCCATAACCTTGTCGCCCGGATCGTTAAACGGATGAGGAATAGCAGCTAAATGCACGACAACGTCCATGCCGTCTATGGCACTTTTTGTCGCAGCTATGTCGGTCAAGTCAACGTTTTTATATTCAACGTCTGTATTCTTTTTCGGAGCTTTTAAATCGACAACGATAACTTCATGCTTTTTCTTTATTTGCCCAACAACATATTCACCAACGTCGCCGCTGCCGCCAGTAACCAATACTCTCATCTATAAAACCTTTCTTATCACAATTACACTTATTTTAGCATTTATTTTGCAAAGCCTTTTTCAAGGCCTCGTCTTTAATGGAATCAATAGCCAATATATCCTTAACGCCCGGAAAATCTAAAACTGGCTTAATCACAGCATCGTCCAGTGACGAAACAATGTCAGTCATAGTTTTATGCGAATCGACAGATACTTTTTCCAAAGTTTTTCTGCTGGCCTGCTGAGATTCTTCTCGATGAGAAGGATAGCCCTTGCCAAACTCGTCCAGTGAAAACAATCTGTCAAAAATAAACTGTAAATTGATGTCACCTGCCCAGCCGTAACCAAAATTAAGAGCCAGCGAAATGCAATTGCCGCCATTGATCTGGCCGAACAGCCATGCGTCAAGCGGTGTCTGGATCAGGCCGCAAAAAACGTTCGGATACTGCAAAGCTGAATTGATATAGCCCTGACCTGTGCCGCAGCCGCCGACAACAAGGTCAACCCTTTTCAAATTCAGCAATAAAGCTGACAATAAGCCGGTATTGATATAGGTCATTTCGGGGGTTGCGCCGCTTTTGGTCATTCCGGCATTTATAATCTCATGTCCCCTGCCGTCAAGAGCCGTCAGCACATCTTGATTTTTGTCAGCAGAGCTTGTCTCGTTAATAACTGCTATCTTCATTATCTGATACTCCTTAAATTAGCTAACTAAACCCTTAGCCGCTTCGACTACGTCCTTGACGTTAGTGCCGAATTTCGTAAAGACTTTTTCATTGTCACCAGACTCGCCGAAAATGTCCGGAAAGCCAATCCTTCTGAGAAAACATGGAGCCTTGTCAGTCAAAACCTCCGAAACCGCGCCGCCGAGTCCGCCAATCATACTGTGATTTTCGATGGTCACAATTCCAGCTGTTTCTTTGCTGGCTTTTACTATGGCTTCTTCATCAATCGGCTTGATTGTGGGCATGTGAATAACGCGGGCATTTATGCCGTCTTTATCCAACTCAGCCGCCGCTTCAAGAGCCTTTGAGGTCATCATGCCTGTGCCAATGATCGTGACATCTGAACCCTGTTTCAATGTGTAAGAACGGCCAATCTCGAATTTATGATTGCTATCTAAAATCACCGGAACAGGACAGCGGACAGTCCGCAAATATACAGGCCCGTCAAAACTGTCACAAGCCAAAACCGCTTGGCGAGTTTCATTAGCATCGGCAACAACGACAACTGTCATGTTCGGCATCGCCCGCATCACAGCAATATCCTGAATGGCTTGATGGGTCGCGCCGGCTTTACC
>CBDUWP010000036.1:0-15294 GCA_965370955.1 uncultured bacterium | reverse complement strand
GTAAATAGGAATGATATTGTTTACGGTATTAATGTTAAAAAAGAGGCTTTAAGTGGCAATCGACGAAAAGAAATTTGGCGAACTCATATCTGGTAGGGCTCAAATACTTCTGTGTATCGCGAATCATCTTCCTGAATATTTTGTGAAAAATGGCAAATTGACAAGGCCGCTGCTAGGCCAAATCATGCTCCAGTCAATAGAAATTGAGGAATTATTAGATTCTTATGGAGCTAAAAATAATAGGCGATGGCGACATTTTCGGACTATTATTGCAACGGCAAAGCTCTTTTCTACAGTTGGATATGAATTGCTGCATATCTATTATGCTCTGCCGAGCTACAAATTACTGCCAATACAAAACAATTTACAGGCTGCAACAAGTCAAACGCTAGAATTTGTCAGCAGTGTTTTGCTTCGATTCTGTACCGATTTGATGGAGCAGGCAGCCGAACTTGGCATAAAAATACCATCTGGTGTTATTCACGATAGTTTTACAACGGACGAAGTGTCACTAGATCATTTGGAAAATGATGCCAACGTTGAGGAAGTTGATAATGTTGATGAAACTGTGATCTTGCTGGCTTCTTCATTCTTAAATTTAGCTGAAGAATGCAAGCCCTTGCAAAAAATTTGTCTGCCACCGAAATGTGAATGCAATACCTTTACGGCCGACAGTATCAGCGAAGAGCAACTGCGGCAACTGGAACTTAAATTTCACAATCTGCAATCAGTCTATGATACATACGTTTTTGGAACAGATATAGAATCTAAAGATCCACATATCGCAATTTTACGAGGCCATATCACAATAGTTTTTCATCTTTTACGAGTGGCAACATTCTTTGCACATTATTTTGAACGGCATGTCAGGCGTATCGGCGAACAAGTGCTGGATGAAATAGTTATGGTAGACCCGGCCAGGCAATTGGATGTCCTGATCGGATATGCAATATGTTATACAAATGATTATATCATCAGCGCCAATCACCTTTGTCAGGAAATGCTTAAAAGATATGCGATCGTAGGTGAAGTCTCAGTGGCAATACCAAAATATCGCGGATTTCATGTGAGGCCGTCGGCTCTGATAGCTAAAATCGTACTGCACTACGGAAGTGAAGTCGAAATGATACTCGATGATGAACTGTGTAATGCGGCAATGACGCTGGATATCTTCAGAATAAACGAAAAGATCAATGCGATTAAACGGAAATGGCTGACTGTCGAAACGGTTCGGCTGGATATCGAGGAATATGAAGCGACAGATGATGCGCCATGTGAATTTATCAGAAACTCGGTGCTGCAACTAGCCGCTCAGGGAAAAATTATTATCTATGAACAACCGCTGCAAATTCGAGAAATAGATGATGCAGAGGCTATTCCACTAAAACGCATCGTTGATGAAATAGCATATCTGCAAGCAGAAGGAAAAATTGATATACATCTAGATATTAAAGTGACATTCAGGGGAGATCGGCGAGTGCTTAAAGATCTGGCTCTCTTGGCTGAACATGGTTACGGCGAAGACAGTTACGGAAATAATATCGCCTTGCCAAAAGAATTGCGATATTTGAGAAGGTAAGCAAACGCTATTGTGCACTCTTTTTTTTGTCTTGGATCGCCTGTTTCTGAATCTTATATTCAAAACTCTCAGAAAGTGCCTGCCAACTCGCCGCGATAATATTCTCACTTACACCGACAGTTCCCCAAATCGAATCCTTATCACGCGACTCTATGATGACCCGGACCTTAGCGGCAGTATTGGCGCGAGCATTGACAACACGAACCTTGTAATCGAACAGTTGTACCTCGCTGATCTCAGGATAGAAACGTATCAAGGATTTTCGCAAAGCGGCATCAAGAGCGTTGACTGGGCCATCGCCTTCGCCGACAACATGTTCGATAACACCCTTGACCTTGAGCTTGACAGTAGCCTCAGTGACGAGATTGCCGTTGGCTCTCTTTTCTGTCATCGTGTTATATTTGATTAGCTCAAATGATGGCTTGTATATGTTCGTGATCTTTTGGACTAATAATTCAAAGCTGGCATCGGCGGCCTCAAATTGGTAACCCTGACCCTCCAATCGCTGAACCTCATCCAATATCTTTTTGGCTAAACGGCTATCCTTATCCAGCTTAAATGAACTGAATTTAGCAATAAATCCCTCAAATTTCGCCAATATAGCGGCTTTACCGCCGAGCTCTGAAATAAGTATCCGCCTCTTATTACCTGTTCGCTCCGGCTCGATGTGCTCATAGGTCTTGTTGTTTTTGCGAAGAGCATTTACATGCAAGCCGGCTTTATGGGCAAAAGCGCTCTCGCCAACATAGGGCATATTAGACACAGGCAGAACATTGGCTATCTCAAAAATACTGCGTGACGTTTTTGTCAAAGAAGCTATTTTTTCAAGGGGCAAAGTCTGCATATTCATCTTGAATGCTAAGTTCGGCACTATCTCGCAAAGATTCGCATTGCCGCATCGCTCGCCAAGGCCATTGATCGTTCCCTGAACATGAGTGACTCCTGCTTTGACTGCTGCTAGACTGCTGGCTGTAGCGCAACCGCTGTCATTATGAGCGTGAATACCAATGGTCATATCGCCGAAGGTCTGGCAAACGGTTGCTGTGATTTTAGCAATGTCGTCAGGCAGAACGCCGCCATTGGTATCGCAAAGAACCAGTGAATCAGCGCCAGCTTCTGCAACAGCTGATAAAACCTTCATGGCATATTCAGGATTGTTTTTATAGCCATCAAAAAAATGCTCGGCGTCAAAAATAGCCTCGAAATTATTCTGCTTCAAATACTTTATCGAATCAGAGCATAAAATTATGTTTTCGTCCAAGCTGCATCGCAAGACATCAGTGACATGTAAATCCCACGTCTTACCAAACAAGGTTGCTGCCTTTGCGCCTGATGCGACAATAGAGGATAAAGATTTATCATCTTCGCATTTGCTGTGATTTTTTCTTGTGCTGCCAAACGCAGTGATAGTTGAGTTGCGCAAGCCCATCCGAGCTATGTCTATAAAAAATTGCATCTCCTTGTCGTTGGAACCGGGAAAGCCGCCTTCTATATAGTCAACGCCTAAGCTGTCTAAATGCTGAGCTATCATTAGCTTGTCTTCCAGCGAAAAACTTATGCCCTCAGCCTGCATACCGTCTCGCAGCGTTGTGTCATATATCTGGATTTTTGCCATATTTTTTGCCCAACATGTTTACTGTCTCAAATCACATTGCCTATTATAAGTATAAATCGGTCATATTGTAACCGAGATTTACCACAAGTAAAGCTAAAAACCCGCTGACGCGATTATCGATTTGATGTTGACTATTGGCATATTTGGGTTTAGTATTGGCGAAAACGGATTGCAAATAGAGATGGAGAGAGTTTGTATGGTCGCAGTGATTGGCGCAAAAGTTCGGAAAATGGTTTTTGATATTGGACAATTCTCCAAGTTTTTTTACTCAACCTTAAAGCTGTCCGCAGTGAGCCTTGTAGGTAAAAAAACATATCCGCTTGTCTGGCTGCAAATGAATCTCATCGGAGTCAAAAGTGTGCCGGTCATCATGGTGACAGGGGCCTTTGTGGGAATGGTGCTGGCGGTGCAGGCCTACGACCAAATGGCTGGAGTGGGATTGGAAGAATATCTCGGGGCCTTGATAAATATCTCGGTGGTCAAAGAACTGGGGCCAGTTTTGGCGGCTGTCATGCTCGCTGGCAGAGTGGGAGGGGCGCTGACAGCAGAGCTGGGAACGATGAATGTCACCGAGCAAATCGACGCACTCAGAAGTATGGGGATCGATCCCATGAAGCACTTGGTGGTGCCGAGATTTTTGGCTTGCTTATTGCTCACACCTTTTTTGATCATCTTTGCTGATCTGATGGGAGTTGTCGGAGGATATCTGGTGAGCGTTTGGCAACTAAAAATAAACGCCGGAGCCTATTGGGAATTCAGCGCAGAAGGTGTCGAACTGTGGGATATCTCGATCGGTATAGTGAAAGGATTTTTCTTCGGAGGCGCGATAGCTGTCACCAGCTGCTATAAAGGATTTAGATGCAAAGAAGGCGCTCACGGCGTAGGACAAGCTTGTACAGAGGCTTTTGTGGCAAGTTTTATCGCAATCTTGGTTCTGGATTTTGTGTTGGCTGTGTTGTTCAAGGCCATCTACAGCACATTTTGGAATGTTAAATCGGTTATTTGATGACTTTAGAGTAAAGGCTAAAAAATTGACTGAAAATCAACAACAAGAAAAGGCTTATGACGGAAAGCATGTTATTGTATTGGAAAATATAACGAAAAAATTCGGCGATAATACCGTATTGAACAATTTGTCACTATCAATCGAAACAGGAAAAACGACAGTAATAATCGGGCCAAGCGGCTGCGGAAAAACTGTGCTGATCAAGCATTTGATACTCTTATTGAGACCGACAAAAGGAAAGGTGTTCTTCAAGGGCCAAAGGATAGATGACCTGCCGGAAAAAAAACTTAACAAAGTGAGGACGAATTTTGGATTTCTTTTTCAGGCGGGAGCTTTGTTCGACAGTTTGAATGTTTTTGAAAATGTAGTGTTTCCAATAAAAGAGAATTTCAAAACTAATGAATTCAGCGGATTAGGACAATTGGCTAAAGCTAAGTTGGCGATGGTAGGACTTGACGGTTTGCAGAAATATTATCCTGCGAATTTGTCCGGTGGACAACGAAAAAGAGTGGCTCTAGCCAGAGCCATAGCCCTTAGTCCTGAAGTAGTGCTTTATGATGAGCCAACGACCGGCTTAGATCCTATAAGGTCAGATATCATTAACGAGCTCATAATCAAGTTGCAAAAATCGCTAGGTTTGACGAGCGTGGTAGTTACTCACGATATGACAAGCGCTTATAAAATCGCGGATAGAATTATTATGCTGCATAGGGGCGAAATCTTAGTCGATGGTGACGCCGATTATATCAAACAGCATCACTATCCGGTGGTTCAGCAATTTATTAATGGCAAAATTGGCGATGAGGATCTAGCTGCATTGAGAATGGCTGATATCATGGGGGATTTTCATTATAAGCACTCAACTCAAAAGTAAAATTTGACATCTTGTAATGTTTTTCAACAAGGCTAATATTTTTTTGGAACATTTCCTGTGACTGATAAATTTCACACTGCTGTTCTTTGGCAAAAAACCGATGATAAAAATATTGTGTCATGTCACCTGTGCGGTTTTCAATGTCAAATAACAGAGGGGCAGCTAGGTCATTGCAAATTGAGAAAAAATATTCACGGCGAACTCAAATCGATGAATTTCGATAAGGTTTGCTCCATGGCGATCGATCCGATTGAAAAGAAACCGCTGTTTCATTTTCTGCCCGGCTCGAAAGCTTTTTCTGTGGCGGCAATCGGCTGTAATTTTAAATGCAGCTTTTGTCAAAACTGGCAGATAAGTCAAATGACACCTGAAGAGAAAGGTGAGCTGTCAGGGGCTATCGAGCCTGAACATATCATCGATATGGCTGTCGAAGGAAAATGCGATTCTATTGCCTATACCTATACCGAGCCGACAATGTTTATGGAGCTTTGCTGCGAGTGCGGGAAAATTGCTAGGCAAAAGTCACTGAAAAATATTTTTGTCAGTAACGGTTTTATGACGCGTCAAGCGATAGATTTTGCGAGCGATTGGCTCGATGCCGTCAATATTGATCTGAAATCGTTTAGCGAAGATTTTTATAGAAAACTGTGCAAAGCGAGTTTGAAGCCAGTGCTGGAATCCATCGAACATATTGCTAAAAATACGGATATATGGCTGGAGCTGACGACGCTGATTATACCAAACGAAAACGATAGCGATGATGAGCTTAAAAAAATAGCAAACTTTATCGTGGAAAAAGCTGGCTGTGATGTCCCTTGGCATATTAGCCGATTTTATCCGCAATATCGATGTGTCGATCGTGACGCGACATCTATTGATACATTGCAACGAGCTTACAAGATTGGGCAGGCGGCGGGCTTAAAATATATCTATATCGGCAATGCCGGCGAAAAGGGCGGCCAAGACACAGTTTGTCATAATTGCTCGACGCTGTTGATAAAACGGTCGCAATATAATATAATCTCCAATTGCTTGGAAAATGGCCAATGCCCGAAATGTAACGCAACTATCGCAGGAGTCTGGATCTGATATGAAAATTTTAGCTGATGAAAATATACCCTTTGCAAAGCAATGCTTTTCAACTATCGGCGAAGTTGAAACGGCAAACGGTAAAGATATTTCCCGTGAAATGGTTTCTGATGTAGATGTCTTGCTCGTCCGAAGTGTTACTAAAGTTGGACAAGAATTACTGGAAAACAGCAAAGTTAAATTTGTGGCGACGGCAACTATCGGGGTCGATCATATTGATCTGGATTGTCTGAGGGATCGGCAGATTGGCTTTTCTTCTGCGCCGGGATCTAATGCTAATTCGGTGGCTGAATATGTTGTGGCTAGTCTACTTGAAGTGGCAGCAAAATTGCAGATTCAGCTAAAGGGCAAATCGATAGGCGTGGTTGGGGTTGGTAATGTTGGTTCTAAGGTGGTTGAAAAATGTAGGGCTTTGGAAATGGAAGTGTTATTAAACGATCCGCCTCTGGCTAGAAAAACGAACGATTCTAAATATGTCGCAATAGAAAAAATCTGCGAATGTGATTTCATTACTTTTCATACGCCTCTGACAAAAACTGGATTTGACAAAACGTTTCATCTATTAAACGAAGAGCTAATCGCTTCCATGAAGCAAAATGTAATATTGATCAATTCTTCACGCGGGGCGGTCGCTGATACGAAGGCTCTTAAAAAAGCTCGCAAGGACAAAAAAATCGCGGCGATGATTTTGGACGTCTGGGAAGACGAACCGAATATCGATGCAGAGCTAGTCGAAATGGCTGACATTGTGACAGCTCATATTGCGGGCTATTCGTTTGATGGAAAAATCGCGGGAATGATGATGATATATGATGCGGCTTGCAAATATTTTGCTATCGCGCCGCAGTTTTCTATCGAGCCGTTTTTGCCGATGCCATCTGTGCCAACGCTTGACTTAAATCAGTTTGATGATAGCCAGTTGTCGATACAGAAAATTGTTAAAAATATTTACGATGTGACAGGCGATGACCAAAGGCTTAGGCAAATCGCAAACCAGCCAAATCAAGGGGCGTATTTCACTAAATTGCGGAAAGAATATCCGATTCGGCGAGAATTTCAAAATACGATTCTGCAAAATGTTGATTTAGGCCTGTCTGAAAAATTAACATCTTTAGGATTTCGGCTTTTTTGATGGACGCACAAGGTGACATAATCAAATTGCCGAAAGGAAAACTAGATTTTTCCAACGGATCGCTCTTGATGGGCATTCTTAACGTAACGCCTGATTCGTTTAGTGATGGCGGAAAATTTGTAGATGGCGAAAAAATAGATGTTGATAAAGCTGTGCAACACGCAATGCAAATGGTTAAAAATGGTGCGGCCATTATCGATGTTGGGCCAGAATCCACGCGGCCGGCGGCAGTAGCTGTTTCTATCGAAAAGCAAATCGAGGCGGCAATTCCTGTGATAAAATTGTTGGCTGAAAAAACTGATGTCCCGATTAGTATCGATACTCATTATTGGCAGGTTGCTGAAGCCGCGATCGAAACTGGGGCTGTAATTATAAATGATGTCACGGCAATGGCTGATGAAAATATGAGAATGCTGGCGGCGAAAACAGATGTCGCTGTTGTGTTGATGCATATGCAGGGCGAGCCGCAAAATATGCAAAATAAGCCGACCTATGAGAATGTCGTGAATGAAATACGTGATTTTTTGTTAGAGAAAGCTAAAAAAGCAGAACAGAGTGGCGTCGCATCTGATCGCATTTTTATAGATCCGGGAATCGGATTCGGTAAAACACTTGAGCATAATGTAGATCTGATGAAAAATTTGAACGAATTTGTCAAAACACCTTACAGGGTCTTGTTGGGGACGAGCAGGAAAAATTTCATCGGACAATTGACGAACGTAAAAAATCCAGCAGATAGAGGCTTTGGAACTGCGGCAACAGTGGCGGTGGCAATCAAAGCAGGCGTCTCCATCTTGAGAGTTCACGATGTAAAGCAAATGGCTGAAGTTGTCAAGGTGACGGAAGCTCTGAAGTAAAAGCTGTTTTGGTCTTGACAATTTCCGTGCAATATAATAGTTTCTGCCGTAGGTTTTTAAGCAATATTTGCCGGTGTGGCTCAATGGTAGAGCACAGCTTTCGTAAAGCTGGGGTTGAGAGTTCGATTCTCTCCATCGGCTTTTTTTATAGCACGTTAGATTGTCATCTCGTATAATCTTAATATGGCCATAGAAAAAAAGTATAAAATATTGCAGTCGATTTTGTCGGAATTAGGCAAAGTTGCTGTAGCATTTTCGGCTGGAGTTGATAGCAGTCTATTGCTCAAAGTTGCTCGCGATACCTTAGGAAAACAAAACGTCATAGCCTGTATGGCTATAGGTTCATCTTGGTGCAAAAGCGAATTAAAGCAAGGCAAACAATTAGCTGAACTAATTGATGTTGAACTAGCTGCTCTTGAAATAGATGTTTTTTCTGATGGGCTTTTCATCGCGAATCCACCTGACAGATGCTATCTCTGCAAAAAAATTATATGTCGTGAATTGATTGATTTTGCAAAATCACGTGATTTTGGTCATGTTATTTTCGGCACGAATTTTGACGACGAAAGCGATTACAGGCCGGGCAATCGAGCTATAACTGAATTCGATATTCGCTGCCCACTCGCCGAAGCAAAGATGACCAAAGATGATATTCGACAGTTGAGCAGGCAATTATCCCTGCCGACTGCCGATAAGCCCTCAACGCCATGTCTGGTTTCACGTATGGAATATGGTTTGAAAATTACACCAAAAAGGCTTCGCCAAATCGAAGAGGCTGAAAGTTTTCTAACGAAACTTGGCTTCTCTAATTTCAGGGTTCGCCATCACGATAAGATCGCACGTATCGAGGTGTCATCAGATGATATCGAAAAGATTGTGTCGCATGATATTAGATTGAAAATTATCAAAAAATTGAAGTCACTTGGTTTTGTATTCGTTAGTTTGGACTTGACTGGTTTTCGCAGCGGTTCACTAAATGATAGTTTGACTGATCAACAGAAGCGGGATAATTTGTAGTTTGGGCTTTTAGGTTTGGATCTGTTTGGCTAGAGCGGCTGCGCCAATGATACCGGCGTCTTCGCCAAGAGTGGCAAAGCATAATACCGTTTTTTCTGGTTTCAATGTCCACAGCATATCGTCATAGTGCTTTTGTATTTTGCTTAGCAATTGTTCGCCTGCTGCGATCATGCCGCCTGCAAATACTATTTTTTCAGGGGCAGTGACATGCAGTAAATCTATCGACAGCATCGCCAAACAATTGGCTGTCTCTTCTATGATTTGCTCCGACAAAGCGTCACCATCTTTTGCACAAGCGAAAACGTCCTTACAGGTTATGTCGTGAGTTTGTTCCAATATCGCGGTGAGAGGCTTTGATTCTGCTTTGTCTTTGACGGCTTCTTTGGCTCTGGCGGCTGTCGACGAGGCTGAAGCATAAGCCTCTACGCATCCTTTTTGGCCGCATCCGCAAACTCTTCCGCCCGGACGAACAATCAAGTGGCCAAGTTCTGCGGCGTTATTGTTGAAACCGCTGAGCAATTTTCCATTTGATATTACTGCTCCGCCGATACCTGTACCGAGCGTGAAAAAAACAATGTTTTGTACGCCTTTGCCGGCTCCCATGACATATTCGCCCCAACAAGCGGCGTTAGCGTCATTTTCAAAAATAGCTGGTTTATCGAACCTGTCGGAAATCATCTGTCTCAGCGGTACATTCTTAAAAAGCGGCAAATTTGGGGCAGCTACTATCAAGCCATTTTCTATGTCGGATGGGCCGGGGGCGCCAATTCCTATAGCGATCACATCGGCTAGTGACATTTGATGGCTATTGAGTAACTCTTCGGTGGCTGTTGCAATTCTTTCAAGCACTACGCTTGGCCCCATGTGACCCTCTGTTGCAACAGAGATTTTGCCAATCAAATTTAAGTGTTCATCAAAGCAGCCAAGTTTCAAATTTGTTCCGCCGAAATCTATCCCGATATAAAATTTTGCCATAGCTGTCTCTTGCCAATTGTAATTATGAATTTATTTTTGGATATCCGTCTGGATATTTATTGTGCCAAGTCCAAGCTGTTTCAACGATTGTCTCCAAGCTGTCAAATTTTATTTGCCAATTTAATTGTTGTTTGGCTTTTGTTGCATCGGATGTCAAAATTGCAGGATCACCGGCTCTGGGACTGACATAATCAACCTTGAAATTTTTACCGCTGACTGCTTTAACTGTTTCTATGACCTCGAGAACCGAATACCCTTTGCCATTTCCGAGATTATAAATTAGCTCTTTTTCGCTGGCCAGTTTGTTCAATGCCAAAAGATGAGCATTACACAAATCCTCAATATGGATGTAATCCCTGATGCAAGAGCCATCTTTGGTTGGATAATCTGTTCCAAAAACCTTGATGCTGTCCCTTTGTCCCATAGCTGCTTGGATTATTAGCGGGATAAGGTGACTTTCCGGTCGATGAGATTCGCCCAGCGAACAATCAAAGCCGGCTCCGCAAGCGTTGAAATATCTTAAGGCGGCAAAGTTTAATTTTCCCGCAGCACTCTGCCAGTGACACATTTGTTCAACAGCTAATTTTGTTTGGCCATAGGGATTTATGGGCAGCTTGGCCAAGCTTTCAATAATGGGAATCTGTTCGGGGTCGCCATATACGGCGGCAGTTGAGCTAAACACAAATTTCTTGACGCCTACGTTTTCCATAGCACTTAGCAGATTTTGCGTATTAGATACGTTATTGCGATAAAATTCCAGCGGGCAAACCACCGATTCGCCAACCTCAATAAAAGCTGCAAAATGCATTACAGCCTCAATGTCATTCTCTTTCAGTGTTTTAACCAATAAATCATAATCGGCCAGATCGCCAACAATTAGTTTGGCATCGTTTACTGCGGCTTTATATCCCTTGCTCAAGTTGTCGAAGACGATAGGGCGATGGCCCGCTTTGGCCAAAGTTGCGACCATATTGCTGCCGATATATCCAGCTCCGCCTGCTACCAAGACATTCATCGTTACTGACTCCTTAGTTGTGAATCTTTTGGTTTATTTTAGCAATTATCCTGTTTGCTAATTCTATGTCTGACCCTAAGTCGATCCAGTGGGCTTTCTTTCTTTGGCCTTTATTCATGTGAAGGCTTTGCATATCGCTAGAGCTGTTCGAAAATGCGTTGTGTATTTGCGACGAATAACTTATGTCATTCTCCGGCATGCTCAACCTCTGGGTCTGTACGTCACATTCGATGACAACTTTCGGATCTTGAGGAGTTACTTTGACTGTAACGGCTCTTCGAATACTATGCAGATTTGCTTCGGCTGTATTGAAATCGCCGGCGTTATCTGATCGCCAAAGTTCAAAACCCTGTGCACCAGATAGCGGATGAGTCGTTATAATTCCTAGATTTTTATCGAATTTGTTTATGATGAAATTCATTTTTACAAGTACCTGCTCAGTCGCTGCCATAGCAGTGTCAACATCGCAGCCGGCATTGATTGTTTTCGCTTGAACCTTGTCATTTTGACTGCAACCGGTACAAGCTAAAATTAAAGCTGTAATGCAAATCACTAAATACAATTTTTTCATTTTTCATTTCCTCGAAAATTATTCAGTCAATCCGTTTATCCAACAAATTATAGCTTTAGATGTCGAAAAACTCAACAGTTAGCTACCTGAGTTTTAAGATAAGCATAAAAAAAGCCGACTTTTCGCCGGCTTTGTCAAATATCAGCTATTTTATGTAATGCTATCAGTCTTAATCCTTGATTTCTTCTAAAATGTTTAGCACATTTGCTGTCCAGCCACAAAAGCCTATAGCATTTTGTCTTGGACCTTGACGCTTTTTCTCCATATCAGCAGCAGAACCTGCAAATGGATCATAAATCTCCCAGAAATAGCCGCTATAGGACAGCTCTTTTTTGATCCCGTCAACAACCCTTTGGCCAACAAGTTTGGCTTCTTTATCAAAGCCCATTTTGTTTAATCCCGCCACTACCATATAGCAAGTGTTGATCCATACAGGGCCTCGCCAATAATTAAAACAGAACGATTTTTCGTCAATAGCTACCGATGGAACCGGCAGAGGCGTGAAAAATTCGGCTGGATTCATAAGATGTTTAACGACTGCCTTGGCTTGGGTTTTGCCCGGAATTTCAGCAATCAAAGTCCAAAAAGCTGCGATGGTTTTAAGCTTATTCCACTTTCCAGAAATCTGGCGATCGTGATAAAATTTAGTTTTAGGATCATACAAAAATTGGTTAATTTTCTTTTTGATGCTGTTGTATTTTTTTTGCCATTTTTTTACATCTTCAACGTTGCCGATTGTTTCAGCTAATTGTGCCATTGACTTATAATGCAATGCCATCATTGCTGATAAATCAATATGAGCGACCTTGTTGTTGATCACCCTAGAGCAATGATCGAGATTGGCTGCATTGCTGACCTCTTTGCCGGGGGCATCATCAAATCTGGGCGAGTTATCCATGCCGCTTTCACCAGCTGTTTTCCATTGGAAAAGACCATTTGACAGTTGACGATTTTTTTCCAGCCAATCGTTAAATCGGCAAAGACTGGGATATATTTTGTTAATGAGCTTCTTGTTCTTAGTTACAGTTGCTGCTACCCATGCAATCAAAGGCGGCTGAGTGGCATAAGCTCGTTCTTTCCTTTTGATGTGATTGAAGGCGATTGGTAAAAAACCATCAGCTTCCTGCTGCCAGAAAAAGCTGTCCAAAATTTGCTCGACCTTCTTCTTGTCAAACAAATCCCAAGCAAAACAATGGAAACAGCTGTCCCATAGCCAATGTCCCTTATGGATAGCCCTATTCGGTGCGGTATAAAAGGAGTCTTTATAACCGAGCAGGTTGGCTCGCAATATATTATGTACCGAAGCGGCTAAATGTTTGTCTGACTGATCGGCTAGGCTGTTAAGGTATGTTGGATGGCTAAGAGTGTTTTGCTTTTTACGAAAAGCATCCAAATCAACCGCTTGAGCCTGTTTGATTAGTGACTTTGCGGTTTTTAGATCAGCTGCCGAAGTGATAATGGCTTCGATGATGAGCTCTTTGCCCGGCTTCAATTGAGCTGATTTATTTGTCAATAGCTTGAAAATATGAGTGCCTTGATTATGTTGAAGAGTTGTTTGAGAATTTTTAATCTTAGTGATATCAAATAGCTCGTTGACAAAGGCTGCATTAAATTTAGCGTTATAAGTTTGGTTTTTACTAATATTTTTCAGCTTAATGGTTATATAGCAAGTGCCGGCAGCGATCATCAATATTTCGATTTGCAGGCTTCTTGATCCATTTCCCCAATATGGACTGCTCATGACAACTCTGTCACTATAACAGCTGTCGCAGTGCAAGTTGCCCCATGTCGTGATCGGGGTTTTGTCTATAGTCAATGAAAACATCAATTTTGCTTTCAAAGATGTGTGGTATGGTAGTGATTCATAGATGCCAAGGCCCATCGACTCATACTTGACGCCGCCGCCTGCGAGATTATACATCCAATCGTCACTGGCATTGGTGCCGCCGAGATCGTGACAACTAAATAGCAAATTTCTGCAATCGGTTACCTCTGTTTGTCTTTTGTGATGCTCTTTGATTTTGTAAACAGACTCAACGGACATACAACATCTCCACAATATTTCAATAAGTTTTATGATAACACTGTCGGTTATTATAGTTGTTGATTGTTGGCTAACAAGGTCAAATATATTTTTTTATGTTTTTAAACGGCTTATGGTGTATATTACACGTTTTGCGAAAAAAGATTGTGGCTAAACGATGCTCCAAATTGGTGATATAAAATTAGATGAGCCATTTTTTCAGGCTCCATTGAGCGGCTATACTGATTATGCTATGCGCAAGCTCGCATATGATTTTGGCTGTCCATTGACCTATTCCGGTGTCATTTTGGCCAAAAGCGCAGTCCATCCTAAAATCCTAAACAAGCCTTGTTTTCGGCCGTACGATGATGAATATCCGGTTGGCGGTCAAATCATGGGCAATGAACCGAAGGTGATGGCTCAGGCCGCAAAAGCTTTGGTCGAAGTTGGTTATGATCTAATAGATTTGAATTTTGCTTGCCCAGCTCCCAAAGTTTTGCGCAGGCAACGAGGCGGAGCGTTGATGGAAAAGCCTAAACTCGTCATGGATATTTACCGCAGTGTTCGTGACGCAATTGCAGTTCCATTGACAGTCAAATTGCGGAAAGGTTACGGCAATGACGCTGAGTCGCTGGAAACATTTTGGCAGCTTGCAGAATTCTTTGATGGCGAAAATATTGATGCGATGGTAATTCATGGCCGTTCAGTTAAGGATAAATTTACGGGCAAATCTGATTGGCAGCTCTTAAAAGAGGTTAAACAAAAATTTCCCAAAACGACAATAATCGGTAGTGGTGACATGTTTGAAGCTCTTGATATTAAGCAAAAGCTAAAGGCTTCCGGCATCGATGGAGTTTTGCTGGCACGCGGCGTGATCGGTAATCCTTGGTTATTTAAGGAATTGGCTGCTGTGCTGAAAGCCGAGCCGCTTCCTGCAGAACCTGATATTGCTCATCAAAAATCAGTAATATTGAGCCATCTAAATATGCTATGCGATGTTTATGCCGAGCGAAAAGTAATCGGATATTTCCGTAAATTCGCCGCACGATATACCAAACGACATCGGTTCGGACGAAAAACCAGAGTTGCAATGCTCGCAGCTAAATCAAAATCACAATTACTTGAAGCAATCGACCTTTGGTATGTCTAAACGAGTTTTTTTGAAAGGACGCAAAAAAATGAAGCCAAACGAAAAATTTATGACAATGGCAATCGATAAAGCCAGAGACGGCGTTGATTGCGGCCAGACACCTTTCGGGGCTTGTATCGTCAAGGAGGGTGAAATTGTCAGCTGTGAGCATAATATCGTTTGGCAAAGTTGCGATATCACCGCCCATGCAGAAATTAATGCCATCAGAGTCGCCTGCAAACAATTAAACACAATCGATTTGTCAGGTTGCGTGATTTATTCCACCTGCGAGCCTTGCCCTATGTGTTTTAGCGCATGTCACTGGGCGAGTCTTGAAAAAATTGTTTATGGAGCTAGTATTGCAGATGCCGCAACTGTCGGATTTTCTGAGCTTGCAATCTCTAATCAACAA
>CBDUWP010000035.1:0-15387 GCA_965370955.1 uncultured bacterium | reverse complement strand
TTTTATCCGATGCCGCTAGAAAAGCTTTTATTGCCGCCAGTACGAACATTGCTAGAACAATTTCCAGCCCTGTAAATCGATAACATCCTCTTTTGGCGAAGACGCAGACAACAAGCCACAGAGAAAACAGTACCACGATAACCATTGACGAACAGAGAGAAAACAAGCTGGTATCGAAGCTTCCTTTGACCGCTGTAGTCACCATATTTTCGTGAGCCGCAACTTTAATCGCCATGACAGCCAAGCAGCCGAACAGCAGCATCATTTCAAGGATCGCGACAGGTTTAGTTTTATCACGATCCAGTTTTTGCGTTAGCTTTTCCATTTTTCGCAGTACTCTCAAAAATCGCGACAATTGCCAAGATCATAATCGTCTGCCCGAAGATCAGTATTGACCCAATCGTGTTCACTTGCCTTAAAAACAGCGCCGACACTCCCGTACAGATTGTCGCCAGTAGCAATGTCATCACTACTTGCCTATCGTTTAATCCATGCAATTTTAACCTATGAGAAAAATGTTGCGTATCTCCGACGAACGGGCTTTTCTTTTGCTTTAACCTTAAAAACGTCACGGACAAAAAGTCGTAAAATGGCACAGCCAGCACAACCGGCGGCACAAACACTCCGCACCAGCTGCCCGCTTCGCCTGTTTGCTGATAGTAGGTTGTTTTCAGAGTCAAAAATGCGATACAAAACCCGATCACTAATGACCCTGCATCCCCTGCGTAGATACTTGCCGGCGGAAAATTATGGATTAGGAACCCCGCCATTGCCCCGACAAATATAACGGTAAAGCCCGCCAGCACAATTTGCCCAGCCATCAACATTGACACCAACAGCACCAATGCTATCACGATTGCTATACTGCAGCAGGTTCCATCCATATTGTCAAGAAAGTTGAACATGTTCATGATCAGCACGATCCACAGCACTGACATTGCAGAGGTAATAATTTTGCTATGGATAAAAAATTCAACTCTAACATCCGCCAGACAGACAGCCGCCGTTGCGATAGCAAGCTGTACTATCAATTTTACAACAGACCCGAGATCTCGCTTATCATCGATCAGGCCTAAGATCATCAAGCCCGCAATACATCCTGCAACGATCGCCCACGCCTTGATATCATATTCCACATTTGCCAACAGCTTAAATGCCAATAATATTCCCATCACCACCAGCAATGTCACTGTGATAGCAATTCCTCCACCGAGCGGTATGCTTTTTTTGCTATGCCTATCCTCGCTCGGCATTGAGACGAATTTAGCTCTGGCCGCAATTTTTTTGATCACAGCCGTAACTATTGCTGACACCAAAACTGTCACGGCTAAGATTACGCTATATTTTATTAGTTCGATTTTGTTTGCCCCTTCAATTGCCCTACTAAACGAAGCCTTGCCTTGCTAAAAAATTCCTGATATTTTTCGTCTTTGTAATCTGGATAGGTATAATCAAAATCTTTCCACTGTCCTTTATCGAACAGGAGTGTCACTTCAGCCCAGACTTTTTTCCCGACATAGATTCTATGAGCAAAATTTTTAGTCGATGCCAGCACCAGCTTAGATGGCTCGATAAGTCCGGGATCGAGATTTATTGGCCTTGTAAATTTGCAATTTGATTGCTGAATCAATTGTTCAGCCAGCATTTTTTCCATTCGGTTGGTTTTGAGTTTTATTTTCGCCAGCCTTCCGGGCGCTACATTTCGTTTTATGGTAACAAATTGTCGCAGAATTTTCGTTCCCGTTTCGTCTTTATAATAGCCGGTCCATTTGAACGGCCAGATATCAGAAACCATTTCGATTTGGCCGAACTTTTCAATGATCAGCTCTTTAGCCGCTTTTAGACATTCGTCATCTGTTGCCAATATCCCGATAATCAACTTAGTTTTATCTGGCGTCCTAAGCTCCCACATAAATCAATCCTCAATATGCTTATTTTTTTAATTTTCCAATAATTTCAACCACTTTATTGACAGCCTCATCGATTGGCACATTTTCGCTATCTGCTTCGGTCCTCAGTTTGATTTCGATATTTCCCTCAGCTAAAGTTTTTTTACCGACAGTGACGCGTAGCGGTATTCCGATAAGGTCGGCATCTTTGAATTTGACTCCCGGCCGTACATTTCGGTCGTCGAGTAAAACATCGATTCCTTCTGCCATCAGCGATTGATATAGTTTTTCCGCCGTACTTTTCACATCCTCATCTTTTCCGACAGCCGTAATAATCACTTCAAACGGAGCGATATTGACGGGGAATATGATCCCATTTTCGTCATAGCTATTTTCGACAGCTGACGCGATAATCCGATTTATCCCTATTCCGTAACAGCCCATGGTGCAGATTTGTTCTTTGCCATTTTCGTCGAGGAACGTTGCGTTTAGCTTTGTCGTATATTTTTTACCGAGTTTGAACAGTTGTCCGACTTCGATACCTCTTTTGAACATCAGCTTTTGGCCTTTGTATTTGTCCCCTTCTGTTGCGTTTCTGACATCGCCCACGGTAACATTTTCGCCTTCGATTGGAAAATCTCTTGCCGGCACAACATTTTTAACATGATAGTCAGTTTTATTTGCCCCTGCAATTCCGCAAGCCATCGCCGCCACAGCATGGTCGACAAATAATTTATCGACTTTAGCTTCTATTCCGATTGGCCCTGCAAATCCTGTATTTGCTTTTGTAATTTTTTTGACGAGTTCTTCTGTTGCCAGCTGCGCCGCTTTACCTCCCAGCAGTTGCGTCAATTTTTCGTCATTGACTTCGTGGTCTCCCCTGACTAGCACTGCAACGGTTGTATCATCTTGGCAATAGAGCAGCGTTTTGATCATATCGATTGGCTTTGTATTCAGAAAGCCGCAAACATCTTCGATAGTTCCTGCATTTGGCGTATGTATTTCTTCGATTTTTTCGACATCTTTTATTTTTTGTTTTGGCAAGGGATCAACTGCCGCCTTTTCGATATTCGCCGCATAGCTTCCGTCTTCGCAATAGACTATAACATCTTCTCCGTTTTCGCAAGGCACTGTAAACTGATGCGATCGTGATCCGCCCATTTCGCCCGATTCCGCTTCGACGATCACATATTCGACGCCGCATTTTTGAAAAATCTTGCAATAGGCCTCATACATTATTTGATATGTTTCGCCGAGACATTCGTCCGTCGCATGAAAACTATAGCTATCCTTCATAACAAATTCTCGACTTCTTAGTACGCCGAATCTCGGCCGAAATTCGTCTCTAAATTTGAAACTAATTTGATACAGATTGATTGGCAGTTGCTTGTAGGAATTGATTTCGTCGGCGACCAGTTTTGTAACAATTTCTTCCGCCGTTGGTGCTAGTACATTTTTTCTTCCGTGCCGATCCGTGAAAGTCGCCATCGTTTGGCCATAATCGACATCTCTTCCTGTTTGCTGCCACAGCTCGATCGGCTGTACTGACGGCATCAGGATTTCTTGTGCTTGTGCCCTATTCATTTGTTCTCGTACGATAGCTATAACTTTTTGCATACATTTGAACCCCAGCGGCAGATAGCTATATGTTCCGCTAGCCAGTTTTCTGATTAGTCCAGCCCTAAGCATAAGCTGATGGCTTGGAATTTCGGCATCAGCCGGCACTTCTTTGACTGTTGGTATCAACATTTTGCTATATCTCATTTTCAGCCACCTTAATAAACATTTTTGTCAGCCTGTTTTATATCCGAATTTCAACCAAATTTCAAGATTAAAGATGTTGCATAACCTGCGGCGAGCCAATATGATATGCTCTTGACACATTTGTATAATCTAGCGGTATAATTTATAATTTCGGAGACAATCATGCCCCATCAATACATAAACACGATAACAGCCGGCCAGACGATTGACGCTGTATACATGGTCAAGGACCCGATTCTCCGCAGTACGACCAAGGGCGATCTTTACATTGCCATGTACATTTGCGACAAGACTGGCCAAGCCAATGGCCGGATGTGGCAAGCCAGCGAGCACATTTACAATCAGCTTCCCAAGCCCGGTTTTGTTAATATCAAGGGTCGCAGTGAATTATATCAGAACAATCTTCAGATAATCATCAACCGCGTTGACTTCATCGATCAGACGAGCATAGACATTTCTGATTTCATGGCGGTTACCGATCGTGACATTGACGAGATGTTTGACCAGTGCAAGCAGATTTTACGTCAGATAAAGAACAAACAGATACAGGCTTTAGTTGGCGAATTTTTTTCGGACACTGATTTGATGACCAAGTTCAAGAAAGCCCCAGCTGCGATGAAGATGCACCACAATTACATTGGCGGTTTATTGGAACACACTTGTAATATGCTTTCGGTTGCCGACAAGATTTTGCCGTTGTACCCTAAGATTAACGCCGATTTGGTTTTAGCCGGCATTTTCGTCCACGACATGAACAAGACAGATGAGTTAAGCTATGACATTGGCTTTTCGTATACGGATCACGGCCAGTTGCTCGGCCACATTTCCCAAGCCATGATAACGATCAGTGACAAAGCCAAATCTTTAGCGAAGAAAGGCACTCCAATCGATCAGGATATAATTGACATGATTTGCCACATAGTTTTGTCTCATCATGGCCAGTATGATTTTGGCTCACCGAAATTGCCAGCGATGCCTGAGGCTTTCATGGTCAATTACATTGACGACATGGATGCCAAGATGAATCAGACAGTCCGTTTGATTGAAGATGAGCGTAGTGACACGAATTGGACAAGCTGGCAGAACTCTCTCGGCACTAAGCTATATACTAAGAAGCTCGAGTAAGAATATATTTTCCTGTTTTTTTTTGAGTGTTGCCTTTTTTTAAAAAAGCCAAAAGCAACTATGGCCTCCCGCACACAGTTGCTTTCGACTGCCATTTTTTTGACAGCTGAGCTTCCCCCCACATTTGCTCAACTGTCCTCTTCGGATTACCTGTTCCCTCAATTGCCCGATCTGCGGTAAATTATCGTTTGGTTTCGGATTTTTTCAATGATTTGTTAGCCTCCAGTGACAGCGTTATGTCACTGGCTGGCAAAAAACTTGCCATTTTTCGAGGAATCACTCTTATTATGGATGATTAGATTAAGATATTGCGTCAAACGCTGAGTCAACTGCCATCAGTCCTTCATAGGCATTTACCGCTATTGCTGTTGGAGTTTGGTTGCGATTTTGAGTGTTTTTTGTTCTTTTTTCGTCAGACTATGCAGTCCGCTGTTCCGCACTTTTTCTAGTATTCGATCAACTTCAGCTTGCAGAGCCATATGGTTTTTCATATTTTTTTCATGCCGCTTAGCTTTGGTTGCAAATTTAATCTTCGCCCTATGCTTTGGCAGCAAAATATATGCTCCTCCAGCTAGGATTCCGCCTAGGTGCGCCGCTTCTCCGCCTGCATTATGCCCGTCTTTCAGCACGACAAAGGACGCCGCGATAATGACAAAGACTGCTGCCACTCGAATTGGCACAGGGAACAGGAAGATGAACACCACAAATTGTGGAAATAAGATTGCGCACGCCGCCAACATTCCGAGCACTGCTCCTGACGCCCCGATCATTGGCCCTGCTGACAGCCATCCGATTTTAGCCAAAATAATATAGAGCACTCCGCCTGAGGCTCCGCATCCGAGATAAAATTTCAGAAACTTTTTACTTCCGAAATGCCTTTCAAGAGTTGGCCCAAGAAAGAACACTCCCAGCATATTTCCCAAGAGGTGAAACACCGAACCATGCAGAAATTGATAGCTGATCAGCCGCCATATTTGGCCTGCATACCACCCTTCCGGAGACACACAAAACCCCTGCATTAGAGACGAGTTCAGCCCTATACTTTGCAAAACATACGCAGCCAGATTCACGATCAGCAGCCATTTAACAACCGGCGTCAATTTTGGAAACGACATTCTCATTTGCGGCGCATTGCCGAACTTGCCTCCAGCCCCGCTCTGCGTATAATCTCTATTATATATTCCCATTTTGGGTTCCTAAGTATTTTTGCGGCATTTTCTCGAACAGTACCATCAGTCCCGCCCCTATTATCACCAGAACGACAGACATATTTTGCGACACGGTCAAGCCCGTAAATTCGATAGGATTATCATCTCGCACGAATTCGAGAGCGAACCTAGCGCTTCCGTAGATGACGAACATCAATCCGAAAGTGGTTCCGGGCTTCGTAAAATATTTTTTGGCACATTTTGCCGCATCATTTTCACTGCACAGGCTTTGATATATCAAGCCTCTTTTTCTGAACCGCCATAACAATCCTCCTGCTGCGATTGCCATCAGTGCCGTATATAACTGGGTTGGATGAACAGGCAGCGGCCCGCACTTTTTATCTTTAACCATTTGTTTTTGGCCATCGCTGAGTTCATCATATGGCTTTAGCTCGACATAATATTTGCCATCGATTTCGATTTGGTTAAAGAAATCATCAGTCAGTTTTATATAGGCATTAGTCCTTTGCCTTTTATCGTCAGGATATATTTGCGATAGATGCGCGTGACTTCCGTATGGGAATGTCACTGCAATTGGCGAACTTGACGGCTTTCCGAAACAGCAGCCCCTCATAAAGCATCCGACTCTGCCGAAGCACAGAGCGATCATCAGTCCGACAGCCAGCACATCGAGATATTTCCTCACCGGCAGCCCATGATACCTCAGATAGGCTACAATCACAATAATTGCCAGCAGCACTCCTCCGAGCAGTTCGAGTCCTCCTTGCCATATTGCGAAAACTTTCCAGAATGGTTCACCGCTAAAATTTGACCAATAATGCACCACATAAAAGATTCTCGCCCCTGTGACCCCAGCCATCAGGGAATAGAGCGCAGCATTTGTGATCATATTGGGATCCGGCGTAATATCCCTGCTCAACCTTCGGATCACATATACCGCCATAAGAAACCCGACCACCATCATACAGCCGTAGCTCCAGACGGTCAGATTTGTAAATGGTATATCGAACAATTTCGGATACATTATCTTCCTTTAACTTTCGCCAAAACTTTTTTCAGTCACCAATATCACCATCTGCGACCCAGTTTAAAACTTATCATTGCCATCGGTATTCTTATTTTCCGTACTGTCTGTCGCATTTGGTTTAGGATTGCTGCTTTCGATTAACATCACATTGTTTTTAAACCATCGTTTAGCCCAGCTGCTTGTCCTCCATAGCCGAAGTATGGCGACGGACGGATCACTATGGCTGGGTTTGTTTACATTGTATTTTTGTTCGCGATTCCACTCTCACCTGTGGCCAATTGTTTTTAATATCTCCGCTGTTCTCTGTTTTCTCTGTGGCTAATAGTTTTTTTTACGATCGTTTCGGCATATCGATTATGTCATTATTTTCATCGAACGCCAAAGTTTTCGGCTTAAACGTTTTTGCTTCTTCTGGCGTCATCCTAGCAAAGCTGAATATGATAACGACATCGCCTTTATTTATCAATTTCGCTGCAGCGCCTAAGATTGTCACGGTTTTCGATCCTGCTTTGTTTGGCACTGCGTAAGTTTCGAGTCGATTGCCATTGGTGACATTTGCGATTGTCACAGCCTCGTATGGCAGCAGCCCTATTTTTTCCATTAGCTCGGCATCGATTCCCACACTTCCGGGATAATGTAATTTCGAATCGGTAACAGTTACCCGATGCAGTTTGCTTTTCATCATTTTCAGCAGCATAATTTTTATTTTCGTTAAATTTCAAAAATTTCTTAACAACTTTTCCAACACGGATTATACAAATTCTTTAGCAATTCACAATAATATTATCGATCAGCCTTGTCTGGCCTATTTTGATTGCGACAGCAACCAGCATTTCCCCTGCCGCGATAGCTTTTGGCCCAAGCTTTTCGCTATCTACCATTTCCACATAGTCGATTTCGAGTTTTACATTTCCTGCACCATCATTTTTTGCCAACAGGATATCTTTCATTTCGCCCACGATTTGTTTGATATTTTTTTGTCCTTCGCCGATCATTTCTTTAGCTTTCAATAGCGATTGATATAGTCTCGCCGCTTTTTTTCTTTCGGCTTGGGATAGATAACCATTTCTGCTGCTCATTGCCAGCCCATCTGTTTCGCGTACGATTGGACAGACCTCTATTTCGATTGGCAGGTTCAGATCATTGACCATATTTTTTATCACGACCACTTGCTGCGCATCTTTTTGGCCGAAGAACGCCACATCTGCCCCCACGACATTGAACAATTTCGCGCAGACTGTTGCTACTGCTTGAAAATGCCCTTGCCTTTTAGCCCCGCACAGAGTTTCGGTGACACCTTCAACATTGATATAGGTCAACTGCTCGGACGGATACATTTCGCTTGTGTTTGGATTAAAGACAACATCGACTCCGGCTTTTTCGCAGAGGATTAAATCGTTTTCGATTGGTCTCGGATATTTTTCGAGATCTTCAGATGGTGCAAATTGCGTTGGATTAACAAAGATGCTCACCACTACGAAATCCGTTTGTTTTTTCGCCGCCGCAACCAGTGACAAATGCCCTTTGTGCAATGCCCCCATTGTCGGGACGAACCCGACTTGTTTTGCCGTATTTTTGGCAGATTTGACCAATCGCCTAACATCTTCGATAGTTTTCGCCAATTCCATGATTATACGTAGCACCTTATCTGATTAAAGATACGCTTGACATCAGCCGGCTTTTCGCTATCGAACCCAGCCTTATCAAATTTTAGAATTGGGCATTTCGTCCAATTCCCCAACAGCTCTTCATATTGATTCGACAAATGCGACAAATATTCAATAGTAATTTGCTGCTCGTAGCCTCTATTTCTTCGATTGATTCTTTTTAGGCAATTTTCCGCCGTATCTGTTATATAGACCACAACTGACGGCGCCTTAATATTTTCAGTAACTTGGTCATATTGCTTTTTGTAACAGGCAAGCTGCTTTTCAGTTAGAAAATTTTCTGCAAACATCAACCCTTTATCGAACAGACAATCGCTCACAGCCGCCACAGTATTCGCTTTTTTGAAACCATTTTTTGCAAACTGTTTCGCTCGATAGTTTAGAAAAAACATTTCACAGTCGAGAGCTATTGTTTTATCGCCTGCATATTCGTCAGCCAAGAACGGATTTTCGTCGTATGGCTCTAGTATAATTTCAGCCTTGAACAATTTCGCCAGCGGCTTTGCCAGCGTTGTTTTTCCGACCCCGATTAATCCTGCAACCGAGATCAGCTTTTGTCCTTCATCTTCGATTGCAAAATCGCAGCCATTTAATCTATCATTTAAGACAACCATTGTTTGATTTAATATTGGATGGTTTAGCTGACCATTTAGCTCTGTCATTGGCCCGAGTACAAACGATCTCAGATGCAATTGCGAATGGGGTACTGTTAATTTTTCTGTCGCTATAATTTCATCACCGTACAGCAAAACATCTAGGTCAATAGTCCTTTTATCCCACTTGGCGGTTCGCTTTCTGCCGAGCTTGTTTTCGATTTCGGATGTCACTTCGAGCAGCTTTTCGCATGACAGGTTTGTCGCAATTTCCGCCGCGCCATTTAAATAGGCTTTGCTATCACTGTCATAGCCGCCGCCTTTACCGTCCAGCGGTTTGGTTTCGCTGATGTCGCTTACTTTGACAACTTTTATGCCGCTTGCTTTTTTTAATTCAGCCAGCGCATCATTTATATATTTTGCTCTATCGGCGATATTGCTTCCGAGACCGATATATACGATAGTTTCCGTCATTTTTTTTATAGTTTAGCAATTCTTTGCATAGCAATTTCGGTATTTTCTTTACTGGCGAACGCCGTCAGCCTGAAGAATCCTTCGCCAGCTGCCCCGAATCCTGCACCGGGTGTTCCGACCACATATACACCTTTTAGCAGCTTATCGAAGAACTCCCACGATCCAACATTTTCCGGCGTTTGCATCCACAGATACGGCGCGTTTTCTCCACCGTGTACGACATAGCCCATCGCCGTCAGCGATTTTTTCATAACAGCCGCATTATCCATATAGACGTTTATGGTTTCCTTGATTTGTTCTTTTCCTTCATCGCTGTATACAGCCGCCGCTGCCGCTTGCGTGACATATGACACTCCGTTAAATTTTGTGCAGTGTCTTCTCGCCCATATTTTATTGACTTCGACAGGTTCGCCATTTTTCGTATATGCCATCAGCTCTTTTGGCACGATAGAGAACGCGCATCTAACGCCGGTGAACCCAGCCGTTTTCGAGTAGCTTCTAAATTCGATAGCTACTTCTTTTGCTCCCTCGATTTCGTATATTGAGTGTGGTATTTCATCATTTTGTATGAAAGCCTCATAAGCTGCATCGAACAGGATTATAGCCTTGTTTTGTTTTGCATAGTCGACCCATTTTTTGAGTTGAGCTTTTGTCGCCACAGCTCCTGTCGGATTATTTGGATAGCACAGATATATGAGGTCTATTTTTTCGGTTGGTATTTCCGGCACGAATTGGTTTTCGACATTGCACGGCAGATAGACAACGCCTCCATACCTTCCGCCTTCGATTGCATCGCCTGTTCTTCCCGCCATAACATTGGTATCGACATATACTGGATAGACCGGATCTGTCACAGCCACGACATTATCGACAGCAAAGATTTCCTGCATATTTCCGACATCGCATTTAGCTCCATCGCTCACGAAGATTTCGTCGATTTCGATAGGTACTCCTCTTTGGGCATAATCATTTAGTGCGATAGCTTTTCGTAGGAATTCGTATCCCGTTCCTCCATCGTCATAACCTCTAAACGTATCAGCTTGTCCCATTTCAGTGACAGCTTTTGCCATCGCTTTTACGACTGCCGGCGCCAGCGGCATTGTGACATCGCCGATTCCCATGCTTATGATGTTTGCTTCTGGATTTTCTGCTTTGAATTTGCGTAATCTTCGCCCGATTTCCGGAAACAGATATCCCGCTTTTAGCTTGAGATAATTTTCGTTTATATTCGCCATTTGAGCCCTTTTATTTAGTATTTTCACTTTATTTTGACAAATTATATTCGATTGGGTTCATAACGTCAATAGTATCGGCGATAGTGCTGAGATAAAGTCTGAAAAAATATTTTTTAACTCTTTTAATCCACTTCTATTAGAATTAGAATTAGAATTAGAATTAGAATTTCGGTGGCCTATTCATTTAGCCATTTTTTTATATTTTTTTTTCATAGGGTATTTCAGTAACATGACTGGTAATGATTTTCGCACCAACTATCTCAAAGCCGTTCATTTTGACCATCCAGATTCCATTCCGTTACGGTTTTCGATTAGTAGAGCCTGTTGGCATCATTACGATCACGATCAGCTTTTCGATTTGATGGAGTCCCATCCTCTTTTGTTTCCGGATTTTCATCGTCCGCCATCCTCTTTTGTTCCGGAGTATAAGCCTAATGAAATTGCCGGTTCTCCTTTTGTTGATAGCTGGGGTTGCGCTTGGCAAACGACAGATAATGGTTTAGTTGGCGTAGTTGTCGGCCATCCTCTTTCTGATTGGTCTAATTTTGCCGATTATCGCGCCCCCGATCCCTCAACGACCAATGGCTTAGAGTCGATTGATTGGTCACAGATTAGCGAGATCAATGCGATCAAAAAAGAACATGGCGATTTAATTTTTGGCGGTTTGCCTCACGGCCACACTTTCATGAAATTGTATGAGCTTCGTGGCTATGAGAATTTGATATTTGACATGACCGATAGCGACCCTCGTTTATTAAGTTTGATAGATATGATTGAGACGTTCAATTTATCTTTTGTTGAGCGTTCTATTTCTTCTGGCGCTGAGGTTATTTTGTATCCTGACGATTTGGGTATGCAGTTTGGCCCTATGATTTCTCCCATTCATTTTCGCCGTTACATTAAGCCGTCTTATGAGAGATTGTTAGATTTATCTTTCGATCGTGGTCTTGTTTCTCACATTCACACAGACGGAGACATTCGCCATTTATTGCCTGATTTATTAGATTTGCATTTTCACATTTTGAACATTCAGGACAGCTCCAATGGCTCTCTTGATTGGATTTGTGCCAACATTAAGGGTCATATTTGCATAGATTTGGACATTGATCGTCTTCACACTACGATTTCCGGCACAGCTGATACTATTAACGCATTGATAGATCACGAGGTTAGTTTGCTCGGCGATTCTTCAGGCGGTTTGTTATTATCTTATGAGTTGGGTCTTGGCGTCCCATTGGCTAACATTAAGGCAGTGATGGATTCAATGGAGCGACATTCTATTCTTTAGTTTTTTTTCTTTTTCGCCAAGCCTTTTTCCCGATAGCCAATGTCACCCTCCGCGCCCTAATTAAAAACTTGTCATTGCTCAGCAAACGAAACTATTTTAAGTCTGTCATTGCTCAGCAAGCAGAATCATTTTAAATTTGTCATTGCGAACGGCCTGTCCTCCATAGCTAAATTCTGCGAAGCTTTAGCGAAACAGAATAGCGAAGGAGGGCAATCTCTCATCAAAAAACCGATCCAACCTCAAATTCCAATCGGTGCCTGCCCCAGCCAGCACTTTGCCGCCCACATTTCCCCCGCTTCGGACCCCGCCCGCCTTGCATTTTTTCCCTCCGCGCCAGCCAATTTCACCATCGCTCACCCGCATCGGTCATCCCACTTTTTTTCCGCCCGTCCCGCTCGCATATTTTCCCCCGCTTCTCCCCTCGCCGATTGTCCCACTATTTTTTCGCCCCGTCCGTCGTCGCCCCACTTACCCGCCCGTCACCGCGACAAAATAGGCGAAATAGCTAAGTTTTACGGCCAAAATTCCGATTTTGCACCATTTTCATTATTTTCATAAGATTTAGACAATAGGCCTAAAAAAAAGGGGTAAAAAATGGAAAGAAATTGCAATTTTTGGGTAACTTTTGGAAAGAAATGGAAAGTTATGGTGATTTATGGTCATTTTTGGACCCCCAAAAACGCCTACTTTGCGTATTTAATCGCAAAATCATTGCCCATTTCAAATGTTTTCACAACAAATATGCAGCACAACAACAGCTTTTTTAGCTGTAAATGGCATCAACTTCCGATCATTTCTTTTGCGTATTTATTCATAATTTCAACCAGACGAAATGCCTGCCTAACACATCAATAAACGATTTAAAACATCATCGCATCGGTATAAAAATCGATAAACTTCGGCTTCATAGCGATTTCAATATAGTCTATTCGGCTCGCCATTTCCTTTGCTCTCAAACGAGCTTCGGTGCTAACTAGCGTTTCGCAACCTCCTGCCAGTGCTGCATTTGCGACAAATTCAATTTTGTCACATTCGATATCTGGCAGCATTTTAATTGCGATTGCATTGCTCTTTTTGATATAATTTCCGAATCCGCCAGCCAGCAAAACTTTATCCAGCTGATTTTCTTTAATTCCCCTCTCGTCCAGCATCATATTTATCGCCGCCTTTATTGCTGCTTTCGCCAGTTGCACAGCCCTAACATCCTTCTGTGTTATCACCACTTTATCAGCCAAAATAAAGACTGGCTGCCCCCCATAATTCACAACTCTTTTCGCCATTTTTTCCGGCATTCCAACTAGACCTGATTCATCCACAAATCGACCATTAGCACCTATCGCCCCGATTTTTTTCATGACAGCTATCGCATCTATTAACCCGCTTCCGCAAATACTTCTAGGCTTAGAATTTCCGATGACTTTCAGCTTAATATCAGCACCACCTTCACAAATTTCAACTGCTTCTATCGCCCCGTCTATCGCTCGACTGCCATTGCCTATTCCGGCTCCCTCGAACGCTGGCCCTGCCGCGCAACTTGCCGCATATAACTGACCGCCGCAAGCCAAAACGATTTCGCCATTTGTACCAATATCTACTAAGAGGACATTCTTATTTTTTATTTGTTCCGCTGAATCCATTTTGGTAGCCAGAGCCGCTGCAACAGTATCTGCGCCCACGAATCCGGCGATATTTTCAACAGCATGAACATTCCCCTTTGGATTCATTACGATTTCAGCCTTTTGCGGTGTAAGATCGAAAGCCTTTATAGCAAAGGGTTTATAAGGAGCTTGGCCGAGACTTTCCGTTGGTAATCCGAGGAAAATATGATTCATTGCGGTGTTTCCCACCACGCAAACTTCGTATAGGTCATTGACGGTGACATTTTGTTTTGCGATCAATTTTGCAATCAGATCATTGACGCAATCCAAAATTACATGCCGAAGTTCATTTGGATCACAAGCGGCAGAAATGCGATCAATAACATTATCGCCAAACTTTATTTGTGGATTGAGTATAGCTTCGGTCGCCAGAGTTTGTCCATTTTTCAGATTGACAAGCTTTGCAACTACAGTAGTAGTTCCGACATCAACAGCCGCGCCCAAGATTTCATTCGCGGCATTTTTTTCATATTGACGATAGACATCAACATTTTGTGTTTCGACTGATTTTTTACAGCTTTCGCCGAGTATTTTATCTGTTGTTTCCAGTAGACTTTCTTGAGGTATAATGACTGACAGGTTGCTTTTTATTTGATATTGACAGGCATTTACTTTTGTCTTTTTACCATCGATATAGACAGCACATTTCCCGCACGTCCCTCGCCCTCCGCAAGCCGTATTCAGTGTTATATTAACCAGTGCCGCAGCTTCTAGTATTGTGGTATATTGGTCCACATCAGCATTTCTATTTGCCGGCTCAAAAGTAACATGAAATTTTTTCATTTTCTGTAACTCTCAAAAAAACAGCGAATGGACATACTGTTTTTTAGCCTATTTTATGTCGGATTTTCCATCTTGCGCGTCTTTTTTTACTACCGACTTTACGTCTACGTCTGGGCTTAGCCATTTTTTCTCCATGTAAAAGCACAATAACAATTTAGGTTGGGTCAGGATATACCAAAAAGGTCTTATTGTAAAGACAAAAAAGGTGATTAACTATATATTGACATTGTTTTATTACATATTATTTTACATTTTTGCAATAAACAGTGATAATTGAGCGTATTAACATTATGACAAGCGAAATAATGATAAAAAACGAACTTGACAAGATAATAGTTGGCGGCCGCAAGAATCCTGAATTTTTTGATAAGCTTTTAAAATTATATTCAAAAAGATGTTATGGTTTTTTCTACCGGCTAACCGGCAATACAACAACCAGCGATGATTTGCTCGGCGAGTTGTTCGTCAAGCTTGTCCGTCACATAGATAAATATAAAAGCGGCTCTTTTGACAATTGGATATTTAAGGTTGCGACGAACATTTTTTACGATCATCTTCGAAAACAGAAACGGTATCAGAAAATAATTGATCGGCAAAAAGTCAAGCTATCGACAACAGCCGTAGTGACAGAGCCAGAATTTTCTGATGAAATGAGCAACAATTTGCAAAAACAATTAAACAACTTTAAACCAAGGAGAAACAGTTGTGATACAGT
>CBDUWP010000034.1:0-15397 GCA_965370955.1 uncultured bacterium | reverse complement strand
AGGTGCAGGCGGCGTGTCAAGTAATAATTTTGATGGCCAGCTTGATGAGATTATGGTTTTTAATAGAGCTTTGTTAGCTAGTGAGATTGATGTTTATTACCAAGCAATGCTGTCTGGTCATTTGCCTGTAGGCTCAGAGGATCGCAATGATGATGGCGAGATAAATTTAATTGATTTTGCGATGTTAGCCAATGATTGGTATCAGCCGTCGACATTGTTGATGGGCAACTATCCTACTAGCAGCTGGACAGTTACTGAAACTTTGCTTCCGGGCGAGAGTTATTATTGGCGTGTTGACGAGGTTGCTTCTGGTGGCAGTGTCACTAAGGGCAACGTGTGGTGTTTTGATATATTGGACAGCAATGACTTTGCCACAGGCTTTGCCAATGGCTATGGCCTTTGGCTGGACAACACCTTTAACAAGGTATTTTTCGAGACTAGACCGTCCGCTTGGGATACCGATCCTAATCTCGACATAACTTTGGCAGCCAATGAGTATGAGAGTTTCCAGATTTGTTTATTGGCTGGCCCTAAAATTGTTTTGGAAGATGTTGCTATAGAGTTCAGCAATTTGACTTCTGGCGGCAATGTCATTGACGGCAATAATTTCGAGTGGAATCCGGTTGGCTTTGTATTTACAGATGAGAAGACCAGACCGGGCCGCGAGTGTATGACCACTACATATTTTAACAAGAAGTTTGTTCACGTTGGCTCGGGCGCTCCATCTGGCGGTTCAGGTTGGTGGCCTGATGTTCTTTTGCCGACGACGATTGATTTCATTGTTGACGATTTGGACGTTAAGCCTCTTTGGATAACCATTTTTGCTCCAGTTGGAACGAGTGCAGGCACCTATACCGGCACAGTCACTGTCAGTGCGACTAATGTTCCATCGACAGAGATAGATTTGAGTGTTGAGGTTTACGATTTTGAGTTAGCCAAAGGTGCTGGCCATTGTCGTAATTCTATAAGTTCATTCTATCATTTGGATGGTTTTGAAGGTGTTTATGATGTTAATGATTATGGCGAGTTCATGCTTAAGCACCGTTTGAATCCTGACTTTCTATATGCTCGCACTGAGACTTATCCTTACCGTGAAATATTCTTTGAAGTCAGTCATCTGGAGCATTTTTATGAATTAGGCATGAATTACTTTACAGTTACCTATGTCGCCGATTGGATTACTCCTGACTTTAATATGACAGATGCTTTCTTTACCGAATTAGCAGCTTCTCCCAATGGCGCTGCTATTCATGATATGGCATCATTTTATGGATATGATGAGGCTGCCATGCCTTATTACAATATGTCGTATTGGCGATTTGATGATTATAAGAGTCAATATTCTGATATTGAGTGTATTACGACAGCTCGCTTTTACGGGATTAGTGGTTTTGCCGCGGACCCTGTCGGCACACTGACTTATTACGATACAAATAGTTATGTTCCATCCACATTTGACTATGATTATTCGATTGGCCAGACTTTGCGAGCTTCCGGCCTTGAGCAGTGGTTCTATGTGTACTGTTCTCCTTATGCTTGGGACGGTAGAGATCATTGGGCTTACGGCAATATCTTTAGCCACTATCCTTCGAGTGAATATCGTTCACTTTGGTGGCAGATGTATCAACAGAATTCCGATGGCTTTTTGTATTATGCGATGCAGTATTGGATGGACCCAACGCCGGTTGATTCTACCAATGATGGCGTTCGTTTGAAGTGGAAGGTTCCTATTCGCTGGCCATATTCTGACGGCACTATTATTTATCCGGGCAATGATTTTGTCATGTCTAGTATCAGACTGTCCAACATTCGTGACGGCATCGAGGATTATGAATATATGTGGATGCTGGAGGACAAGACGGGCAATCGGACAGCTTCGTTGAATGAGTGCGTTGATGTTGCTTGGGGATTGCATCCATCAGGCGATAATTATCCGTTTACCCATGATTTTGCCACCTTCAAGCAGGCTCGCGACGATTTAGCTACAGGGATTACAGCCCCATAATATTAAATAGAACATAATATGGGTTAGCACATATATATGGATTAGAATTTGTATGGATTTTGACAAGGGCGGTCATTTTTGGCCGCCTTTTTTTATGGGATTGGTTTTGGTCATTATTTTTAATCATGTTTTCTCTTGCATAGTTGTATGATATTGGCTACAATCCTTTGTTAACTCCATTTCGTGAAATTTGGAGTCGATTTTTGCAGCTATTTTGCGGGGAGTGGCCTTTTGCTATTAACTCGCTATTATTAACAGGAAATTTTATGCCATTTAAACAGATAGGCCTTTCCAGCCCTTTGGTTAAGGGGATTTTGGCGACAGGCTACACAGCTCCGACCGAGATTCAGTCTCGCGCAATTCCAGCCGCCATTGCCGGTAAAGACATTATTGGCAGTGCTCAAACAGGCACAGGCAAGACAGCCGCCTTTGTTCTTCCGATGTTGGAAAAGTTGGTCAATGAAAAAAATCCCAAGCGAAAAACACCTCGTTCTTTGATTTTGACACCGACTCGCGAGCTTGCCGTTCAGATTGAGCGGGCGATATTGGGTTACAGCCGTTTTTTAGATATCAAAACTTTAGCGGTTTACGGTGGCGTTGACATTCGCGCTCAGGTGAAGAAGCTTCGTAGTGGAGTCGATATTATTGTTGCAACTCCGGGCCGCCTGATAGATCATATGCAGCGTGGCAACATAGATTTCAAGCAGGTTGCGATTTTCGTTCTTGATGAAGCAGACCGCATGTTTGACATGGGTTTCATCAACGACATTCGCAAGATAATCGCCGTTTTGCCTAAGAAGCGTCAGACGATGCTTTTTTCCGCTACTATAACCAAAGAGGTCAAGAAGCTTTCCGGCGGTATTCTTCAGTCTCCTGTAGTGATACAGATAGGCCACGAGCGTAATCCCGCCGAGACGGTTACTCAGCATATCTATCCAGTTGACGAGAAACAAAAGATCGAACTTCTACTGTATTTATTGCAGAACGTTCATATGTATAGCGTTCTCGTTTTTTCCCGTACTAGGCACGGTGCTGACAAGATACGCCGCCGCCTCGCCAAAGCCAACGTGTTATCGATAGCGATTCATTCTGACCGTACGCAGAAACAGCGTCAGCGAGCGCTCGATGGTTTTCGTGCCGGCAAATATCAAGTCATGGTAGCGACCGACATAGCAGCTCGCGGCATTGATGTTGACGGCATTTCCCATGTAATCAATTACGATGTCCCCAGATATGCAGAGGATTATATCCATAGAATTGGCCGCACTGGCCGCGCCGAATCGACTGGTGACGCGATAACATTTATATCTCAAGATGAGGTCATGTATTTGCATCGTATCGAGAAATACATTGGCCATAAATTCAAAGCCGAACAGTGCGAAGGTTTTGAATATGTTTTGCCGGTTCCGACTTTGAAATCTTCCGGCATAAGTAAACAGGGCAAGCAGGGCAAAAAAACAAGATATAAATCCAAACGTAAAAAGACTTTTGGCAAGGGCGGTTCATCGAATAGTTCGTCAAAACCGACAAGCTCATCAAAATTTAAGAGTAAGAAAACTTCTCGCAAGTTTACTTCGTCTTCTGACTCTGAATCATCTAGCGGCAAGAGAAAATATAGCAAGAAGGCCAAACCTTCCAATAAGAAATTTGAATCTGAAAGTTCCAGCAAACCGTCTAGAAAATTTAAATCGTCCAAAACGTCCAAGTTTAAGAGTAAAAGCAAGAGCAGTGGCCAAACCGAAACAAGGAGTAAGAGCGGGGGCAAATCATCCTCTTCGTTTGGCAAGAAATCATCTTCTTCAAAAAAGAAATTTTCTTCAAACAAGAAGTCATCTCGCAGAAAGATTAACCCTAGTTAGTTTTTTATGCCGGCACAATGCGTAATGTTACGATTTGGAACGGCTTAATTTGCATTGTAATTTCATTTTTTTCAGCTTTGATTTTGCCGCAGTCTCTTTCGACTATGTTCGATAGACTGCATTTGCCGATTTTGAAACCAGTTTTGATAGTCACTTCGCTTCTTTGCCTCATCGCTTCATAGAGTCTTACGATAAATCCGTTACCGTCTTGAGCTTTTTTAATTGTTTCGATAATGACATTGTCGCGATTAGTTTTGATCATGCCTTTAGTTGCATTGATTTCATTTTCTTTTTCGCAATTGCCACCGGTGGTGATAATAAGATCATCGTTAAGATAATAAGCCTGTTTGATGGTTTCGTTGAGCTTAGCTTTGTGCGGCAGCAGGCTATATTTGAAACTATGTGTTCCTCTATCAGCCGTTTTATCTGGCGAGCTTGACGATCTTAGCAGACTTAACCTCATCAGGTTATCTTTGATATCGTGTCCGTATTTGCAATCATTTAGGATGCTGACGCCGTAATCGTTTTCCGACAGGTCAGCCCATTTTTGTGCGCACATTTCGAATTGTGCCCATTCTATGCTTGTATTTCTGTGGGTTGCTCTTTGCACGTTTCCCCATTGTATTTCGTATGTTGCCACAGGGCTGAGGATATTGACAGGGAATGCCACTTTTAGCAGTGTTGCATTTTCTTTCCAGTTGATATTCGTATCGAAATCAATTTGGCAGCTGTTGTGTCTGATTGAGATTCTTTGTGTATATTCGCTATTTAGTATTGTTCTTTTTATTTCGATGGTTGCTCTGACAGGTCCTGTTTCGACAACTTTTATAGAGCTCGCAGGTTTTGCGAGATATTTTTTATCTTCGAAAAAGACATCGATTTCCCACGCATCATATTCATTAGGCCTGTCTTCAAATGCTTGGAATTCGTTAGCTATTGAGTTTTCAGCTAGGACTTGCCTCTGATTTTTTTTGTCGTATATTCCGACAATATCGCCATTGTTGTCAAGCTTGACACTGATAAGCTCATTTTCCAGTAAGTTTGGCGTAACTTTTAAATTGTTTTGTATTTTTTCTGTTTGTTTTGTGATTTCAGCTGTTGTTACACTAAATGGTTCGACATTTTCGACAGCGACCAGTGTTTTATTTTCGGCAGATTGCGTTAGAAGTGTTTTGCCTTTGACAGCCAATGTTTCATCATTTTTGAGTATTGTATTAAGGACTCCTATGTCGGTTCTTTTGAAGCTTGTCGGGTTTATGATAATCACTTCTGCTGCTATATTTTTACAGATGGCGTCGGTTGCTTCTTTTTGTATAGCTTTGAGGGTATTTCCGATTTGTTCATATTGCTTGAGTGACTCGACATAGACTTCGTTTATACTGCTTCCTGGTATTATGTCATGAAATTGATTTAGGCATATCAGCTTCCATGTTTCGTCGATTTGTTTTTGTGGATAGAGATAATTTTTGTCGGTTAGTGTTGCCAAAGACGCCAGAAATTCTGCGTCATGTATTTTGAATTCTGATTGTCGATTAGCTTTTTTATTTTTTGCATGAGTTGTATAGGTCCCTCTATGCAGTTCGAGATATAGCTCTCCGTTATGGGTAGGGAATTCATTGCCGTGTTTTTCGTCTAATTTTTTAAAGAATTCGCGAGTTGTCCCCATTTTAGTTTTTGGCATAGCCGGAAAATCTTTCAGGAGTTTTACTCTTTCGATCATTTCCTTGGTAGTTCCGCCGCCTCCGTCGCCGAAGCCGTAGGTAGTCATAACTTCATCGTGCAGGTCTTTTTGTTTAGCGTTATCCCAGCTTGTGTAGAAGCTCCAGACACTGCCGTTGCCGTTATATGTTATGAAATCATTTTTTGTTTCTTCTTCATCGTTTTGCGTTGTCCCCAGATGTGTTAAGATTTTTGTTCCGTCTAGTCCTTGCCACCAGAAGGTTGTATAGGGGAACTTGTTATATTGGTTCCATCCGATTTTTGTCGTGAAGAAATATTCCATATCCGCTTGTTTGATAAGTTGCGGCAGATTATAGGCATATCCAAAAACATCCGGCAGAAACAGTATTGGCGTTTCTGCATTTTCTCCGAAATTTTCTGCAAAGAATTGCCTGCCGAGCAAAAATTGTCTCGCTAGGGCTTCAGCTCCTGACAAATTGCAATCAGCCTCGACCCACATTCCCCCGATCGGTTCCCATCGTCCTTCTTTTATTAGTTTTTTGATTTTCTCGAATAGCTCGGGATAATCTTTTTTGACATAGTCGTATAATTGCGGTTGGCTTTGCGTAAATTTATAATCTTTGTATTGGTCCATCAGGTGACATGTCGTGTTGAATGTTCTCGCGCATTTTGCTTTGGTATGGTCGAGGGTCCACAGCCATGCGACATCGATATGACTATGCCCGATAGCGGTCAGATTAACATCCATTGATTGCCCAGCTTTTTTGATTCCGTCTTTGAGCGATTGCAAAGCTTTTGGCACAGAGTCATAAAATTTATCATCGAACGGCTTCATCAAATTCAGCAATTTGAATGCTTCGTTCAGCGCAGTCAAGAGCCGCTGCTTTTGTGGCATATTATCTTTGATGACTTCGATTGTGTCGAGAGTTACATTTGCCATGGTGACAAGCTCTCTAGTTGCCAAGTCAATTTCAGCCAGAGCGCATCGAGCCATGAACATTTTCTGATGGCCTCTAATGTCGTCGAAATCTGGACAGCAGGTCCAGCCAGCCAGAGCGATGGTATGTTCTTTATTGTCGCAGTAGTTTTTCGGCAGCAGAATTTCTTTGTGATTGCCGTCATTTCCAGCGACTGCTTTACCATTGATATAGAGTAGCGTTTCCGGTTCTAGTTGATGCTGCTGGTTTGCGATTGGCAGATATAGTACGACATTTTTGCCGAAATCTTTTGGCACTTGGAAGTGATTTCTCAAGACGAAATGTAGATCTTTTTCTCCCCAGAGCTCATTATATGCTAATTTTCCCCAGTTATCGTCATTAATATTGGCATCGATTAGATTTGTTTTTTTGCAGTCATTCAATTTTTTATATTTAAATTCTGCCAGATCGATTTTTTTTCGATAAACCAATGGCGTAATGGTTTTTACTCGATTTTTTATTTTGATAGCGGTGTGCAAAAAATCGTGATTCATCTTTAGCTCCTTTTGTGCAATCTAAGGCTTTGTCAATATATATTGCGCAACGCTCCCATCATGAATTAGAACATTGCCCTTTTATCGATCGATATGTTTAGTCGACATTCATTCTAAAGTCGATAGCTTTTGGCGGCGGACAATTTTTTTGCGCTTTTTTTGTAAGCTCATCGCCATGTTCTTCAAAGTTGAGTCCTTCTTCTTTTGCCATTCGTTTTGCATGCATTGCGAACCACAGATCAGACAAAGTTCTTTCCCCTTCTCTGATATCGGAGAAGTCAAGATCTGCCGTCAAGATTTCATTGACTAAATCCAGTTGCCCGACATTATAAGCCGCTTTAACTCTCCAGATTTGTATTCTCGAGTGAGCCTTGACTTCATCGCTGAACGACTCATATAAAGTCAAAAATTGTTCTGAGCATTTGCGGTCAGGATTTGTCATAGCCTGTCCAGCCTCGATGATCAATGAGACATCAGTTGTCAGCAGTTGACAAGTTTTACTGTAGAGTTCCATTGATTTATCGAAATCTTTTTCGTGCGCCGCCATGACAGCCAGATTGCGATAGGCCCAAGCCGATTCTTCGATTTCGTTAGCTTTTAGCCAAGCATTTTTCGCTTGATCATATTGCTGATTATCGTGATACATCACACCCAGATGCAGCCAAGCCAGCCAGTGATCACTTTTTCCGTCATCGATCGCTTTTTTGAGTATATCGATCCATTCAGGATGATTCATATATGCCCCCGGCGTTTCGGTGACATCGCGCTTAGGCAGAATCCCTGTCTCGAGCAAGCTCAGCCAATCCTTGCATTCATCGTCCATAGCCTCTTTTTTGAAATCCATTGTTTTATATTCGATGGATTCTTCGCCGAGTTTTTTTCTTTTGATATTTTCCAGAGCTCCCCAACCGTCGCCCAGATGCAGCATTTCTTCAGGGGCCTTGTCATTTTCTTTCAATCCTCGAGCGAGTTCATCGTCTAGCCATTTCGGCTCGATCATTTCGTATAATTTAGTTTGCACTTCTTTTTGCGCAACAGCCCAGTCATCGCCATGGGTTTTTTCGCTATCGACATTGATATTGCCCCACGCTTCGAGCCATGTAATAGTTGATTTTGGCGGCATTGGCCTGCATTCGTCTTGCGTTCTTGTGATACCTGATTGGATTTCGATATATGGTTTATTTGGCACGGACAAAAATTCCTGCCATCTTCTTCCTCCATCAGCCATACCCCAGACGAACATTTTTCTTCCCTTTAGCTCTTTCGTCGAGATGTTGACAATTCCTTTTCCGTCTTTTGTCACAGCCGCTTCCCAAGGTGTTTGTGTTTCAGGTATATGATAGAAGTAGTCGCAAGAATGCTGAATATTTGTTGCGTATGAAACATCCATCCCATTGATGTATGGCACTTTTTTGATTCCGATTTTTTCTCTATATGCGTAGTAGAACGATTTTTCAGCCGGCACGATAACTCTGGTATCTTCGGTTTCCGGCACGCCTGCATTTGAGAACCAGTACATTGGCAGCTGGCGGTCGTATGGATTAAAAGTTGTCATTCTTGCGAAGACGAACGGCAACCCTTCTTTAAGATAGAAGTCCATCATCATCGGCACTCTTCTGATTCTGTTATATTCGTACATTCTCAGTACGATATTCCCGCTATCGTCGATGATTTTCGCGGCGAAGATAGATTCTTCTGTATGTACGGAGTGTCCCCTGACAGCTCCATTCCATTCGATACCTCCGCTGCACCATGCGTTTCTGATAGCCAGATTTCCCGGTTGATAAACAGGATTGACATAGAGCAGTTCTCTGTCGTCATTTTTATTGACTAGCGATATTAGCTTGCCGCCGGATTCTGGCAAAAAGGTAGCTTTGACCAGATCATTTTCCAGCACGATAGCCTTGAAATCGATTTGGTTTCTTGCTCTATCATATTTATCTCTTAGCCTATATGGCAAGATGCCTGCATTTCTTCCATATCCGAAATATTTTGAGTCTTCAGCCGGTACACTACTATCTACTTTGTCTGAGAAATCTGGGTCTTTTCTTTGGTCTTTTGACCTCAAAGATGGCAGTGGATTGACCCCGTTTAGATTTGCTCCGGGCACGCTATAGACAGTTGTGTATATTTTATTCATTATAACCTTTCAGCACGATCATCAATTTCTATAATTAAACCCGTTTTTTACATATTTTGCGGTAAAATTACAAGCAAAAATTGCCTATTCTTTCATTAAAATGTTTTGTATTTGCAAAAAGTTTTGAAATTGTCTTTTGTAGGAAAAATTGACATGTTATTTACCATTTTGCGTCAAATGTTCATATCCCTATTGATATTGACAATCGCGTTAAATTTTGCTTACATCAATCCACAATGGCAGTAGAATTTGTGGCATTTGCAGCGATTTTGAATCATCATTATCATCATTATCATCATTATCATTATTATACGACATTTATTTTTTTAAGGTTTTTCAGCTTATGGCAAGACGTAAGGTAGCTATTGACGCAGGCAGGGCGGCATTTTTCCCCTCTGACGTTATTGACTTGAAGATCAAAAAACTTTGCCATCTCATGTATTACGCTCCGGTAGACATTACAAATTGGCAGATACGTCAGTCTCATTATGTTGGCCCGGGCGAGTATGAGTTTTTGGATGCTGATTTTCGTCCCTTCAATGTCGGTGACACTTGGGGTGGTGACGATGATGTGACAGCCTTTTTGAAATGTGAGACTACTGTTCCCGCCGGCTACGATAACGAGCCGCTTTATTTAGAGATGTATATTAACGGTTACTCTTTGCTCAAGCTCAATGGCAAACCTCTTCATGGTTTGGATTATTATCGTCAGCGGAATCCTGTAACGGTCAAGTTCGCTAAACCTATCAAGTCCGCTGCCCATTGCAATTTGATTGAGCAGTCTGACGATGAGCCGGCAACCGTTGACAAGGCGTCTCTGAAGTTTAACATTTTGCCTTTTGAGTTACAGACATTCAAGTTGAAGTTTTGATTTGATTTGTTATTTATCATCAAGCCCGTTCGGTCAATTCCGTCGGGCTTTTTTTTTATTGTTTTATATCTGCAAACATTTCAGTTTCTACGAGGTCACAGATTATATGATAGGCCAGCTGATGGACTTCTTGGCTTCTGCAGGTTTGGTCGGAGTTTATGGTGACACATTTATCGCTAATTTTTTCGAGAGCCGTATCGCTTTTACCTGTGAAGGCGATTACGACAGCCTTTTTTTCTTTCGCCAATTTCGCTGCATTGACAACGTTAGCTGATTCTCCGCTGGTCGAGAAAGCCCACAGAACGTCCCCGTCATGCACTAAAGCCTCCGTTTGTCTGGTAAAGATATCATCGAAGCTGTAATCATTTCCGATACAGGTTATGACTGAGCTGTCGGTCGAAAAAGCCACAGCCGCCAGAGGTTTTCTATCGACTTTGAATCTGCCCACAAATTCTCCCGCGATATGCTGACAGTCCGCTGCCGATCCGCCATTTCCGCAGAGATAAACACATCCGCCATTTTTCAAACTTTCGCAGATTGTTTTTGAGATGGCTGAAAGATTTTCGATCATTTTGCTTTTAAATTTTTCGACCAGCATTTCGTGACATTTGATTGCGTTTAGTATTTTTTCTTTCATTATTTTTCCCATAGCTAAAAGAGACAGCTGTTTGCTATAATAGTTCCACGATTTTTTTATATAGATACGGCACAGTTTGCTTTTGGTTCCCTTGAATATAGGTTCCCGTTCCGCCGAAAGCTTTTGGCACTCTTGTCACGATACTCTTTTGATCTCTGAAATAATAATTTTGAGCTTGCTCATTTGCCATATGTTCTGGCCGGAAATTTCTCAGATCGAAATCCGCCGTGATAATTTTTTTTGGCCTTTTTCCGACATTAGCCGCCATAGAGATAGCTTTTAGCAAGACCTCAGGCCCTGTCACTGCACTTGCGATATTCAAAATAACGCCGCCATCAACCAATTTCGCACATTCATTGGTATAGATAAGAAAATCTCTGCCGCTTGCCGCTCCCTTTGCCGCCGGATCAAACGATTTATGCTGGTCGGTGACATCCGTTCCTATTCCGACATGTATCGTCATTGGCACATCATTTTTATAACAAGCCGCAAGCAGACTAATTTCAGGATGGTCGAACTGTTTCGGGCTTTTTTCGTTTGCCGCTTTTTTCAACACCAATTGCCAAAAACTTTCGTCACAAATTGCTTTTCCAAGTGCTTCTCCCAGCCCTAGATTTTGTTTGTTTCCAATAACTGTCGCTTCGTTGATATATGCGAATTCGTATGCCATACCGAACCCGCCTTTTTCGAGAGCGTTTGGAACATGCTCGCTGGTTTGGCCGATAAGTGCCAATTCAAAATCGTGAATAGCAGTCGCGCCATTTCCGGCGATGAGTGTCACCATATTTTTTTCGACAAGTTTTATCAGCAATTTCCCCAGCCCGTTTTTGATTGCGTGAGCTCCGGTAAAGAGTATTACAGGCCGGCTATTTTTTCTAGCTGATACGATGTCACTTGCTAAATTATCGATATCTTTTTTTGTTTCCAGTGGCAAATCGATATCGACTTCGCCGTCAGGCCGGACAATATCATCAATTGTCACTTTGTTCGTTCTTTCAGACAGCGGATAGGTCACAATGTCATCGACATTGAAAATGCCATATTTTCCATCATATTGCATCACGATCATTTTCCTGAAGGTTTAGGGTTTTATTTTCAGCCCAACCATCATTATGGCGAGGTTTATTCTGACAAATGTAACCGAAAAGCATTTTTTGTCAAAAAAAAAGTATTTTTAGAGCGATTAGCCAGATTTTTTGAAAAAATCAGCTAAATTTCAGAAAACTCCACACATAATTGTTTTAATTGTCGTATTTGTTTGTGTAGAGCCATTATTTTTAATGCAAGTTTTGCAAAATGTCTGATATTAAATAGATAAAGACCTAATATATAGAATGACCTATATATAGATAGCTTTTAGTAACGGAAAGAAACACATATGAGTGTAGCTCAATGCCGGTCGATAAGAGAAAAGTTGGTTTCGCTGCCATTTGGCTCGATTATCAACGATTTTTTGACATATTTGGCTGCCGAAGCCGGCCTTTCGACGAATACCACCTTAGCTTACGGCCGCGATTTGAAGGGTTTCAGCGAATATTGCGATCAACACGGCGTTTGTGCCATCCAAGATTTGACACCTGACATAATTCATCAATACCAGCAATTTTTGAGCAAGTCATCAGTTGGCGAGAACACTATTAAGCGTTTTATTGTTTCGGTTCGCATGTTTTTGCGTTTTGCGGTTGGCCGTAACATCATTGAGGACGATTTTTCCGGTTTTTTAGAGACTCCGAAACTCTGGCATCGTTTGCCGATCGTTTGCAGTAAGGAGCAGGTTATTCGTCTTTTGGACAGCCCCGACTCTGCCAGTGCCTATTATTTGCGTGACAAAGCCATTTTGGAATTGTTATATGCGACAGGCACCAGAGCCAGTGAGCTTTCGTCATTGAAACTTGAGAGTTTGAATCTAAAGATTGGCTATCTTCGCTGCTTGGGCAAGGGCAGTAAAGAGCGTATCGTTCCAATCGGCAAGGTAGCGATTGATTACGTTGGCCGATATATAGACCAGTTGCGTCCGGAATTATTTAGTGATGAAAGTGACAGCTGGCTTTTTCTTTCTCGCACAGGCCGTCGTCTCGGCCGTATTGACATTTGGCGTTTGGTCAAGAAATATGCAAGGCTTGCCGGCATGCCGAAGAATATCACTGCCCACACTCTTCGCCATTGTTTTGCTACTCATTTGCTTTCGGGCGGGGCTGGCATTCGCACAGTTCAGGAGTTGCTTGGCCACGTTGACATTGCTACTACCCAGATATATACTCACGTTGACAATGAGCGTTTGCGGAGTTTGCACAAGAAGTTTCACCCGAGACAGTAAAATTTCACATCAGGTGACAGTTATAGATTTTGTTTTTCCTTTGTAATACTACATCCGCAAGGGCGGGTGGTTTACTTTTTTTGTTTGTATGGTATTATTTAGCGGTTGATATTGTATTTATATTTAGAATTTGGAAAGAATAATATGAGAAAAACATTTATTTTGATTTCGTTATTTTTATTATTTTCAGTTTCTCTTTTGTATGGTAGCGATGATTCGTTGACCATGCAGATGAAGATTAACAAGAGCACTTTGCTGGAGAGTTCGACTGATCAGATTCGCATAGACGCAGCCAGCGTCATGCTTTTTAGTAGCGATGAAGCTGGCCGAGCGATATTGCTGGACATTTTATCTAATTTTGACAATCCCACCGCCAGACAATCCATTTGCAAGTCCTTGATTCAGGCTCGTATTGACAAGAAGCGTATTAGTTCTCGATTTGATTTCATGGAGCCTTTGCTGTCTTTGTTGGTTGGTAAAGATGCGGCTCTTGCCAAATTAGCTGCTGAGGCGACCTTGATTTTCGATTATTCTGAGCTTGCCAAATCGTTGGAGAGGTTAGCGACCGATTCTTCCCTTTCTGTTGCGAGTCGTTTGAATGTGATTTACGCTTTGAAGCTTCAGCCTGACATGAAAGCCATTTTCAAATTGATGGACATTCTTGACGACAAGGAGTCAAGGATTGCCGAAGAGGCTGAAAAGGCGATCCGTTCGCTTGGCATTCCGATTGACCGTGACAAGCGGATCAGGAAACAGATACGCGAAGGCTTAAAGCGTAAGGGCAAGAGTGAGTTTTTGCGAGATTGGCTGATTCGTCAGGACGAGCAGATTCGTAATTGTCAAAAGCAGGTTGACTATTGGCAGGGTCAATATTTTTCCTCGATTGAGATTTTATATAACGGTAAAACAGATGCTGATAAAGGCATTTTTTTAACGGATCAGCTCGCCAGTTCCAATCGTTTGGTTAAGTTATGGTCATTGGAGAAAATTTTGCAATGGCGTAAGAGTACCAATCCCCAATTGCCGCCTGAGTTAGGCCAGTCCTTGATTAAGTTGATATCTGACAGTGACAAGGACGTTCGTTACAGAACAGCTCATTTATTATCTTTGATGTCCCAGCTTGATTCGTCGGTTCAGTTATTGGCTCAATTGCATCTGGAGAAGGATTCTGCCGTTGAGGTTGAGTTATTGACAGCCCTTTCAGCGTCGTGTCATTATGCTTTATCGCCCAATTCTGGTATCGAATTAGATCCTACGATTCGCAAAGAGACGTTAGATTGGTCAGCCAAGTTTTTAGCTTCTGCCGATTCGGATCGTGTTAAGAAGGGCGGTTCGATTATCAAGAAGTTGCTAGAGAACAATGACATGGAGCAGGAGGATATTGTGTTTTATTTAGGCTTATTGCTTAAGCGTTATGAATCGAATACTCCTGAGATGCCGGTTGCTTTGCGTGGCCATTTGCTCGGTGTTATGGCTCAGATTTGCGGCCAAAAGAGTTTAAAAACTGAGGGAGCTAAAGCCTTTAATTCTTCATTTGAGGCAGGTTTATTGAGTGATAGTGTTTTGATCCGTCAGTTTTCCGTTGACGGTTTGATCAACGTTGACGGCATTAAGGCTCTTCGTGTTTTTCGTCAAGCCATGATCAACGATAGTGACAAGACGATTCGTGCTAAAATTATTGATTTAGCAGGTTCGATAGGCATTAAGGACGATTTTGGTTGGCTCATTGGCCGTTTTGGTTCTGATGATGATTTGGACAAGCTTTGGCGTTCGATTTTGTCTATTGCCAAGCGTAGTGACTCTCTTGTTTTGGGCGATTTACTGTCTCGTTTTTCTGATGATTTGGGAACGGTTTCTTTAGCTAAATACGCTCCGATTTTATTGATAGCCGAGCAGAAGTCTGTATCGGAGTCGAACACAGCTGTAACTTTAGTTGCCCGAAATCAGTTGGCTGAGCTTTATAGCCGCGACAAGGATTTTGACAATTCTGTGAAGTATTGGTCATTGCTCGCCGGTGGTGTAGAGGACATTGCTAAGCGGGACTATTTTTTATCTCGTTTGTTGGATGCCTATTTATTGACGGACAATTTTGAGCAAGCCTATCATTTGTTATCGAATAGTATTTTGGAGTGCGACTTGAAAATTGATGGCCCGATATCCTCTGTTATTGCTCGCCATTTGTCGACAGCTTCTGTTGCCGAGCGGGAGTTATTGCGTGACATGTTTGGTCGTTTGAAGATAACTGATAAATGTCCTAATTGGCAGAAGCAGTCGGAGAGTTGGAAAAAGTAGATTGAATTTACTCAATAAAAAACCCACTTCTCGTCATGAGTTGTGGGTTTTTTTATTATCAGTGGGCCGAGCTGGATTCGAACCAGCGTAAGCTTACGCTAATGGGTTTACAGCCCATCCCCTTT
>CBDUWP010000033.1:0-15428 GCA_965370955.1 uncultured bacterium | reverse complement strand
AAAGAAATGGAAAGTTATGGTGATTTATGGTCATTTTTGGACCCCCAAAAACGCCCACTTTGCGTCTATTTTATGTCGACAGCTGCCCATTTCGTTTAGTCCAAACTCAACCATAATTACCCATAATTAGCAGATCGCGCACAATCCAAACTCGACCGTCGAGTCGAGCCCTTTTTCCCGTCTTATCTTTCATATCTGGATTTTGCGCAACCTTAGCACACTCAGAACAGCCAAGGGCCCGCGCCCAAATCCCCAACTTGTCACTGCTTTTTCTCGCCACCAATCTCTCATCAAGGAACCGATCCAATCTCAAATCCTGCCCCACTGCAGCAGATTAGTTAGTCCTTGTCGTAAGCTCTTTCATAGCAGCACATTGCAAATCTTTACCATAGAGATCATCGCCATCGACTGCATAGACTGTCAGCGCTTCGCTGCTGATTGCGTTTTGTTTATTTCTTCTTAGCACATCGTCGAACGCCAGTTTTCTCATAGTGACATCGTTGGCTTCGTTTCCTTGCGTACTGTCTATAACTCCGACTAGGAACTCGAGTTGCAGCATTTCCATACCGCCAGCCATATTTTTATTTGCTGTTTTTGCTGGATGTACTTCGACAGTTTTTTCGTTATTTTTTTTCTCATCTTTTTTTTCACCGATACCGTTCCACGCCATTTTTTTACCTCCTAAACAGGTTAAATATTACATTATTATTATCATTACAATTTACGTTTAAACACTTTGCCTTACTATATTTGCGCCTACTGCGTTAAGCCTTTTCTCGATTTTTTCGTACCCTCTATCTATATGATAGACTCGATTGATAACAGTTTCTCCTTCGGCCGCCATTGCCGCGATCACCAGTGCCGCAGACGCCCTAAGGTCGGACGCCATAACTTCAGCCGCCATCAGTTTTTGCGTTCCATTGACGACGACGACAGCCCCTTCTTTTCTGAGTTTAGCCGCCATTCTGCTCATTTCCGCCACATGCATAAATCTATCTGGAAACACTTTTTCGATCACGATGCTATTTCCTTCTGCCACCGCCAGTACCGCCATAAATTGTGCTTGCAGATCGGTTGGGAATCCCGGATATGGCCAAGTCGTTATTTCGACCGGTTTTATGACTTTATTTTTAGCTGCTATTTCGACAGTTTTTTCGCCATTTTTTTCTACTTCGACCCCCATTTGTCGTAATTTTTCGACGACCGCCATCATATCTTCGATTTGGCAATTATTTATTTTGATATTGCTTTTTGTCGCCGCCGCCGCCGCCATGAAAGTTCCCGCTTCGATTCTGTCAGGAATTACTGTCCATTCGACAGGCCTGAGTTCAGTAACTCCATTGATAATTAGCCTTGGCGATCCGATTCCGGCTATTTTCGCACCCATTTTTTTTAGACAGTTAGCTAGATCCGTAATTTCCGGTTCGCAAGCAGCCGCTTCGATTATGGTCTTTCCTTTCGCCAGCACCGCCGCCATCAGCACATTAGCGGTCCCCAACACTGTCGATCCGAAATGCCCTCCTAGAAAGATTTCCGCTCCAACGAGTCCTTTCGGTGCTTTTGCCACGATATATCCATTTTCGAGATGGATTTCAGCTCCCAATTGTTTCAATCCTTTTATATGTATATCTACTGGCCTATCTCCGATTGCGCAACCGCCCGGCATTGAGACCTTTGCTTTTTTGCATCTAGCCAAAAGTGGCCCAAGAATACAGATGCTCGCCCTCATTTTCCTCACGATATCATAATGTCCAATCGGCTCGTCGATTTCGGTTGCATCGATTTCGATATCGTTATTATCGAGCCTTTTCGCATTAGCCCCTAGTGACTGCAATAATTGCTGACAGACCGTGATATCAGCCAGTTTGGGTACTTTTTTGAGTATTGTTTTCCCGCTCGCCAAAAGTGCTGCCGCCATGATTGGCAGAGCCGCATTTTTTGATCCATTAACATTTATTTCGCCTGACAGTGTAACTGGCCCGTTTATTTTGAAGATATCCATAATTCAGAAATTCCTTGAAAAGATACGGTTAATGTAATACAACACCGTAGATATTGCAAGAAACGCGCGGTGTAATTATTGATTTAATTTTATTATAGGTAAGTTATCATTTCGTATTATTTGCACATTTTTTTTTACATTGTGATTGGCCTTATTTGGTTAAGCGGTGGTATAATCTTTTTTAATTGGTTAAATCGCACATCTTTTGGCCGCCGGGCTTTTTCTTCAGGCTCTGATTTAGCGTTGCGATCGCACAGTATACCTTTTTATTGGCCGTTAGTTTGGCTTTTTCTTTGGTTCATATTTTTATCATTTTCGTCTAAGCTTTCCGCGATTTTTTCTATTGGCCGTACTGACACAGCGACGGTTACAATTGGTCTTTTGTTTCAGTCTATTTTCAGTCTTTTGTTTGCCGGTCTTTTTTTGATAGTTATCAGAAACAAATTCACCAACGGCTTAAAAGGCTTCGGTTTAAATATCAAAACCATATTTTTTGATCTAAGAGGTGCAGTCATCAATTTGGTTTGCATTTGGCCGATTGTAATTTTGATTTTATGCGCAACTGGCTTATTTTGTCGTTTATTTTTTGGGCCTGATTTCCAATTACCCACGCACCACAATCTTTCACTTTTAGCGCAGCACCATAATTTTTGGATTTACGTTTTAACATTTTTTCTCGCTTCCTTCGTCGCCCCAATCGTCGAGGAACTATTATTTCGCGGCCTTTTCCAAACAATAGTTGTTTCCATGACCGGCCGCCGCTGGCTCGCGATTATCATATCCTCTTGCATGTTCACGACTTGTCACTTTGATTATTTACACTGGCCAGCGTTGTTCGCACTTGGCTTATGTCTAGGCTATGCCTATGAAAAAAGCGGGTCACTTTTTCGCAGCATTTTCATCCACAGCCTCTTCAACAGTATCAGCGTAATCTCTATCATCATCAGCCAAATCACTACAAATAGCTAACAACTAATAATCAGCCGCTATATATTGTTTAGATGTCACTCACAACCGCTGGTACAAAACGCCGGCGCCGGCAACTTCTCCTGATTACTAAGATTGGGACCAGCCAATTCATTCCATGCAAATCTCACGGCCTTCGGCTCTTTAACTTTACTGCTAAAAACAGCTATCGTGTCACCAGAAATTATCTCAGCTTTTGCATTAACGAACTCACCGTCAGCTCCTGCTATTTCAAACCAGTTCGGCTTTTTGTCATCAGTTGTCACTAGCTGAGATCCAAAACAAGAAAATGTCACCATGATTTTCCCATCACTAATTTCCATGCTCTTATACAATGGGCCACTATAAACTATATCTTTGCCGTACGTTTTCGCCAACGCCCATAAAGTCAATCTATTGGCAACATCAAATTTGTTTTTAGGATGAATGTCACCCGCCTCACCAATATCGATAGTGACAGCCATGCCGGTATTTTCAATCTCCATGCATTTTTGCTGAGCCTGCCAAAACTTCGGCGTATCAAAATTATCCCGATAAGCATAAGGAGCAATCTGCACATAATAAAAAGGTAAAGAACCCAGCCCCCAAATAGCCCTGAAATTCTCAATCATCGCCCGCTGCAAATTCACATATTCAAAATAATTACAACGATTAGACTCCCCCTGATACCAGATGAACCCCCTGATCGCAAAATCTCTAAACGGATATATCATCGCATTATAAAGATCTGTCGGATTTTTGGATGGTTTTCTATCAATATCGAGCACGGGAACAGCCGGAGATCCTGAAACAGTTCCACGATTTTCTATAGCTTTTTGGGCATCATCTACCCATGTTTTGATCTCAGGCAAACTAGCGGCAACTTTCTGTTTATACTCATCCTTGATTTTGCGCAACCACCTCGCAGTAGAAGTAAGATCGCTGTCTGCAAAAATTTTCTCCTCTGATATCCAAGCCTCGATTCTAGATCCGTCCCAACTCGTAGAAATAATACCCATAGGGATATCTAGATCGTCATTAAGCCTCTTCGCGAAAAGATAGCCAACAGCAGTAACACCGCCTCTGTCAGCATGAATCCCTTCAATATTTTTCCTGACACATTTAATCCACTTGCCTTTTGCATCATCAATCAGCGATGACGATCCCTTGCGATTAACAAAAAAAGCTCTCACGGCATCGGGATTCGTCGCCTGAACGAGAAATTTTTCAGCATTAGTAATTCTAGCCAACTCAAAATACATATTGGATTGACCACTGCAAACCCAAACGTCACCGACAAGAATGTCATCAATTTTAATTTCATTCGCCTCGCCCGAAATCACCATCTGACGATTTTCTTTGTTTGCAGACATCGGCTTTAGCTGAACCTGCCATCTGCCATCTTCATCAGCTACCGCTTTAAATTGTTGCAAAGCAAATGTAACAACAACCTCTTCGCCCTTATCTGCAGAGCCCCAAACCTTAACAACCTCACCTCTCTGCAACACTACCCCATCTGAAAAAAGATCAGAAACTCTAACATCTGCCGCAGCTATCGTTGCAATCAAAAAAAACATTGCAATAATCACATAAAACTTTGCATATATTTTCATCGTCTATGGACTTCTTAAAAAACTTAGATAAGGATCTATTATTTTCCCTTCGTAATACTACATCGCTAAGGGCGTAGTGGTTTGCTGGAATTTTTGCTTTTGTTTTTATTTACAGGCCAAGCACATCAGCCATGAAATATCTGCCGGCCGCTTTGCCTGTCAGCCAACTAGCCGCCCTGATCGCACCTCTAACAAAATTATCTCGATTATGCGCATCATGCTTGATTGTCATCGTCTCGCCGAGACAACTATAGATAACAGAATGAATACCAACAATGTCACCTGCTCTAACGGCGTGCATACCAATTGTGCCCTTTTCTCTTAAACAATCCGTGCCATCTCTGCCGTGAACGAGACAATCGGGAAAATCTTTTCCAGTATTTTCACAGACTTTCTCCGCCAGCGTCAAAGCTGAGCCACTCGGCGAATCTTTTTTGAATCTATGATGCTTTTCGACAATCTCGATATCATAATCATCGCCCAGCATTTTTGCAGCTTTAGCCGCCAACTCGAACATGACATTCATGCCGACGCTCATATTTGTTCCATATATAATGGGAATAGCCTTTGCCGCTCGATCGATTTTCACCATTTGATTATCACTTAAGCCGGTCGTTCCGAGAACCAATGCCGCATTATTTTTCACGCAATACTCAACAGTCTCATCTGTCGCACCGGGATTCGTAAAATCTATAACGACATCGCAATCAACTGGAAATTCCGTATCGATTGCAACAGCAATGTCACCTACTCCCGCCAACTGTCCGCAATCGGTTCCGATTTGGCCGCAGCTATCGACATCGACAGCACCTGCAATATCAAAATTGCCGTCTTCTAAGGCCAAAGCCACAATTCTTTTTCCCATTCTGCCGGCTGCACCGCATATTACTAATTTTGTACCCATATTAAAAAGTCCTTTTTGCTCATCATTTTTCAAATTTTCCAACCAAGTTCTCGCCAACTATACTAATCTTTTCGCTAAAACTTTACAACCAGTAAAAATCACTAGTGTTATTAGCGCTTTTTTGCCGATATGATTGGCTATTGAGGCATTATCACTTGATTTAGGGATTATCGAAAACCAGTTTTTTGGCATATTTCTAACCGGAACAGCTGTTATTATGCGAACATTTCAAAGATAAAAAAAGTATAATATATTGAGAGTGGACATAAGGAACAGAGGCGGTTGATATGCGGCAAAGTAAGATTGATGCCAAGAAGCTGATACAAAATTTTAAGGAGAACCGAAATGTATAAAACAGGTATTATCACAGTAATCATTTTTGTTGGTTTATTCTTTGTAACTGGCTGCGAAAACGATGCTCAAACTGGCTCTCTTTTAGGGGCTGGCATTGGAGCTGGCGTCGGCGCCTTAGCCGGCGGCAGTACAGAAGCCACCTTGATTGGCGCAGGCATTGGCGGCGGAGCCGGTTATCTCATTGGCAATGAACAGGACAAGAAGAAACAATCAGCCAAGACAGATGCCCAGATGGCTCAGCTGCGTCATGAAATGAATACTGAAACAGTCAATGTCACCTGCAGTAACGACTCGATCATTCAGGTCAAGCTCCATAAACAAGGAACTGGATATGTCGGGCCAAAGGGCGAATTTTATTCGACCCTTCCAACAGAAGCCCAGCTTTTGCCTGTTTACGGATTTTAAATTCAATGAAACTTGTAAGGGCTATAGAAATTGTAGAAAAGTAGACGAGCAAATCAGCAATAAACATTAGCAGCACATGCCATACAAAAAAGCGAAGAACTAGCAGTTGGCCGACTCCTAGTTCTTCTGTATTTATATCTACCCCTCATAAAACAAAGGTAATTCAATATATATCCACTTCTGAAAAAGAAACCTTTCGATATATATTCACCTCTTGTTGAAGAGGAGGTAGCTCAATGCTTCATTAAATCTAATTATACGTAAACTTGGTCTGATGCTGTGACATTTGCGGTTTTTGCGGCCAGCCAAGTTCATCGAACAAAAATCCGCAAGCCTGTTTCATCATCACAGCCGGCATAGTTGGTGCCATTTTCAGTGAAGCCACAATGTCGCGATCCTTTTTCGTCAGCACATCTTTTAGATATAGCCATTGTTCGCGTCCGATTCCGCCCGCAAGTCCCGGCGGCATAAAATCATTGTTATCACCATAATTATCTGTCAAATGCACTTGGATTATTTTATCTGCCAAGCGATCCACTGCTTCATTAAAACCAATCTCACGATGTGTATTTACGAATCCCGTATCGAAACAGCAATTGAGATTTGAATATTTATCCAGCAGACTTTGCACCATATTGATGCAGCCGGTTTCCACCGATATCTTGACATTATTTTCGTCTGCATTATTTAAAATTTCGGTAATGAATTTATCATCGCAACCGGTCAAGCCTTCCAGTTCGACAACAATATTTGCTCTGAGCAATCTTGCGCAATGAATTTGTTCGAGCCATTCGTCCATGCTTGGATTATCAGTTCTACCCTTCATGACAACTATCATACCGGCGGTAGCTTGGACCAATCTTGGCCAGTTTTTCTTATCATATCTGCAATCATAGTGTCTTTTAAGATTTGGTAATAGTTCGATCCCAAACCCGGTTGATTTCAAGAATTGGCATTCCTGTTCGAGCGAGAGATGGGTTTCTCTGCCCCAAAAGATCATTGACGACACCACATAGTTCAATCGCATTTTCACTGCCTCCATCCATAATTTTAAGCAAAAACTTTCCAAGCTCTCGCTACGATAGCTATTTCGACCAAAATAAGTCCAAACTTAGCTTGGGCCGTGTTTTTTCGATATTTCAACAGCTATTGGATCTTAATTAAACCGTAAAAATTCTTTTTTTAGCCCAATTACCCCTTTAAAATACATAAAAAACTTGAAATAAAAGTTTTTTATGCTAGAATCTTCGCTTTTAGTTATCGGAGTAGTTAACAATGCGAAAAGGCATACATCCTAATTATCAAAAGGCAACTGTTCGTTGTGGTTGCGGCAATACATTTGAGACCAGCAGTACCTCGAAAGAGATTCACGCCGAGATTTGTTCGATGTGCCATCCCTTTTATACTGGTAAGCAGAAGTTCGTTGACACAGCTGGTAGAATTGAACGTTTCCAGAAAAAATACGGCAGCAGTTACTTCAGCAAAAAAACAGAAAAGAAGTAGCTTCGTTTCAACATCAATCAATACGGCTCGGTTTTGGCTCTATCGGCTATGACTGAGCCTTTTGCATATCTTCTGGCGGATTGCGTTTACGGTTAGGGTCGATTTATATGAGTAAGGACAATCAAAATTTAATAACCAAACTCGAAGAGCTTAAGCAGCAATACAACCAACTGACCGAGCAGCTTTCTGATCCTTCTGTATCATCTGACCACAACAAGTTCATAGCAATCAGTAAAAAACAAGGCCAGTTAAGAGTCATCGTCCAGCCGTATGAAGAATATCTTTCGGCAGACAAAGATTTAATTGGCGCACAAGAGATGCTGACTACCAGCGACGGCGATATTGAAATCCAGCAGATGGCTAAAGATGAAATTGAGCTTTTAACCAACCAAAAGTCGCAGCTTATTGAGAAGCTTCAAAACAAACTTGTCATGGCCAATGATGACGCGATAAATTCTGTCATAATCGAGATACGAGCCGGCACAGGCGGTGACGAAGCCTCTTTGTTTGCTCGCAATTTGTTTAATATGTACAGCAAATATGCCGAGCAAAAACGCTGGAAACTGGAGCAACTCGACTTCAGTACAACGGAGATGGGCGGCTTTCGCGAAATAATTTTCAACATCAAAGGTGTCGGCGTATGGTCACAATTGGGTTATGAAGGCGGCGGCCATCGCGTCCAAAGGGTTCCGCAAACAGAATCACAGGGCCGAGTTCATACTTCTGCCGCCACTGTAGCTGTTTTGCCCGAGCCGGAAGAAGTGGATATTACCATCGCTGCAAATGAAGTCATTGAGCATGTCAGTCGCGCCGGCGGACCGGGTGGCCAAAGCGTCAACAAAACCAGCTCTGCCATAAAGCTTGAACACTTGCCGACCGGCATAACAGTCAGTATGCGTGACGAAAAGAGTCAGCATAAAAATCGTTCCAAAGCTTGGCGAATTTTGCGAAGCCGTGTTTACGATCATTTCGAAAGTAAAAAACGTGCAGAAAGAGACTCGCAAAGAAAAACTATGATCGGCTCCGGCGACAGAAGTCAAAAGATACGTACTTATAATTATCCTCAAAATCGTGTCACCGACCACAGGATTAACTTGTCTCTATATAGCTTGGACAAAATAATCGCCGGCGGCATGGACGAACTGATAGAAGCTTTGCAAAAAAATGAGATCCAGCAAAGAATCGCCAATTTGTAAAAAAATCACCAAAATAAAAAACTATAACGATGATCAATTGTAGATTATATGCTCAAAAATCCTCACAAACAGTCAACCTCAACAACCTTAGCCAAATCGTATCAGCGATGGAAAACCCTTCGATTCTCGGAGCCAATACAGATAGATTAAGGTCACATCGCTATAGCTATTGGGGATTTTCGCCAGTTGAAATTTTTGAATTTTTGTCCTGCGACTCTGACCCTTTCAGCCAACTTGATACCATAATCGATAAGTATAATCTTGCTTCAAAAAGTGATTCGCTGCCGCCGGATGTTTTTTGCGGAGGCTGGATCGGCTATTTCGGTTACGAACTCGGCAGATTTATCGAGAAAGTGCCTCAAAATAGTATCGACGACCTTGACCTGCCGCTGATTCGCCTTTGCTTTTATGACAAATTCATCGCCATTGACCATTTAGATAATTGTTTTTGGCTTATGGCGCTGGCCCTAGATGGTGACACAAAAACAATCGACAGCAAATTAAACGATTTGGAAAATGCCTTAACTAAAGCCTCTGTCGCCACCTGCCAAAATAAGCCTAAAAATCACGATGGCAAATCAATCGACATTTCTCAGTTTAAGCCTAACATGACCAAAGGTGATTATTTTTCAGCGATAGCCAAAATCAAAAAATATATTTATGATGGCTGGGTTTATCAGATAAATTTTTCGCAGCGTTTCGATTGTGATTTCGCCAGCAGTGCCATTGATCTTTTCCACTGGCAAAACAAGCACAATCCTTGCTCCGGCAGCGGCTATATTGATTGTGAAACTTTTCAGATAATAAGCACTAGCCCTGAGCTGTTTATAGATATTTCCAGCAAAACCAGAAAAATCACCACCTGTCCCATTAAAGGTACAAGGCCAAGGCTTAACTCTGCCGCCAGCAATCTTAGCGGTGACATTGAATCTATAAACGCTAAAAATCTGCATGATCTCGCCAAAAGCGATAAAGAGCAAGCCGAGCTCAACATGATAATAGATTTGGAGCGTAACGATCTTGGCCGCATCTGCCAATACGGCTCGATTGCTGTCACTCAACCAAGAACTATCGAGGAATATCCCACTGTTTTTCACGCACTGGCTTCGATTTCAGGAACCCTTCGTGATGAGATAACTTTTAGTGACATCTTAAAAGCCATTTTTCCCGGCGGCTCAATAACCGGCGCACCTAAAATAAGTGCGATGGAAATAATTGATCAATTAGAGCCGACCTGTCGCGGCGTTTATACAGGAGCTATTGGATTTTTAGGCCTCGATGGCAGTGCCAATTTCAATATTGCCATTCGCACAATCATCACTAAAAACAGCCGAGCTTTCGTTCAGACAGGCGGTGGAATTGTAGCCGATTCGATAGTTGAAAATGAATGGGATGAAACGATAACCAAAGCGTCAGCACTGCTAGCCGGCATCACAGCCATATAACTATTGCATCAAAAATTAAACTGCTCTAGTCTGAAATTTTTCCAGCTTTAGCTGCAGCCGCTTTTTCTTTTTGAATTGCGTCGTACACTTCTCTTCTATGAACTGGTATTTCTTTTGGAGCTGTGATTCCGAGCCGAACCTTATCGCCGCGTACATCCACGATTGTGATTTCGATATTGTCGCCAATAACTATAGATTCATCTTTTTGTCTGCTCAAAACCAACATTTTTCAACTCCTTTTGCGGTCGGCCTTACAAAAACTTCTTTATAAATGCTTTTGCCCACGTTCGTTTCTATATTACAAAATTCATTTCGCCATCAAAAGCTCATTTTATATCTTTGGCATCAGATATATTCTCGACCAATTTCGACCAGTAAAATAATTGTTTTTCTGTTGTTTTAGTGCTGAGAAAAAGCTTATGGGACCTTTTTTCTGTAATGCTTTTTTGGATAAGCATTTAAGTCGAGCCTAGAGGTCGAAAAAATACAAAAAAAACGACTAGCTCAATAAGCATAACGGGCAAAAACCAGCTTGTGGGAATTTAGCTCAATTTAATCGTCCGATAACTCATCGATTTGACCGAAAAAAATATTGCTTAACCAAAAAATATAGGTAGTATATGGACAGTGGCGAAAGAAACTATAGACGAACTCGTTATGACAAGCTGATTTAAAATATGCGGAATAAGCTTATTGCTTTTTGAGATTTCAATAACAACCTTAAATTAACCAACTTAAAATTTTCTCTCGGCACCAATGCCTCCAACATTTAGCTATCACAGCATTATGTGTAAAAAACGTTAAGAAATGGAAAATAAATGGAACAAAATTCAGAGATAATTATTTACACTGCCCCTGATGGCACAACAAGACTTCAAGTACAATTAGAAGATGAAACCGTTTGGCTTACTCAGGAACAAATGGCAATGCTTTTTGGAAAAGCAAAATCCACCATAAACGAACATATAAAAAACATATATGCAGAACAAGAGCTCAAAGAAAGTCAAACATTGCAGAAATTCGGAATTTCCGAATTTCAGTAACAAATCTCAAGCTACTATACTTATTTTATTGATGTGTCTGATTTTGACTTTAGGTTGGCTGATTAAGCTGGAAAAATCGTAGCTTAACTAAAGGTAAAGGAAATGTACTAACGTCGATTTTGACTTTAAGTTAGCAGATTTAGCCCCTTTTAGGAACAATGTTGTTTCCACCAATCATATCTAACAGCCAGCCAATAGCCTACAATTGCGCCGATTGCTGAAAAACATACCATTTGCACTGGAAGTATAGCCGCCGCCGGTTCAAGAAAGAAATTCGCCGGCCAGTTAACCTGCATATGTTCGACGAGTTCGACCTTGCCGCTAACAGTAGCAGCGAACCAGCAAACCAAAAAAGACGACATTATTGACCAAATGTAACAGGCATTAAAAAATTTCTTGAACACAAACGCCCCCACTCCAAAAGCCACAGTGACAGCCAAAAATACTTGAGGGACATTGGCAGCCGCTGCAACGTTTTTGTTCAGTTGTCCATCGACGAACATAACATCTCTTGCGATGATTTTGATGATAACCGCCGCAATAAAAGCCGAACCGATCACAGCTAGAACAGCCATTATATAGTCGTTTTTATTTTTGTCAGTTTTTTCATTTGAGTCATTTGTTTCATTAGTGTTTTCATCAATTTCACGAACAGGCTTCATTTTTTGAGCCAATTTAATCGCCATAAACCCGCTCGCTAAAACTGCCAGCCACAAAACAACTTCCCATCTAAACGACATAAAAGCTGCCGCCTTCTGTTGCGACAGGCTGTTTGCCTGCATAATAATCGCCGCCGAATTTGTTTTCAGTGCTATGGGCAAAAGTCCAGCAGCTACAGCCACTGGGGCTAGTTTTCCACCATAGGGCCAACTGACAAAATAAGCTGCAAATCCCGTCACAGCTGCCGCAATCAGAATCAACAACCAATTAAAAATCGACAGCGTATGGTCGAAAAATGTTGCGGTATTATTGAGATTACAATCGGCTGCTACCGGCAGACTCGCCAAACCCATCAGCAATAGCCCAGCAACAATTACAGCCGCAATTCTCAACTTTATCATCCAAGGCAAAGGCATTTTCGATTCCTCGCAAAATCACCGTAAAAAAAACATCAACATTGACATCTAAGGATAACAATAAGCCAATCACTTGGCAAGAGGCGAAATACAAATCATCGAGCCTATTTTTAGCCACCTTTTGCAAAGCCATATTTCATTTTACAATTAGCTGATTCCACGATACAATAGCCGCTTATGTTTTGTAAAAATCAATAAACAAACAGTACAAATTTAAAGGTTAAACATGAACGTACTTTTGATTGGCTCAGGCGGCCGTGAACACGCAATCAGCTGGAAACTCGCACAATCTAAGAAACTTAAAAAACTGTTCATCGCCCCCGGCAATCCCGGAACTGCTATGCTAGGCACAAATGTCGACATAGGTGTCAATGATGTTGACAAGTTGGTATCATTTGCCCAAGAGAATAAGATAGACCTTGCCATAATCGGCCCCGAAGACCCGTTAGCTGACGGCATAGTTGATGCTTTTGAAGCTGTCGGCATAAAAGCCTTTGGCCCTTGTAAAGCCGCCGCTCGTTTGGAAGCTGACAAGGTTTTCGCCAAACAGATCATGAAATCCAGCAGTGTCGCTACAGCAGAGGGACGCGTTTTCGATGACTATTCGCAAGCCAAAGCCTATATTGCCAGTCGCGATGAACCGGTTGTTGTCAAGGCTGCCGGCCTCGCTCAGGGCAAAGGCGTTTACGTTTGTGATGAGCCGTCTGACGCAATAATTGCAGCTGAAAAAATCATGTGCGACAAATTACACGGCGACGCCGGTAACCAGATTGTGGTTGAGGATAAATTGCTGGGCGAAGAGGCCTCGATTTTAGCTTTTGTTGACGGCCGCAACATTTACGTCATGGAATCATCGCAAGATCACAAGCCGATCGGCGATGGCGATACCGGCCCCAATACTGGCGGCATGGGCGCATACAGCCCTGCTCCTGTTGTCACTGAAACCATGATCAATCAAATCAATCGCGAGATACTTGTCCCGACCATAGCCGGAATGAATCAAGCCGACTCTCCTTATAAAGGTGTGCTTTACGCAGGCATTATGGCAACTGGCGGCGGGCCTCGCGTTTTGGAATTTAACGTGCGTTTCGGCGACCCAGAAACTCAGCCGATTTTGATGCGTTTAGAGAGTGACTTGCTGGAAATAATGCTGGCTGTTTGTGACGGCAAGCTCGAAGAGATCACTCTCAAATGGGATCCTCGCCCGGCAGTTTGCGTTGTCATGGCCTCTGGCGGTTATCCCAATGAATATGAAAAGGGCAAAGTAATTACTGGCATAAAAGAAGCTTCACGGGATAAAGACGTTGTCGTATTTCATGCCGGCACTAAGATCGTTGATGGCAAATTGGTTACAAATGGCGGCAGGGTTCTCGGCGTCACAGCCATCGGCCAAACAGTCGCAGATGCCAAGCAAAAAGCCTATGCTGCAGTGAAAAAGATTCAATTTGAGGGTGCATATTACCGCACGGACATCGCCGACAAAGCCATAAACAGATAGAGCCATAAAAGAGACACACTTGGTATTTTTTTTGTCAGTTGAAAAATGAAAAAGAATAAAAAAATCAAAATTGGCAAATTTTTTATCAATCGGAAATTGGCTGAGATTTTGCTGATTGCTATTTGCCTGTGGTTGATCTTTTTTGTGACTGGTCAAGTTTTACATCGCATCACTCTCGGCCGTATCGCCGGCTTGACAGATACTGTTGTCACTGCCCAGCGGATCAAATTTCGGATCAACGGTGTCGTTTCGATCAAAAATTTACAGATGTCCGCTAAGGATTTGCCCGGCGCCGAAGCTGCGATATTTACAGCCGGCAAGGTTTACGCACGTTTCGGCATTTTGAGCATATTGAAACTCAATCCGAAGATTAGAAAATTGAAAGTTTCCGGCTTCACGATCAATGCCCAGCAAAACACCTCTACCGGCCGATGGAACTTTGATTGCCTAAAATCTCTCTCGCCCGGCTCAGGTAACGAAAGCCAGATGCCAATAATCAGATTACGCAGGGGGCAGTTTTTATACAGTCAAATTTCAGATAGCTCGGATTCAGCCAGCCGTATCAAACCAATTGTTCAGATTCCGCTTGATGCCAAATTTGGCCCATCAAAAAACAGTAACTCTTACGATTTCAGTATCATAACAGCTAATAGGCCTCCTTTTGCTCCAAGTAAATTAAACGGTCGTTGGCACAAAAATTCCATAACGGTCACAGGCAGTTTATCGTCGACCGATCTGCCGGCATTTGAAAAACATTGGAATATCGAGGTGTTAGCTGCCGAGCTAAAATACAAAAAAGGCGGCGACTACAATTTAGCCCTAAGAATAAAGGACATGTATTTCAACAACAAGACCAACGATCAGAACATCGTAGCTTTTAGCCCTGTCGTGTTTAGGAAATCTGGTCCCTTTACGGCTCTCGGCAAATTTTTTACGAAATATCGCCCCAGCGGCAAAGTTGATATTGATTTCGATTTAGCCGGCAGCTTAAAAAATGTGATACAAAGCACCGCCACTGGCAAAATTTATTGTCGCAAAGTTAGCGTCAATTATTACAAATTCCCTTACGCCATAAATTCTTTAACAGGCACAATTGACTTGACCGAAACCAGTGCCACCTTAAACAGTTTAAAAGGTTCTCACGGCTCAACGGATTTAGTGATTGATGGTTTCGTAAAAGATTTCGGTAAGCCCTGGCAATGCGACCTCAAGATAACAAGTGACAACATGGCACTTGATGAGGATTTATATAACGCAATCAGCCAGAAACAAAAGCATTTTTGGTCACTGTTTTCGCCTATTGGCACAATCAAAATAAATTATCATTTGGCCAAAAAACCTTACGAAAAGAGTCAAAAGACTTTGAGCATAAAACTTCAAAAAAATAAGGCTGCATTCGTCCACTACCAGCGGCCTCTCACTAATTTAACCGGCGAGCTCACCA
>CBDUWP010000032.1:0-15653 GCA_965370955.1 uncultured bacterium | reverse complement strand
CCCTCGGCGGCGCCCGCTCCGATAAGGGTGTGCATTTCGTCTATGAACAAGATGTCTCCTGTAGAAATATTGCTAAGCAGCCCCATGATGTCACCTGCTTTACTCATAGCCGGCCCTGACGAGCATCGCATTTTCGCTCCCATTTCGCCAGCCACGATATTAGCTAAAGTGGTCTTACCCAAGCCCGGAGGGCCATGAAATAATATATGTTCAAGCGGCTCATTTCGCTGTTTAGCGGCAGTAATAGCTATCAACAATTTTTCTTTGAGTCGGGTTTGACCGACATAGAGATCGAGAGTTTTTGGCCTTAGCGACAAGCTAAAGTTTTCTTCTTCTGGACTAAGCGAATCTGACCCTACTACTCTGTTTAATGCCATAGTAACAACCTAAACCTCAAAACCCTGTTTCAATCTGTATACTACACGAACCAGCTCTTCTGCCGAATCAACATCGGGATGTTTTTTGCAAGCTAAGCTTATCATTTCTATTGAATCGTTACGCTTTTCGCCCCAGGCAATCAAAATCTCTAAAGCCTCAGTTTGAAAACTTTGGAATTTATCGTTTGAGACCAGATTTGTATTTCCTTCTGCGTTTGCTGCAAAGGACTTTAGTTTTCCATTTAGCTCTGCAACGATATGTTGTGCCATTCGTTTTCCTAGTCCGGGCAGCGACATCAAGATTTTTTCGTCTTCGGACTCGATTGCCAGCGCGATATCAGCCATTGGAATTGTCAGGGCTTTTAAGCCTTTTTTGATACCTATCCCTTTTACGCTGGTAAATTTATGGAAAAAATCTCTTTCAGAATCTGACAAAAAGCCAACCAATCGAGGAATTAGATTTCCTCCACCCGGCGTTCCTTCGTAATATTCCATTGAACATAGAGTGATATCGTTGCCTATGCTATTGGCTAGTTGTGCCACACAATAGCCAGCCAGCATAATTTCGTATCCGATTTGTCCCACTTGAATCAGGCAGCTGGCCTCTGTGAGTTTCAATAATTTTCCTTCGATTCTAGCGATCATATTTAGGTTGTCATTTCTTTTATTTTCATATCATTTACGCAACATAACGCAATTGCTATCGCATCAGCCACATCGTTCGGCTCCGGCACCAACGCCAGTGACAATATCGATGTCACCGCGTTTTGAACCTGCTGTTTTGAAGCTCTGCCGTTACCGGTCGCTGATTTTTTTACCTTAGTGGCACTGTAACTTGTCACCTCAATTTCACGAGAGGCAGCTAGCTGCAATATCACTCCGCGAGCATGGCCCATCAATATCGAGGTACGAGGATGACTATAGTGACTATACAACTGTTCAACCGCCATAATGTCAGGCGCAAAACGATCGAGAAGACAACTGATATCACAAGCTATCTGGTTCAAACGAACTTCAAGAGGTTGCTTCTTATCAGTTTGACAAAAGCCAGCCTCTACCAAACTTTCGCTATTATCAGAAGATTCTATGCAGCCATAGCCGCAAATATACAAACCCGGATCTATGCCGAGTATTCTCATTTTCTTCTCCAAGTTGTTCCGCCAGAAGAATCCTCCAGCAAAATACCAAAGTCACTCAGCTTGTCTCTAATATCATCAGCCAAACCGTAATCTTTGTCGTCACGAGCTTTGCGCCGCAAAACAATAAATTCTTTGACCAAATTGTCCACCAATTCATCGTCACAAGAAGAGGCGTCTTCATAGCTATCCTTGACGATACCTAAAACATCACCACCAAGATGCACAAATATTTCTTCTATTGCTATCAGTGATCCGGCAGTAGTATCTTTATCTTCAAGCAATTTATTAGTAAAACGAACAAGATCAAATAACACCGATAAGGCAACCGATGTATTCAAATCATCATTCATTGCATCTTCAAATTTAGCAACAGAAGCTGACAGCTGCACGGCAACATCTTCGGAGGTTTCGCCCTCTGGCGCTGAGGCCATTGCCTGCCTAAGTGCTATTACTAACTGAGATATCTTGTCATAGCCGCTTTGAGCTGCGAACAATGCTGCATCAGAAAAATCGAGTGGACTACGATAATGGCTATTGAGTACCAATTGCCGAATCGCCAGAGGATCATAGCTCCTAGTTAATTTTTCATGAGAGCCTAAAAAAGCTTGTTTTAGATTGATGAAATTATTAAGACTTTTGCCCATTTTTTGACCGTCAACTGTCACCATATTGTTGTGAAGCCAATAGCGAACAAATTGCTTACTGCCTGCCGCTTCTGACTGGGCAATTTCGCATTCATGGTGTGGGAATTGATTTTCGATACCTCCGCCGTGAATGTCTATTGTTTGGCCGAGATATTTCGTAGCCATAGCAGAACATTCCAGATGCCAGCCCGGATAGCCATTTCCCCAGGGACTTGGCCATTGCATAATATGGTTTGGTTCAGCTTTTTTCCAGAGAGCGAAATCGACGGGATTTTTTTTGTCGGGACTGGCATCAATGCGAGTCCCAGTCATCATATCTGCAACGTTTCGTCCGGAGAGTTTGCCGTAATCATTGAATTTTAGGACATCAAAATAGACTGAACCGCCCGCTTCATACGCGTATCCTTTCTCCATCAATTTTTTCACCAATTCTATCTGCTCAACTATGTGGCCACTGGCTCTAGGGCTGATATCAGGACGCAAACAATTTAACTTGTCCATATCTTCAAAAAAACTACGCGTATAATATTCAGCCAGTGCCATCGGATGTTTCTGCTCCTTCTTAGCGGCAACTGCAAGCTTGTCCTCGCCTTGATCGGCATCGTCAGTTAAATGGCCAACGTCTGTAATGTTCTGAACGTAGGTGACATCAAACTCAAGATATCTCAAATATCGTACCAAAATGTCAAAGCTTACATAACTTTTAGCATGGCCCAAATGAGCATGGCCGTAAACAGTAGGCCCGCAAACATAAACGCCAACTTTACCCTTTATCAGCGGCTTAAAAACTTCTTTTTTTCTGGTAAGAGTATTGTGAAGTGTCAATCCCATATTTTTTTCATTCTATAAAAGGTTAAATCTGTTTCAATTTCAATTTGTTTATCAAGGCAATCGCTGTGACTGATATCGCTTGGCCAGCGCCAATGTCACCTAAACCCTCTGCTGTTTTGGCTTTGACATTTACCGAGTTAAAATCAATAGCTAAACAACTCGCAAGACATCGTTTAATCTGAGCCTTAAACGGCTCAAGCCGCGGCTGCTGAGCGTGTATCGTTAAATCAATGTTGGCTACTATCCAGCTTTTTTCCTTGAGCATATCACGAGTTACAAGCAAAAGCTCTTTACTGTCAATGTCTTTATAGCTGGCATCTGTGTCAGGGAAAAATGTCCCAATGTCACCCAATGCCGCAGCACCCAACAAAGCATCTATAACAGCATGGATAACGACGTCACCATCGCTATGGCCATCTAGGCCATAATCAAAAGGAATATGCAATCCGCCAAGCATCAGACGCCTGTCTGGAACAAGCCTGTGCAAATCAGTGCCTATGCCAACTCTAAAATCAGATGTCAACTTATCGCCTATCACAAAACACCCTTTGTACTCGGAATTTCTGTGCCTGTCACTAAAACAGCTTGGCCTAAAGCACGGCCGATTGCTTTGAATATCGATTCAGCAATATGGTGACTGTTAGTGCCATAGGCAACATTAACATGTAAATTGAATTTACCGCTATTGGCAAAGCTAACCAGAAACTCATCGATAAGCTCAACATCAAAATCACCGATCTTTTCCGTAAGATATTTCACATTGTAAACAAAACGCGCGCGGCCAGATAGGTCAAGAGCTACTTGACACAAGGCATCCTCCATTGGGACGCTGCTACTGCCATATCTGACGATGCCTCTTTTGTCGCCAAGACACTTGACCAAACACTCGCCGAGAGCAAGGCCAATATCTTCAACTGTATGATGGGCGTCTACTTCAAGGTCACCTGTAGCCTTCACTGTTAAATCTATGCCGCTGTGTTTACCCAAATGGGTCAGCATATGATCAAAAAAGCCAACACCGGTATCGATGTCATAACAACCATTACCATCTAGGTTCATCTCAATAGAAATTGTTGTCTCATTAGTTTTTCTATCTATTTTTGCTATCCGCTTAGACTGGGACATAATTATTTTCCCTCTGATAAAATATTCTTAATCGCTTCTAAAAGCTTGTCATTTTGGGCTGCTGTGCCAATGGATATACGAATCTTATCCTCTAATTGCGGCAAATCAAAATACCGAACAAAGATGTTTTGATCAGCTAGCTTATCGTAAATGCTGCGAGCTTCTTTTTTCTGGGCTAAAATAAAATTGCTGTGACTTTCCAATACAACGAAACCTAAATCACGCAATTCCTTCGTAAGCCTGTCACGTTGATTGTTTAGCTTTTGCCAACATTCTTGTGAATAGCCCTGATCACTAATTGCCGCAGTCGCTGCCGCAATCGAAAAAACATTGACATTATACGAATCTTTCAGCTTCATCATACCGTCGATCAAACCCGGACTAGCTATGGCATAGCCAAAACGAATGCCCGCCAAAGAATAGCCCTTACTCATCGAACGTAAAATAATCACATTGTCAAAATCGTTCACTAACGATATGCAATCGGTCCCCGCAAAATCGACATAAGCTTCATCGATAAGCAAAATGCCTGTTAATTCATCGGCCAATGAAGACAACTCTTCTGAATTTATTATGCTGCCGCTAGGAGCGTTCGGGTTACAAATTATCGTCAGGGCTGCGCCTGCAGATGATAATTTGGCTGGAAGATTAAACTCATCGTCAAACGGAATCTCTATCGCTTGGCAATCCTGCAATTTGGCTAATATGCTATAAAGAGAATAGGTCGGCACAGGATAAGCAACGGGACGATCCTTATCGCAAAACGCGCGAAACACAATGGTCAATAAATCGTCTCCGCCATTTGTACATAAAATGTTGCTGGCAGAAAGATTGTGAAGTTTCGCAGCTGCCTGACGAAAAGATGCAGCGAGAGCATCTGGGTATTTGCGAATATCGCTAAGCTGTACCAGCGATAAAGCCTCTAGGACTTTGGCTGACGGCAAAAAAGGATTTTCGTTACTATTTAGTTTTAATATGTCGGGATCTTGCGATTGAAAACCCGGCACATAGCCACGGCAATCGCCTATATTATCCCTGAAATAACTCATAAATACTCCTAGTTTTGTCGCTAATTTAATGTAAGCAACCTCAAGAATCAGCAATTATACAAATATTTTGGTAGAAATAAAAGGCTGATTTTATTGAAAATGAACCAATCTATAGTATAATGGGTAAATGGTCGGTGGCTATTTGGGGATAAGCCAGCTGGCTAAACTAGGAATCTTTTATGAAAATAACGACAAAAGACAAGCTTAAACATAAGCCAAAGAAAACAAAAGAACAATTGGTGCCAGTGCCGCACAGGCTGAAACCCTACCCAGTTATTAACCGTAACGAGTGTAAAGGGTGCAAGCTATGTGTTATGGCATGCCCTCAGAATGTTCTGAAAATAAGCGAGAAAACCAACAGCAAAGGATATCATTACGTTGAGTATGATGGCACTAAATGCACAGGATGCGGAAATTGCTATTACAGTTGTCCAGAACCTTTTGCGATCGAAGTACATATACCTATCAACGAAAAAGATCAATAAACACGGCGGTTTATAGAGAAAGATATATATGGCTACTCAACTGGTTAAGGGCAACAGTGCCGTGATCATCGGAGCTTTATACGCAGGATGCGATTGTTATTTCGGATATCCAATCACACCGGCAAGCGAAATTCTGCACGAAGCTGCCGCTACTTTTCCCAAGCTAGGGCGAAAATTCGTACAAGCAGAATCAGAAGAAGCTGCTATCAATATGGTCTATGGAGCAGCAGCTACGGGACACAGGGTTTTGGCTGCATCGTCAGGGCCCGGAATGAGCCTAAAACAAGAAGGAATATCCTATATCGCAGCAACTGAATTGCCGTGCGTTATTGTCGATATTGTCAGGGCAGGACCCGGACTAGGAAATATCGGGCCAGAACAAAGCGATTACAGCCAAATGGTCAAAGGCGGCGGTCACGGAAACTATAAAAATATAGTGCTCGCGCCGAACTCCGTACAAGAAATGTGCGACTTCACAATCAAGGCTTTCGAGCTGGCTTTCAAATATAAAAATCCTGTCATAGTGCTGTCAGATGGTGTGTTGGGACAAATGATTGAGCCACTGCGATTTCCTGATGTCGCTATAGAGCCAACAATCGACCAGAGCTGGGCAGTCGCAGCAACAAAAGAAACCAGAAAGAATCACATCACCTCAATTTTTCTCGATTTCGATGTGCTGGAAGAAATAAACGTTAAACTGCAAGAAAAATACAAAATCATATGCGACAAAGAAACTGATTGCCAAACATATAAAACCGACAATGCTGATATCATTTTGGTGGCTTATGGAATAAGCAGCAGGATTTGCAAATCAGCTGTCGATAAAGCAAACGAAGAAGGATTCAAAGTGGGACTGTTCAGGCCAAAAACACTTTATCCATTTCCACAAAAGCAACTGAAAAAATTAGCTAAAACCAACTGCAAATTTATATCTGTGGAAATGAGCAATGGACAAATGATCGAAGACATTCAGCTGGCAACAGAATGTAATAATCAAGTGGAACTGGTCAGCAAAATGGGCGGAAATCTTATCACTGTAGAAGCAATCATGAACAAAATCAGGAAAATCGCCTGATAGGAGATACAGCATGGCTGAAAAAATTATCGGCGGAGCACCGGGCATATATCGAGAGTTTCCCAGAAAAGGCAACGCCGCACTAAAAGCAACGCACTACTGTCCCGGTTGCGGACACGGAGTATTGCACAAATTGATCGGCGAAGCTATCAGTGATTTTGATATACAAGATAGAACCATCGCAATAAGCCCAGTCGGATGCGCAGTGTTTGCATACTATTATTTCGATTGCGGAAATATACAAGCGGCACACGGAAGAGCGCCGGCTGTCGCAACAGGTATCAGCAGAGCTCGAACAAACGCTATAGTCATCAGCTATCAAGGAGATGGAGATCTAGCGTCAATCGGCTTAAACGAAACGCTTCAAGCAGCTAATCGAGGCGAAAAAATAGCTGTCATATTTATTAACAATACCGTCTATGGAATGACAAGCGGGCAAATGGCACCAACAACCCTAATCGGGGAAAAAACTGTCACCTGCCCAGAAGGAAGAGATCCCAAAACAACAGGATATCCAATCCATATGTGCGAATTGATAGATACCCTCAAAGCTCCAATCTTTATCGAAAGAGTGGCACTGTCAGATATTCAAAATGTGAAAAAGGCCAGACGGGCTATCAGAAAAGCTATCCAAATACAAAAAGAAAATAAAGGATACGCCTTCGTGGAAGTATTGTCGACTTGTCCGGTAAATCTGAAGCAAGATGCACAAGAAGGAATAGATTTCATAAACAATCAAATGCAAAAAGAATTTCCGCTGGGAAATCTTCGCGACAATAGCGAACAAGCTATGCCAGTAGAAACCCAGCAAAGTGATTTCTCAAAAACAGCTCTCGACGAACTCTTTAAACTGCAAGGGACACCATCTATCGATTTTGTGGATCGACCAGAATTCGGCCAATTACAAGTTAAAATGGCTGGATTCGGAGGGCAAGGAATCTTGAGCATGGGAGTAATTCTGGCATCGGCGGGCTGCGTGGGGAAATATTACAGCAGCTGGTATCCATATTATGGGCCAGAACAACGAGGCGGAACAGCTAATTGCTCAGTGGTCATATCGGGAATGCCAATCGGATCGCCGGCTGTGCCAAATCCAGATATACTCGTGGCAATGAACAAACCGTCGCTAGATAAATTTGCCGATGAAATAAAATCAAACGGAGTAATCCTATGCGATCAAGGAACCAGCGACAATCAGCCTGAAAAAAATATCATCGCTGTGCCTGCAATAGAAATAGCTAAAAATTGCGGAGCAGCAAAAGCGGCTAACACGGCAATGCTAGGTGTTATTATGCAACTCGGCAAAATTGACCTGACAGAAAAAATGTTCAATACAGCAATCGCAGGAGTGTTCGAAACCAAGCCAAAACTCATAGCAATAAATCAAAAAATACTGCACTGCGCGGCCAACTGGGCAAAAGAAAATATCTCGCCAAAACAATACAGCTCTATCATATAAAACTAAATTTTATGGCTAAATAATTCGCGCCGAACTCGAATCTCTTCAGCATAATCAGGAAAGGTTTCCGTCAACGTCTCAAAAGTTGAACGCTCAAACCAAAACAAACCCTCTGAATCAACCATCTTTTTCACAACACGGCCGCTATCATCAAAATAAACCAATTCAACAGAACCAGAATTTAATAAACGCAGCTTAATGGCACTACGAATCAAACTGTTTTGAGCTGTCACCGGCATCTTAGAAACAATCACAGGAGCAATAGAGCCATCCGATTGCAATATATCAATCAATAACTCATCGTAACTGCTAGCCATGAACTCCTTGAAAAACATGTTAAGGAAACTCTCAGGAATAGAGCTGGTAGCCAAACAAATGGTTAAATCTTCGGCATTATTGGAAAACTGTTTAACCGTCAACAAACCGTCAGTAAAAATCGATTGCGTCATGAGCTGAACACATTTAGTACGATACTCATTTTTCCAGTCAAATCTGTCAAAATGATCATCCGACTCCAATACAGATGCCTGACGAAACTGAGTAGAACCAACAAGGCATACCATAGAACTGGCTTGGATATGTTGGGACGCGCGAAGACGAGGCAAATCCGCTACTATCTCAATCTTAAAGCCAATGGGCTGCAGCTTTGCATTTTTTATCAAAAAATAACTGTCCTGACGTTCGTTAATATAGCTAGAGGTACCGCTGGTCTTAATCAAATCAATCATATCAGAGGCTATCGGAGTAAAAGCCATACTCTCAGCTATAGAATAAAACAACGCCATCGTCTTGGATTTATTTGCAGAAGGAAGCATTACCTGAAGCTCAAATAAACGATTGTCAGGCAGCTTGCAAACTGAAGTGATGATGCTGGCATCTAGTTTGTGTATCGTGATATAAGCCCAATCAAAAACAAGATTACTCCCCGAACAACTGTAATGACCGCTGACAAGTTCTTTTATATTGAAAGTTTCAATCTTGTCACTAAGCATCTGGCCAATATCATAGGCCTTCTCAACTCCTAAAAGACGATAAGAACAGGTCACTGTACCTATCGCAGTCTGCTTCGACATCAAATTACTCATCAAAACAAACGACCGCGAAGACAAATCATAAGACCATGCATCACCATGATGCCAATTTTCACCTTGAGGTAAAGAAATACTAAGGCCGGCACAAGTTAATTGGATAGGAGGCGACAAAGTAATTTCTTGATCTCTGACATGTAACAATAACTTAGCAAACAAAATCGAACCAAGCAATATGGCTAAAAATGCAATCTTGTCCAAAGAATGGTTTTGAATAAAAGCTTTATCAATCATGGGCTTAATGATAACATTTTTAGGCCTATTTTTCAAGAAAATAGGGTTTTGAAGCCATGTAATCAGGTTTTTTGTACAAAAAAACAATTTTTATTAAACAATAAACTAACTCACTAAGCTCAATATGTATTTCTTATGGGACAATGTTTTTTTTAATGCTAATCAAGTGAATGAAATTTTGAAATCATAAAAATAATTTTTATATATTTAACTATAACGATTTCAATGTTTGTGTTTCAACTTGGCTGGAAATACCAGCTAAAAATATTAACTAGAAGTAAACTGTTGGGGGATTGACCGAATGAACAAAATGATGGTTTCACATAACACAGATTCAAAACAAATTCTAGATGCAATAGCAGAAGATCAATGCACCGCTATCATGTCCTATCTTTCCAAACGAAAATGGCATGTAACCAAAGTGTCTGTCTTAAGCGCGGGAGCCGCTTGTATTAAGGTCTCTATAGCACCGAGAAAAGACCCGCATCCTGTAAATATTTCGCTAGGCCAATGTGTGGGAATGTCAGTCAAATACAACTTCGGAAAAATATTGTTCGAAACAAAAGTGATCGATCTCGAGCCATCATTAAATCCCGAAGAAGGAGGAATCGTAGTACTAGAATTGCCAAACCGTATCGAAGCAGTTGATAGAAGAAGCTACTATCGTATACCAATACCAAAAAATATATCTGTCAAAGCTAAAATAACACATGCGGCAGAATCTTTTTTGGCTAAAAATTCAAAAAATACAGGCCGAAGTATCACAGGAAATATGGTTGATATCTCAGCTGGCGGTCTACAAGTCGCAGTAGATGCAAAACAATGCCGAGATTTCAAACAGGGACAAACTGTAACTATCGGTTTTATTCCTATGGAAAACGAAGAAACAATAGAACTTAATGCTCAAATCAGAAGCATTTTGCCAACTGCAAATGAAAATGATGTCTGCTTGGGCTTACAAATGATCGGGCTGGAATCCACCAGACAAGGCAGGGACAAACTAAGAAAATTGGTGAGAGTAGTAGAAACCTATCACCAAATCAATAAAAATCGCTAAATCAAAGCGATATAGATAAAATAACAACTAAAGCTGGCAATGTTTGTGGGGCGATATCTTACGCTTGACAAATGTTGCCGGCTTTTTATATTTTTATACCAAAACTGACAGTTGGAAACTGGAGCTATTTAGCGGAGCTATCACTGCCTTTACGAAATCGCAACAAACGGAAAAATAGCCAGCGAAAAAAGCCGTTCGCAGCAAAACCACAAAAAACCACCATGACCGCAACCTGTCTATTCCAATATAATAAGCCAAGCACTAAAAGGGCACGAATCAAATGGGTAAAAGGTTTTTTACCTTTGACATACTGGTTGAACAAATGGACATATCTAATGCGGCTGACCATCAATATGCCAACCGATAAGGTCACAAGCGGCAGAGAATATACCATGACATCAGAAACAATACCAAAAAATGACGACCGGCCAATAAGGTCTGGGATTATCTCCTGATTGACGAGAATGATACTGGCAATCACGCCAGCTGCTGAGGGAGTCGGAAGGCCAATAAAACTCATGTGAGATGATTCATCTTTTTCATTTTCTACATTGAACCGAGCCAAACGAATTATTGCACAGCTTAAATAAACCGCAGCGGAAAACCAAACAAAACGAGATAATAATTTTTCAAGCACAGGGGCTAAATCAACTAAACCCAATTTAGAAGTGAAAATATGTAACATCAAAAATGCCGGTGCCAAACCAAAACTGATCGCATCGCATAAGCTGTCCAACTGACCGCCAAAACTGGAAGTGCTATGGCTCATCCGCGCAACACGGCCATCCAACACATCAGCTATCATAGCGAAAAATAGCATATAACTAGCGGCTGCATAAACACCTCTACTGGCAAAAACAATAGAGGCAAAGCCAAACATGCCATTTAAGATGGTTATCAGAGACGGAAGCATTGTAATATAATTCAAACGCTTCTTGCCAGATTTGGTAACTATGTTGTCTCGGCGAAAAAATTGCTCTGTCATAAAGCTAAAACTTTCATTGTCTTAAATGTATTGGGCTAATACAATGCTGCCTGCGTTGACTTTATCGCCAATCTTAACAAGAAGCTGCAAATTATTATGATTAGGGACATATAACTCTGTGCGAGAGCCGAATTTTATCATGCCAAATTGCTGGCCAGCTAAAAAAGTTTGGCCAGCCTCTGCCCGGCAAACTATCCTACGAGCAATCGCACCACTAATCTGACGAACAAGCAATTTGCCGCCGACCTCTGACAAGCTGGTCATTTCAATATCATTGGATTCATTGACTTGACTGGCAACAGGGCTGCGAGCATCCTTGAATTGCCCCTCTCTATAGGTTATCTTGTCAATTCTAACGTCACAGGGAACACGATTTATGTGAACATTGAAAACACTTAAAAAGATGCCAATCCTATAGACATCAGTGCCAATAGGGCTCGATTGCAACAATTCAATATCAGCAATTGTGCCATCGGCAGGAGATAGCAACAAATTTTTGCCCTCAGGAATAATTCGTAATGGATCGCGAAAAAAAGATAAAATCCAGCCAAAAACAATCAAACCTAAAAATACACAGATCCATAAAAAAGTGGAAATAATCGGATAATCACCAGCAATCGCAAAAAATGTCGCTATCGCTACAAAAACCAACGCAATCAACGGCGCAATCAACACCTGAGGCAAACCATATTTTGTAAAGGGTATTCGCATAGCCAAAGATGTTAGCAATAGAGCCAATCAAAAGCAATTAAAAACAAAAAAGGACTGATTATTGTAGTAACCAGCCCTTTTTAAGGAGGAGGATGAAACTTTTGTGTAACTGTAATGTAACAGCTTAGTTTTTTTAATTATGGCAATTATGCCTGTCCAACTATATAGACGAAAAAGAATCCGAAAAGTTACCTCAAAAATCGAAAAATAACAAGTTTTTTCATTGTTTTTTCACATATCTTTATAAAAAATACAAAAAAAACTGTCATAACCTGAGTTTTAGAGGTCGTGAAACGATTATAACGACATTGTAAACGGCTATTTTCAAATAAAAAACAAAAACTATTATCAACAAATAACTGTTGGAGTGACGAATATAAGGTTAAGCACAAAAGTGAACTATCTGAAAATCAATGAAAAAAATGGCAAGGAACAAACAAATGTTTACCACAACCATTATCGATATCAAGGCTAGAGAAATCTTGGATTCCAGAGGAAACCCAACAGTTGAAGTAGATGTTGTATTAGAGGACGGCTCAATCGGACGAGCTGCTGTGCCTTCTGGGGCAAGTACCGGCTCGCATGAAGCTGTCGAATTGAGAGATACAAAAGCAAAAAGATATCTGGGAAAAGGAGTGCTGAAAGCAGTTAAAAACGTGAACGAAATCATAGCACAAGAAATCTTAGGACTCAATGCAACTGCCCAAGCAGAAATCGATGACCTCATGATCCAAGTCGATGGAACAGCGAACAAGAAAAAACTCGGAGCAAATGCAATCTTGGGAGTGTCGCTGGCTGTCGCTAAGGCGGCAGCTAATTCTGTTGGATTGCCTCTATATCAATATCTCGGGGGATGCAACGCAAACATCTTGCCAGTACCAATGATGAATATATTAAATGGCGGTAAACATTCGGATAATAATGTAGACTTTCAAGAATTTATGATCATGCCAACTGGGGCTAAAGATTTTCCAACAGCTCTGCAAATGGCAACCGAAGTTTTTCATACGCTAAAAAATGTACTCACCAAAAAAGGACTCTCAACCGCGGTAGGTGACGAAGGCGGATTCGCACCAATGCTAAAGGATAATCAAGAAGCCTTAGACCTAATCGTAAAAGCTATCAAGCTCGCCGGCTATAAGCCAAGAAAAGATATCGCGATCGCACTTGATCCGGCAGCTACAGAACTGTGGACCAAAAGTAGCAAAACATATAAATTCTTCAAATCTAATCCAAAAAAGAAAATCTCGTCAAAACAAATGATACAACAATGGGCTGACTGGGTTGATAAATATCCTATTATTTCAATCGAAGATGGACTAGCTGAAGAAGATTGGAACGGATGGCAAAAATTAACACAAAAAATAGGACAAAAATGCCAAATCGTTGGCGATGATCTATTTGTGACAAATACAAAAAGATTGGCTAAAGGAATCACGCTCGGCTGCGCAAATTCAATACTCATTAAGCTAAACCAAATCGGGACACTAACCGAAACTTTCCAAGCTATCAATATGGCTAAAAGGGCTGGCTGGACAACCGTTATCAGTCATAGATCTGGCGAAACCGAAGATAGCAGTATTGCCGATTTAGCTGTGGCATGTGGAGCGGGACAAATTAAAGCGGGCTCGGCATGTCGAACCGATAGAATATGCAAATACAATCAGCTACTAAGAATAAATGAAAATCTGGGCAACTCCGCGCAATATGCAGGATGGATGTTCAGCAACAAATAACTGAAACTTCGTATCACGAAAACTTTACAAAATATATGCAAATACAAAATTTGATCAAAACGTGGCTCTTTATTATCTTTTTTAGCGCAGCAGCAATAACTCTAGCTATCGCCATGCTAACTGATGAATTGATGACCTATACAAAAAATAAACAATTACTGAACAAGCAATTAGCTGTTTCACAAAAGCTTCAATCGATAAATGATGATTACGATGCATTGCTAAAACAAATATCGCAAAATCCTAATTTATTAGATCGAGTGACAAAAACAGTTCCACAAAATGATGATCCAAACATGCTATACCCCGCCGCAACTGATCAACAATTACTCAAAACTGAAATTCTACTTCAAAAATTAAACCAAAAAGAACCAGAAACTATTCCTATCTGGCTCCAAAGATGCAGCAATAAAAAAAATCGAGCGATACTTTTTGTGTGCGGGGCATTATTAGCTGCAATAGCCTTTGGGTGCTTCAGAAAAAAATGAAATACTGAAAACATTTGCACTCTGAAATATATTTAGCAATTTATCCAATCATTGATGCAATACATATAAAAAAAAATTGGGTTTTTAAAAAAATAAATCACACTGTCACCATCTTCAAAAATACACCGCTAATCCACAAAAAACACCAAATGTCACCATCTCAATAAAATTACATCACAAATAATTTCATAAGATAAACGCAAAACAGTCCTATTTCAGAGGCAACAAATCTTTTCTTTTTGGGGATCTGTAAATGGGATTAAAACTCAATGCATTCAAAAAATGCAAACTCGACCACGATTTCGCCAACTGGCTAATCGATGATAAAGCACAACAAATTCAGCAACATTTCGCCAAACTATGGGATTACTATACCAACCCTATCCAACCAGCAATCGATAAAGGAGTGCTAGCTAAAAAAATTACAAAAACAGGTAGAAACTACTACCAAGCACAAGAAATGGGACTGCCTGCAAGAATAACCGGATTAAGACAACAAAACATCTTGGCAACAAATGAACTCAAAGAAATATCGAATATTCAACGAAAAGAAATCGTGATAGAAAATGATATCGCTTGGCGAATAAATGCCTCTGTGGATTTCTTGTTCGGAAAAAATATCAGCTTTATATCCAAATCGCCCGACAGACAAAAACGCTCAGAAATTGAAAAAATATTGAAGGCAGCGTTCGCGGCAAATGGGGGAATTGGCTTCTTTCAGGATATGGCAGTACTCGGAAGCATCTATGGCTTTGTTGACTGTATCGTCAGGCCTGGCAACGAGATCATCAACACATCACCTTCTGCTCTGTATAGCTTAGAAGATGCACTCCGCCTAACAGCAACAATGACGCTTGAGCTCATAGACGCACCAAGAGTACTGCCTGTTCTAAATGAAAACAACTATAAAAAAACAACGCACTATATACAACATTTCACGAAATTTAAAAATAAAATCTGTAAGCCAAATAATCTTATAGGAAATATCTTCGGAAATAATCAAACCCAAAGAAAAGTCGCCACTACAACCGAAATTATGTCACCATATTATTGGCAGCAATATGAAAATAAAGAACTAATCGCAGAAGGAATAATGCCATTTGAATTCTTGCCTGTAGTGCATATACAAAATATAGCTCAACCATTTTATTACGAAGGGCTAAGTGACGT
>CBDUWP010000031.1:0-16075 GCA_965370955.1 uncultured bacterium | reverse complement strand
GCTGGGTGGCCGCCTTCTATCTCCTGATCAATCGCCTTGCCAATATCATGAAGCAAACCGGCACGTCTGGCTATCGAGCCGTCTAAATCTAATTCGTCGGCCATGACCTGTGCTAAAAATGCAACCTCAACGCTGTGGCGAAGAACGTTTTGGCCATAACTGGTTCGGTAATTCAATGCGCCAATCAAGCTTAGTATCTTGTTGCTGAGGCCTCTGATATTGGTCTCAACGGCGGCGTCTTTACCGATTTGAAGTATCTTGTGATTTATCTCTGTTTTGGTTTGAGCTACCAATTCCTCAATGCGGGCTGGATGAATTCGGCCATCCTGAATCAATCGCTCCATCGAAAGACGGGCAACCTCGCGGCGGACTGGATTGAAACCGCTGACGATGATGATGCCGGGAGTATCGTCGACAATTACGTCAACGCCGGTGGCTTTTTCAAAGGCACGAATGTTACGTCCCTCACGGCCAATAACACGGCCCTTCATGTCGTCATTGGCTATCTCGACTGTAGATACGGTGGTTTCACAAGTCTGCTCGGAAGCGTATCGCTGAATGGCTGTGCTGATTATTTCGCGACTCTTCTCTATAACTGTGTCTTTACATTCTTCCAGTTTCCGCTGGATAAGAACAGATGATTCATGCTCACATTCATCTTCCATTCGTTTCAAAAGCAGATTCTTGGCATCTTCATTACTCATGCCTGTTATCTTCAAAAGCTGATTCTTCTGCTCTGAAAGCAGCGAGGCAAGTTTTTTCTCTTCATCAGCTACGTGCTTAAACTTGTTGTCGAGATCGCGTTTCTTGTCTGTGATCGATCGCTCTTTATCGCTTATCTGCTGGGCTTGGCGGTCAAGAGAATCGAGACGCTTATTCAAATGAGCCTCCGTCTCGCGAAGATCGTTTCTGGTCTTATTTACCTCATTAGAAAATTTCTCACGCTTTTTTATCGCATCCGCTGCAGCGTCAACCTTGGCGGCTTTGATGATGTTTTCAGCTTCCTTTTTGGCACCATCTATCTGTCGCTCCAGATCATGCTCAAAAGTTTTGGATTTGGCTTTATTTATCATCTGATGAATGATGGCTATGAGCAACCCGCCTGCGGCAAACCCCAATATCGTACCGGAAATGGTAGAAGATGTTATCTCAAGTAACAGTCCGTTCATAAAAATTACCTTTCTTGCTCGGCGATAATCGCACGAGTATAAATAAAATAATGGACTGTGGAAATGATACTGACCAACGCTGCGCGAAACCATTGGGTTTTATGACGATGGAAAATCTAAAAACTATACTATCAATATCGGCGAAAAATGACTGTTAAACTATCTATTGTATAACGATTTATAGTTTTTATAACAAACACAAGCCGTTCCCTAGCAAGTTTAAGATTTCCAAAAAAAAAACCAAATTTCTACAATAATCAAACGAACATCAAATGCCAAAATAGCCCATCTGCTCGATGACTAAAAGTATTGCAACATATAAATCAGCTTAGAAGCAAAAAACAGCAAATCCGCTATCGCTACTAAGGTTGCTCAGAATGTCATAAGTCGTAATGTCAATTGATGCCACATCTGAACCAAATCCACAGTTTATTAAACAATAAACTACTATAACACATGCTAATAGAATGGTTTAAGCAGGTCAAGAGAAAAAAAACGAAAAATCGGCTTAAATCAAACCAAAAACAGCCACAGGGCTTGGAATCTGAGATTGGATCGGTTCCTTGATGAGAGATTGCCGCGCTACGCTCGCAATGACAAACAAAAACATAGCCACCGAGCACAGAAATCGCGGAGGTTTTAAAAATAATTGAAAAAATGCCGCGCTATTTCGTGAAATGACGATCAAAATCTTTCCAAACCGATTCAAAACCGAGACTTTTAATCCGCTCGGAAATCTCAACTGGAGTGCGATTGTCATCTATCTCAAACTGCTCGACAGCTGAATCTTGGCCATAGCCGCCGGGACTGGTCTTACTGCCGGCACTGATCTTAGTGATGCCAAGACCAAGCAAATTGTCGCGGAAAACGGCACTCTCTCTAGTTGATAAAATAAGGCCGGCATCAGCAAAGCATAAACGCAAGGCAGTTATCATCTGAACCAAATGTCTGTCACTAATGAAATGCTTAAACTCATGCTCGCAAACTCCGTGAGCTGGACGCAATCGCGGGAAAGAAAAAGAAATACGACTTCGCCAATGACGCTTCATTAAATGGCGACAGTGAAAAGCTAATGCCAATGTCTCCCTACGCCAATCTGTCAAACCAAGCAAAACGCCAAGACCTATCTCCCTTAGGCCGGCAAAACCTATGTCATCGCAAGCAGACAACCGACGATCGTAATCAGATTTTAAACCCATTCGATGGCAATGACTGTACATCTTGCGATCATAGGTCTCCTGATAAATAGTGACGCCTGTGACGCCGGCAGAGGCAAGCTGGCTGTATTCGGCTTCTGTCAGCTGGAAAATCTCTACCGAAATAGAACTGAAATTATCGCGGAGCTTATCGGCTAATTCGCAAAGATAATCAACTGTGATATGCTGTCTGTCCTCACCGCTGACAAGCAATAAATCGCGAAAGCCATTGGCGGCTATTATGTCGGATTCTGCTAGAGCTTGGGCAATCGTCAATCGCGTCCGAACGAAATCATGATCCTGATTGAAACCGCAATAACGGCAATTGTTCGTACAAAAATTAGATAAATAAAGGGGGGCGTAAAGGCTGATCGTTTTGCCGAAACGCTGGCGAGTTAAATCATGCGAAAGCTGAGCTATCTGCTCCAAATAACCCTCGGCAGCCGGCGAAATCAAAGCGGTCAGTTTGTCAGGGCTGTAAGTGCCGGCGGGGCTGGATAAAGCTGTCTCAACGTCACCGGATGTGACGGACTGAAAACGCTTGTGCCAAAAACCATCGTCAATATCCAAATGGGCAGATGATAATTTGGTTCCTATATCTGAAGGAGGATTATTCATCTCGCAAAAAACCTGTCAAAGGGCTTGACGCTTGAGCTAATTGGTTGACCGAAGCGGGGCCAGACTCAAAGGCTATGCGGCCGGCAGCTGTGGCAAGTTTAAAAGCATGGGCAAAACGAACCGGATCGCCGGCTGTCGCAATAGCAGTATTGACCAAAACGGCGTCAGCACCCATCTCCATCGCCATCGAAGCGTGAGAAGGTAAGCCCAATCCAGCGTCAACAATAACCGGAACGTTCGACTGGGAAATGATTATCTCTATCGCAGAAGAGGTAGTAATGCCTTGATTTGAACCGATCGGGCTAGCTAAGGGCATAACAGTTGCCGTGCCGATGTCCTCCAGTCTCTTGGCTAAAATCGGATCGGCGTTGATATAAGGCAAAACAGTAAAGCCGTCCTTGACCAAAATCTCGGCGGCTTTTAAAGTCTCAACCGGATCAGGAAGTAAATAATAGGGGTCGGGCGTGACCTCCAGCTTGACCCAATCAATGCCGCTGGCTGAACGGCAAAGACGGCAAAGACGAACAGCCTCATCTGCATCGCGGGCGCCGGAAGTATTGGGCAACAATAAATATTTGTCGCGATCGATAAAGCTCAACATGTCACCGCCAGAAGGATTGTCAATGTCAACGCGGCGAAGAGCAACCGTGACAATTTCAGCGCCGGAAGAGGTGATGGCTTCGGCCATTAACTCGTTCGAGGAAAATTTGCCAGTACCCAAAAGAAGACGACTGTTAAATTCGCGGCCGGCAATTATTAGATTACTCATCAGCCACCTCCCATGAAACGAATCAGCTCTATTTTATTGCCGTCAGACAGCTTGGCGGCACCGAAATTTTGGCGATCTATTATCTCGCCGTCAAGCTCTGCGACAACCGTTGCCGACTCGACAGCTAAGCTGGTCAGCAGAGAAGATACGGTCGAAGGGAAATCTTCGTCAGAAAAAGTCTTGCTCTGACCGTTTATTGTTAAGGTTTTCATGCTTAATCCTATTTAATACCATTGATTCAAATCAATATGATATGGTTGTTTGGCTCTTTTGCAATAATTTTTACGTAAATAAAGGTGAAAATGGTCCCAATGGGAAGGTAATAGCTGTAACCAAAGGTGTAATCAATGGGGCGTTTTGGCTTGACCTCGAGAGGGGCTTGTGGTATCGTCTGGGTTTGATTTTTCGGAGATATGAATGGATTCGTTCAAAAGATTATTTAAATATGTCTGGCCGCAATGGCCTAGAATTATCGTTGCCGTCATGGCGGCATTTATTATCGCTATCTTGTTCGCTGGAAGCTTCGCAACTATTATTCCGCTACTGAAAGTTATGGTCGGACAAGAAGGACTGCACGGCTGGGCTGATAGGAAAGTCTGCAACTGGAGGTATGATGTTAATTTTACCGTGCCGGAATCAGCGGATATGGATGTCGAAACGGAAAATGTGTTTAGCTATCTGAGGATTATATCACTTGACGAAAAGTCCGTGTTGTATAAAGCTGGGCTGAGAATCGATGATAAAATCGTAGCTATCGAGGCCGAAGATCCAAACACGGAAAAAATTACACGGTCACTCCTATTGCAACAATTGGCGAACCTGCCGGAAAAAAGCAACTGCCAGCTGAAAATTAAAAGACTGGAAAATGCAGATGTTATATCAGATGTCAATATAGAATTTCAGTCGGAAATAGATGCCGGACATACAAGGTTTGTGGTTAACTCAGCAAGAAAAATTGTGGGCTATGTCCCTAGAGGACAAAAAATGAAGGCTGTCACCCTGATTATTATGTTGATGATGGCTGTGACGACGTTGCGATGTATAGCGAGGTTCTATCAGCAGTTTCTGGCGGAAAAAATCGTGCAAGTGGCTATCGCTAGATTTAGAGAGGATACGTTCAGCCACGTTATGACAATGCCGGTCGGATATTTTGTCGAAAAAGGAACCAGTGACACGACTAGCAGGTTAACAAGCGATATCGGAGGAGCGGGAAAAGGTATTAAAATCCTGCTCGGAAAAGCTCTAAGAGAACCGCTAAAAGCTGCGGCATGTCTGGTGGCGGCTATGATGATCAGCTGGCAATTGGTGCTGGTGTTCATCGGATGTGCGCCGGTGGCAATGGGACTGGCGGTCGTGCTCGGAAAAAGAATGAAAAAATATACCAAAAAATCTATGGTTTCAGGGGCTGAACTGTTAGGGAAATTGCAGGGAGTGATCTCGGCACTGACCGTTGTTAAAGTATACAACAGACAAAAGCACGAAAGAAAAGCTTATACCATTATAAATCAAAAAATGCTGAAGAGGCATCTAAGAGCTGTTAAAATCTATGTGTCGACAGGCCCAATCATGGAAGTGATAGGAATGATCGCTGGTTCTGGAGCTTTGCTGATCGGGGTCAGGTGGATAACGAAAGGGCAACTCGATCCAACGTCATTTTTTGCACTACTAATCTTTTTGGGATCGGCGGCAGAATCCATCAGGAAATCAAGCGATATCTGGAACAAAGTGCAATCTGCTAACGCCGCTGCTGAAAGAGTTTTTGAAATAGTGGATACGGCTCCGGAAATCGAAAAGCCAAACGCGAAAGAATTGAAAAATGTTAAAGGAAATGTCGAATTCAGAAATATTGTGTTTACATATCCATCGGCAAAAGAGCCGGTTCTAAAGTCGATTAGTTTCAAGGTCGAGGCTGGATGCAATGTGGCAATCGTAGGAGGAAACGGAAGCGGCAAAACAACGCTGATGAATCTATTGCCGAGATTTTATGATATAGATAGCGGGCAAATCCTGATCGATGGTGTCAATATCGATGATGTCACCTTGAGCAGTCTGAGAAAATATATCGGATTGGTGACGCAAAATGTCGTGACGTTTAATGATACTATCGCGGCAAATATCGCCTATGGAAGGCCTGATGCAACGAAAGAGGAAATCGTCGAAGCAGCTAAAAAATCTTTCGCTCATGAATTTATCGATCCGCTGGAAAATGGATATGATACCATGATCGGGGAGCATGGGGCAGGGCTAAGCGGCGGACAACTACAAAGAATCGTTATCGCAAGGGCAATCCTAAACGATCCAAAAATACTCATCTTCGACGAAGCGACCAGCCAAGTCGATGCAAATAGCGAAGCTAAAATACATAAGGCGGTCGAAAGCTTTATGAAAAACAGGACAAGCTTTGTGATCGCGCACCGGTTTAGCACTGTTGTGTCGGCGGATGTGATCGTGGTGCTGGACGAGGGACGCATTGTGGCGACAGGAAATCACCAATCGCTGATGGAAACAAGTGCTGTCTATAGGGCTCTCTACGAAACGCAGCTAATGCCGAAATAGAGATAGATATAGCAGGTGAAATCAAAAATCCTGAAAATATGAAAATGTTAAATGGGTTGGGTTCAAAAGCGGATGAATATCTCAATTGCAGCCAGTGGCGAAACAGTAAAAGCAGCCTGCGGGAAAATACTTCGCGAAGTCAAAGGGAAAAGACAAGTCTATGACGGTTTGCTAAATGCCGAGCCTGTGATTATTAAGCTGTTCGCGAACGGGATAAGAGGATGGAAAAATTTTCATAAAGAAAAAATGGCTCTCACAAAACTAGCCAAAACAGCACTGTTGTCACCATCTGTCCGTGTCTATGGGAAAGTCCGTCAAGGATACGCAATAGTGACTGAGAAAATTGTCGATGCTGTCACTGTCTTAGAAAAATATCAAAAGGCAAAGTCGAAATCAGAAAAATTGGCGGTTGCCCTGTTATTTATAAAACATGTCGCAGATCAGCACAACAAAGGAGTTCTGCAAAGAGATTTGCATATGGGCAACTTTCTAATCAAGGGCGAACAGGTATATGCGATCGATCCGGCGAGAATGGTTTTTGACAGCAAGCCAATAGCAAAAAACAAAGGGCTAAAGCAGATCGCGGCTGTAATAGCTATCCTAGATAGTGACATGAAAAATGATTTACTGAGTGAATATGCTAAATGCCGAAAAATTGATGTTAGTCAAGCTGATAAAAAGCTGATCGAAAAAGAAATCAAACGTACCAAAATCAAGGGAACAAAAAGAGGGCTGAAAAAGTTTTCAAGAAAAAACCGAAGGCATCTGAAAATTAAAACCAAAAATGCCATAGCGATGTTCGATGTCAAGATGGCGGCGAAAGAGCAGGTCCAAAGGCTGATCGAAAATGTCGATGAGATGATGGCTAAAGGTGAAATCCTGAAAAATGGCAGAACCTGCTACGTTAGCAAAATCAAACTTAACGGGAAAATGATTGTCGTCAAAAGGTATAACAATAAAGGTTTTTGGCACAGTGTCAGGCATAGCATTAAAGGGGCGAGGGCGAAAAGGTGCTGGCTGATGGGGCTGCGGCTGTGGATGCTGAAAATTAAAACGCCAATGCCTGTCGGATTTATCGAGATTAAACATTCAGGGCTTATCAAAAACTCTTACATCATTACAGAGTTTGTCGAAGCTGAAAATTTTGCCACACTGCTCAATGATGAAAATGCAGAAATCGCCGCTGAAAAAATTGTCAATAAGCTTGACCAATGGAAAATTACACATGGTGACCTCAAGCCGTCAAATATATTGATAGTAAAAAATAACGCAGATTCAAAAATGGAAGCGGTATTGACCGATCTCGATTCGATGGTCTGTCATAAAACAAAGCTGATTTATAACTACTATAGAAAAAAAGATTTGCGGCGATTCAAAGGGACATCGAATAATTTTGGCTGAAATCTGAGCATGATTTTGAACATAATGGCCGAAAAGTACGTAAAAAAAAGAAAAATTAGTATGGTTTAAGATTTTGGAGATTTGAAATATGTCGGCGGATATTAAGCAAATAGGTGACCTTGTTGTCGAAAAAAGTGGATTCGTGCGGGCTTTCTTTGCCGAAATGGACAAAGTTATGGTCGGACAAAGATATATGCTGGAAAGAATGCTGATCGGGTTGCTGGCTGATGGGCATATACTCCTAGAGGGAGTGCCGGGACTGGCGAAAACGCTGGCTGTCACCGTCATGGCAAAAGCTATCAAAGCTGACTTTAAGAGGATTCAGTTTACACCGGATCTGTTGCCGGCAGACCTGCTGGGAACGCAAATATATCGACAAAGTGATGGGCAATTTCAAACGAGAAAAGGTCCGCTGTTTACAAATATTGTGCTGGCTGACGAAATTAATAGGGCGCCGGCGAAAGTACAAAGCGCACTCCTAGAAGCTATGCAGGAAAAGCAAGTGACTATCGGAAAGGAAACTTTTCAATTGCCGAGGCCGTTTATGGTGCTGGCTACGCAAAATCCGATCGATCAAGAGGGGACATATCCGCTACCGGAAGCGCAATTGGACCGGTTCATCATGAAGCTGAAAATTGATTATCCAGACAAAGGCGAGGAAAGGCAAATTCTCGATCGGATGGCGAAAACAAATCTAAAGCTGGATGTGAATCCAGTCGTGTCGCCAGAAGATATCGCGGATGTGAAAAATGTTGTCGATCAAATCTATATCGATGATAAGGTCAAAGACTATATCGTGGACATAGTTTGCGCGACGAGAAATCCGGAGCAATACGGAATCGAAATGGGAAACTTTATCAATTTCGGAGCCTCACCTAGAGCGACAATCTGTCTGGCTATGGCGGCGAGAGCTTTTGCTTTTATTCAACAAAGGCCATACGTGACACCGCAGGATGTTAAAGATATCGCAAAAGATGTGCTTAGGCATCGAGTGATTGTCAGCTATGAAGCCGAAGCCGAAGACAAAACCAGCGACGATGTCGTATGTATGATTCTGGACAACGTCAAGGTGCCGTAACGTTACGAAAATTTGCGGGCTGACCGAAATCATGATACCAAAAGAAATAATCAAAAAAATTAGGCAAATACAAATCTATACCAGAAAAGCGGTGAACGCCGGATTTGCAGGCCAATACGAAAGCGTCTTCAAAGGCAGAGGAATGCAGTTCGATGAGGTCAGAGAATATACGCCCGGAGACGATGTTAGGGATATCGATTGGAATGTCACTGCCAGAACTGGCAAAGCACATGTTAAAAGGTTCGTCGAAGAAAGGGAAATGACCGTCATGTTCGCAGTCGATCTTAGCGCGTCAGGGGATTTTGGATCGGCGGGCAAAACGAAAAATGAAATGGCGGCGGAATTCTGCGCAGTCCTAGCGTTTACGGCGGCGAAAAATAACGATAAAGTGGGACTGCTGATTTTTACCGACCATACAGAAATGTACATCCCCGCGAAAAAAGGATCAAAGCATATGCTCCGAATGGTGAGAGAGCTTTTATATTTCGAGCCGAAAAGAGCTAAAACTAATATCGCAAACGCAGCGGACTATCTGGCGAAAGTGCTTGTCAAAAAGGCTACAGTGTTTTTTATATCAGATTTTATCGATGAAGGGTTTCAAAAGTCACTGCAAATACTAAATCGAAAACATGATGTGATCGCTGTGACAACGTCTGACAGGGCGGAAGTGAATTTGCCAAATGTGGGGATCGTCGAAATGGCTGAAGCTGAAACGGGCCGAGTGATGCTGGTGGATACGGCGGACGAAAATTTCAGGCTGAAATATGCGGCAAAAGCAAACCAAAGGTTCAAACAAACGAAATTGTCAATGAGAGCCTCCGGCATAGATTGCATCAGCATACAAAGCGATAAACCCTATATAAAAGATTTGGCGGCGTTCTTCAAAATGCGACAGCGGAGATTTTAAGAGGATGGCAAAAAAATATTGGATAATAGCTGGTTTATTGCTGTGGACGTTAGGGCTGGGAACTGTTCTGCATGGGACGCCGGTCGAAAATAGCAAATGGGCGATCGATGAAAGCTACGAAAGAGGGCCGTTTGAAGTACGGCTAATGGTCGATAAAACAGATGTCAGCTTGAGTGACACGGTCGTGATGAGGGTCGAGTTGACAGCTGATGAGCAATATGATGTCACGCCGGTCGATGTCAACGAATTGCTGGTCGAGGGGTTTGAAGTCATTGAAGCAAAAGGCCAACACAAAAAAATGGTCGGCGAAGCAAAAGTTATGGCGGCTTATCAATATCGATTGGAACCATACGGGCTGGGGCAGCAGAAAATACCGCAAATTGATTTTGAATTCTATAAAATTGCCGATCCAAACGAACAAAAACAAATCATAACGTCAAAAGAGATCGTTATCCAAGTGGCAGCATCTGTCAGCGATGACCCAAATCAACAAAAAACGATAGCGGAAATCGAGGGAGTGATTGCTGTGAAAAGGGCGATTTGGCCAATTGTGATATCAGTCGCCGCAGGATTGCTACTATTGGCGGCGGTAATCGCTGTCGCGAGAAAAATCAAAAAGCATAAAATCCAAACCGAAATCAGAACATATAAAACGGCTAAGCAAATCGCTTTTGAAAAAATGGACGAATTGCTAAAGATAAATACAGAAATAGGAAATAAACAGAAAGTGAAATTGTTTTATCAAAAACTTGGCGATATTGTTAGATACTATATCGAAGATGAGTTTGAAATTGCTTCGCCTAAAAAAACGACACAAGAGTTTATGACTGAAGTGAATAATGTTAAAATATTTGTTGATTATCAATCTGAAAAATTAGGTCAGTTTTTGAGCTATTGCGATCTGGTGAAATTTGCGAAATATCAGCCAAACAGCAGTCAAATAAAAATATCGGTCAACCTAGCAAAGGTTTTTATCGAAAGCACAGCAAGCGAAAAATTGGTCGATGTCACTAATGAAAATGATGGATCGGGAAAGGGTCAATAAAATGCAAATGGCTAATCCATATCTGTTGTTATTGCTATTGCCTGTGATCGGGCTTTGGTGGCTGCTGAAAAAAAGAAAAAAAACGGCGGCGATTAAATTTTCCAGCTTTGTCGATATCGATAAGTGCGGTCATAATTGGCGAACTAAAATAAGCAAACAGGTAGTATGGCTGAAGTGGCTGGTGCTTATACTGCTTGTTATTGCAGTGGCAAGGCCGAGAAATGGTATTGCCAGACAGCAAGTGACGACGATGGGTATAGCGATGGAAATTGTTGTCGATCAGTCCTTTAGCATGTCGGAGCCAATGATCTATGAAGCTAAACAAATGACGAGGTTGGACGTCGTTAAAAATGTGCTGGAAAAATTTGTAAAAGGTGATGGCAAAAAATTCGCAGGAAGAACCGATGACCTGATCGGACTAATAAAATTTGCCGAATATGCTGATACTGTTTGTCCTTTGGTACAGGGGCATGATGCGCTTCTGGAATTCCTGAAAAAAATCGAACTGGCTGACCGAAACCAAGGCACGGCGATCGGAGAAGGAATCGCGCTGGCTGCAGCAAGGTTGGCCGAATGCGAAAAGGATATCGTAAAAAGAAATAAAAAACTGAAAATCGATCAGCAAGACGAAAATTTCAAAATCAGCAGCAAAGTAATCGTCGTACTAACCGATGGAGTTAATAATACAGGAGATATTTCGCCGGTCGATGCGGCTAAACTGGCGAAAAAAGTCGGCGTTAAAGTTTATGCTATCGGGATAGGTGATAGCGGATATCGAATCGTGCCGACGATGGCGGGAAATATGAAAGTGCCGACGGCCAGCAGGCTCAATGGAAAATTGTTGGCGCAAATCGCTGCCTATACAGGTGGTGCATATGGCAAAGCGACCAACGCTAAAACGTTGAGCGAAATTATACAAAAAATTGATCAGCTGGAAAAAACAAAAGTCAAAACTGTTAAATATAGTCAATATAATGAAAAATTTTCCGCCTTTGCAAAAATGGCTAGCCTGATGCTGGCTATCTATATCTTGGCTGGGGCAACTGTGTTTAGAAAAATACCGTAAAAAATTCTGGAGCTGTGTCTAAAAAATATGGTTTGGCAAAATGAAAAAGCATTACTGCTGCTGCCGTTTGTGGCGATTCTAGCTGGGGTCGTGGTCTGGGGATTTTATAAAAAAAGACAGGCTCTAAAAAAGTTTGCGCAAAAGCAATTGCTATTGAAAATAAACGCAACTGTCTCTACCAAAAAACAAATGCTGAAAGCTGTTATGTTGATGATGGCGCTAACGCTGGTGGTGCTGGCGGTCTGTGAGCCGAAATGGAATCCAAAGCCTAAAAAAATAAAAATAATGGGCAGAGATGTCGTAGTCCTGCTGGATGTGTCAAGGTCTATGCTGGCTGAAGATGTGTCGCCATCTAGACTCGAAAAAGCAAAATTGGCGATTTTAGATCTAGCGCAGGTTTTACAGGGAGATAGAATCGCTCTAGTTGTTTTCGCAGGAAGAGCGGAAATACTATGTCCCTTGACGACGGACTGGAATTTTGTGCGAATGGCTATCGATAATATATCGACACAAACCAGCGGGCCCGGAGGAACGGTTATCGGTGATGCGATACGGCTGGTGACAAAGGAAATGTTCAAAAAAGACACCGAAGGCTATAGGGACATTGTGCTTATCACAGATGGTGAAGACCATGCGAGCTATCCAGTCCAAGCAGCGGAAATATGCGGCAAAATGGGCGTCAGGATTATCGCTATCGCTATGGGAGATCAAGTGACTGGGGCGAAAATACCGATCGAAAAAAATGATGGAATTGTCGAATATGTAAAGTATAAAGGAGAGTATGTTTACTCAAAGGCTGATCAGGAAATGCTCAAAAGAGTGGCTTATGCCAGCAGCGATGGAAGATTTTTGGCGGTCGGGCCGCAAACGGCCTTAGACCTCGGCGAAATTTATAAAGAACTGATCGTGTCGGCAAAACAAAGGCAAATCAAAGAAGCAGAAACAAATGAATATGAACATAAGTTTCAACTGTTTTTGGCTGCGGCAATTATCCTAATCGCTGGCGAAATGATGATGGGCGAAGGTAAAAAAAGGCAAAAAATATGAAAATCGAAAGGCTAATCGTAAAATGTTGTGTTGCGGCAATGATAATAGGAGCCGCTGGAACCGATTTAGCAAGGGCTGATGAGGTGAGAAACCTAGTCACGCAAGGAAATGAATTATACAAAAATGATGATTTTGAAAAGGCTGTCGAACTCTATGATGAGGCGGTGACAAAGGCGGCAAAAAATGATCAAAAAATGGCTGTGGCAAAATATGATAAGGCGTGCGGGCTATACAAAATGGGGAATTTTAGAGATGCCCAGCAGCTGTTTGCCGAAGTTACGCCAATGGCAACGGATAAATCGCTCGCCGAAAAAGCAAAATATAATCAGGCAAATTGCTTATTCAAAATAGCACAAGAGCAAGCTCAGCAAAAGCCGGACGAAGCAATTAAACAGCTTAAAAATGCCGTAAGAACATGGCGATCAACTCTCGATATGCAAAACCAAAAAAAAGCTGATCCGAAAATTAAAGGAAATATCGAAACTGCAAAAATGCAAATTAAACAATTGAGAGAGCAAAAAAAACAGCAACAAAAACAAAATCAAAACGACAAAAATCAAGACGAGCAAAAAAATAAACAAAAACAACAAGACGGCGGTGATAAAAACCAATCCAAAAACGACAACCAAAATCAAAACGGTAATGATAAAGAGCAAAAAGACCAAGATGAACAGCAAAAAAGCCAAGCTAAGCAAAACGAGCTAAGCGATCAGGATAAATTGCAAAAACAAAATCAAACCCAAGAGCAGGGGCAGGAAAAAGACAAAGAAAAATTGCGGCAGAATGTGAAGGATATCCTGCAAAAAGAACGCGATAGAAAAAATAAGCAAAAAGTTGCCCAAAGAATTAAAGCTAAAAAAGCCGACAAAGATTGGTAACGAAGCGAAAAACAAACAATGGAAATTAGACAATTTTGTGAGTTGACAAGATGAAGCATTTGAGAAAGCGTCTTCTGGTTGTGATAGCGATGGTGGTGGTTTCAGTCGCTGCGGCAAATGCGGCTGATATCAATGTCACTGCGCAAATCGATCGCAGAACTGATATCTATACCGGAGACAGCTTTGTCTATCAGATTGTCGTCAAAGGCACAGAAGAGGTTGCTAAGGTCGATACGACGCCAATCGAAAAATATCATCCGAAAAATACCGGAGTTTATAACAATTCATCAACGTCAATTACCATAGTTAATGGCCGCAGAACCCAAACAACAATCAGCCAATATGCAATCAATTTTTCAATCAGAGCAGATGTGCCGGGCGAAATCGTGCTAAAGCCTGTATCTGTCGAGGTCGCTGGTGATGTCTACGTGACAAATCCCGTGACAATAAACATCCTAAAGCCCGGACAAACCGACCAGATCGGAATTAAGGCTTGGTTGGATGAAGAAAATTGCTATGTCGGACAGCCAGTGGTCATGACGGTCGAATTTCAATATAGTGCAACTTTGGGGGCATTGAGATTCTCGGCGCCGGCCTTTGTCAGTGACGAATTCTATGTCGAAAATGTCGATAAGGATGTAAAAAATCTCGAAAAATTCGATCTTGGAATCGGAGTCGAAGTCTACGGAAGCCAAAAAAGAATAAACGCAGGCGGAAAAAATGTTATGGTAGTCAGATTCGCTAAAGTGCTTATCCCGAAAGAAAAAGGCAATATCGAGATCGAGCCGGTGACTGTACTGGCGGATATGGCGGTCGGGAAAAGAAATCGAAACTCCATGTTTGATGATATCTTCGATCGAAGACAATACAAAAGAGTGGCGGCGGTGAGCAAACCGATGACACTGAATGTTGTGGCTTTGCCAACAGAGAATAGGCCAAAAAGTTTTTACGGGCTTGTGGGCAATTATGAGATCAAAGCTAAAGCTAAGCCAATCGAAGTCAATGTCGGAGATCCGATCACCTTGAAAATTATGGTCAGAGGAAGTGATTATCTTAAGCCTGTCAAAATGCCAAATCTTGAGGCAATTCTGGGAAGTGATTTCAAAATAGCACAAGAAGAGCCAATGGAAAAAATTGACGAAAACGGCGTTAAAATTTTTACCCAAATAATTAGAGTAGATAATAACGAAGTTAAACAAATACCGTCTATCGAAATGAGCTTTTTTGATGTCACTAAAAGAAAATATGTTACCGCAAAAACAGAGCCAATCAGCTTGGATGTCACCAAAACCAAATTGCTGACCGGATCAGATGTCTTATCAGAAAAAGGACAAGGGCAAAATAGCGAAATAAAAATAATCCAAAAAGGCCTGTCAGCTAATTATCAAAATATCGACGCATTAAAAGATATGAGGTTTGATCCGGCAAAAGCTATTTTCCATGCGGGCTATATGGCTATGTGGCTGATGGCGGTGATCGGCTTAGCTATCGCGGTGGCGGTTAAGATCGCGATGGGGGATTCTGGAACAAAAGCGGCCAAAAAACAAAAAAATGCAGCGAAATGGGCTGTTGCTGAAATAAAAGCAATCGAAAAGCAGGCAACAAATCAACATGAAAAATTCGCCGCAATACTAAAGGAATTCATCGGCAGAAAATTTGACCGCAAGGTGTTGTCACTCACGGCGGGGCAATGCGGTGATATTGTCTTGAATAAAACACGCGATGAGCAATTGACTGATGATTATGTTAGATTACTCCAGCAATGCGAGGCTGTTTGTTATGCCGCTTTGATAGGCAGGATAAGTAATGAGGAAATGAATCAGGCAATAAATCTGATTAACCAAATTGAGAAAAAGAGCAAAGGATGAAAAAAATATTCTATATAAGTCTGTTGGTGATCGCTATTTTGTCAATGGCAGGGCAAGCAGAAAACCTGTCGCAGCAGAAAATAGAGCAAATGTTCGATCAGGCGAACAGTCTGTTTCGACAGGCTAATCAAGAAAGCCAAAATGCATCACAATTCTATGATAAAACGGCACTATTGTTCGAGCAGATTATCTCGCAAGGGAATATCGAAAATGCAAAGCTATATTACAATCTGGGAAATGTGTATCTGTTAAAAAAGGATGTCGCTAGAGCTATACTAAATTATCGAAGAGCAGAAAAATTAGATAAATCCGACGGAGACTTGCAGAAAAATCTAGCGTTCGCCAGAGAAATGAGAGTCGATAATATCAGCAAAAAAACCGGCAGCAAAATATGGCAAATGACTTTCGCATGGCATTATGACCTGTCAATGAAAAGCAAATTCAAAATCGGATGCTTGATGTTTGTTGTTGCTTGCA
>CBDUWP010000030.1:0-16141 GCA_965370955.1 uncultured bacterium | reverse complement strand
TCAAGGATATCAGCGGCTTCCCATACCATCTTTGGACATACTGAATCAAACAGCCCATCTTCTTGTGCTTTTTTCATTCCATCCGGCTGACTTATATCGCAACCAAGCAATTCCTTGCACACAACAGAGCCGTTCCGATTCTTGAATCTGCTTGTGTATTCTATGACTTTTTCATAAGTCTTTGCTTTTGATGCTTTGTCTTGGGCAGTGGTATTGCCATATTTTAAGCCAAGAACCATAAAAGCTCCCGTTACTGCTCCGCAGGTTCCTGCCATACGCATTCCCCCTCCAAAACCTGTTGCAACTTTGAAAGCTTTTTCGCAATCAAGGCCAAATTGCTCACAGTAACTGCCCAGCACCGCCTGAGAACAATTAAAGCCATTTTGAAATCTTTCAACTGCCTGTTCAACTCTGCTCATAAGAGTTCTCCATAAGTTTTCTTGCTACAATTTTATTCGAAGAATGCAAGTGTTTTTCTACTCCAGGATGCTCGTCTTCGAATATATATGACGTTGACTCATTCATCTAATAAACACATTGGTTTGCAACATCGGCAAAAGCTTGTAGATTCTCAACATCACCGAAAAAGAAATGATCTGACGGGCAACAAATATAACCGCCATCTGGACAGGCTGCAAAAAGCTCCTCAACCATATCCTTAACCAATTGAGGATTGCCATTTTCAAATCCTTTTTGCTGATCAAATCCGCCTATGAAAGCAATCTTGTCACCGACTAGCTGCTGAGCCTTTGCCAAATCGCAATCACCGCCCATCGCAACAGGCGTCATCGTTTCGAGAACATCAGCTCCGCTGGCGACCACATATTCCAATAGCGGCATCAAGCCTCCGCAAAGATGATACACAACCTTCGCTCCGCAATTATGCAGCATCTCATGATGACGCTTAGCATAGGGCAAACAAAACTCCTCAAACATCGCCGGGCTAATAACCGTACTGGAAGCAGCCCCGCCGCCAGTTTCCACCAAATCCAGCTCAATCTTTCCACCGATCTCAAGCACATGTATTTGCTTTTGCAACATATCCTCTAGCGCCGCCTTTAGCCAATCCGGCTTATCAAACGCCAACATTATCGCAGGCTCTGTTCCGTACAAAGTACAAAAACCCTGCCACTGACCGCCTTGACCAAAGCTATATATTTCACTGCGAACAATTCCCCGATCACCGATTTTCTTTTTCGCTGCAATCACCCGATCCCAATTCACATTAGCGGGAGCCGGCAAATATTTACTCCATATTTCAAAGTCGTGTTCTGATTTAAGTAAATGTTCAGACTCCCAGAGAGTGAATTCATTTTGCGACATGGTCTTCGTCAACTCGCCCTCAGGAGTAGTAATGATTTCCTTCCAAGTTGGATTGCCGCCGACAAGCCCTAAATCCACCCGCTTAACCTGCCAGTTCGTCCAACTGGAATCATCATAAATATATTCCGGCTGCACATAGATCACAGGATCCATATTGAATTTATCGTAAGCGGCATATTGATCCATACCGCCAAGATATGTCTTAAGATAATAGTCCATCCAGCTATGCACCTGACAAGGCAGGTGATCTGGTTTTTCATTATTGATAACAGTTAAAAAGCGTTCTCTACCGGTCATATCAATCTCCTTCACAACAGAATCTAACAAACCTTACTGCCTTTGTTTTTGCAATAACTCTTAACAACTTTCGGCATCAAAAAAATCCTATCACATTGGTTTTATTTCTATTGCGTCAGCTAATATATTTGACAGCAATGTTTCGGAATTATACCTTCAAAGGATTAAGAAGTCGACTAAAAACCTTATTAAAATGGCATTGTGGAATGTTATGTTTCAGCGATATTTAAGTTTTACTGTCCCGCCTTACAACCATACAAACAGAGCCCCGCAAGTTACCTCACGAGGCTCTGATAAATCTTAACTTCTTACTACATTTTCTAACTGCTTACTGATTATTCCATCCAGTGATTAGCTAGTGTTGCAAAATCTTCAAAGTTGACTAAACAGTCACCGTTTACGTCAGCCTTATAGGCAACGACAGCGGTTTCTGTTGAATCAGCGTTCACATAGCTGGTGCCAACTAATTCAAAGATACTAAATCTAGAGGCCCTGCTTGATTTTGAAGCACTAGGATCATCTCCAACCAACTCAAAAGCATCGGTTGTAGCATCAGATCTATTGCAATATGAAGGTTCGAAACCAACCGTATCACCAATTATCAAGCCGGTTCTTTCACTTGAGGTTTTACCAGTTTGGGCACCGAAGTAATTGTAAGGAACCAATGCAATTTCGAGAACGGTAGTGTTTGTTCCCGAAGTATAGGTTACAGCATAGTCAGGCTTATCACCTGAGGCGATGTCACCATAGAGGCTAAGATATTCAAAACCACCGAGGTTCATCCAGCTGCCGCTTGCTGTGCCATCTGAGCCAATTACCCATTGCTGAGCAAGAGCACCTGGTTCAACACCCTTGTCGATTCTATAAGGAGCATTATTTTCGCCACCGTCGAACATGATCTCGAAGTGGTCTTCTCCTTCATAGCCTCCACCATTGTAGGCTTGAACTGGAGCAAAAACGCCATTTGCATCAACAACTTCCATCAGAACATATATGCGATTTGTTGTTGAGTTCCACATCGTTTTATATCTGGCAGTTAAACTAGCTGAATTGCCTCTTGATCCAAGAACAGTATCGACAGCCATCCAATTATCAGTATCCCATTGCTATCCAATTACACCATCGATCGTTGGAGCTGCAGCATGAATGATCTCATGATCATAACTTGGCTCAACTTTCAGACAACCCATACCTTGAATCAAGCCCTCGTCTATATAATGGCTAAGTGCACCGGCACCACCACCATTTTTAAAGACTAGCTTGCCATCGCTGATAAAGATGCGGCCTGTAGCTTGTTTTTCAGTCCACATTATTATCCTATCAAAAGCTAACGTACCACCGAGCATATTAACAACACCAGAGTTGATAGAGTCTTCACCAACTGTGCGAACTCCTGACGGCACGCGTAACTCTTGACAACTGATAAGTCCATCTGTTTGAATAATACGTCCGTAACCATCGCTGCCGACATCGATTTTGCCACTGGACTGCAATGTTCCGCCGTTCATTTCGAGACAGGCTTGTGCCCATCCTCCAAGTCCGATTCTCACTAAGTTTGCTGAGATATCTCCGCTATCCATTATCATTTTAACTTCAGTAATATCCCAATCATTGCGATAAGCAGAACCTATATTGAGTTCATCAAAATCAAAAGTTTCACCATCAACTTTAAAGGTCACGTCATCTTGAATATCCATAGAATCATTAACTGACGGAAGATATAGCTGATACCAGTTAAAAGCATTTGCAAGATCATCATCTCCAAGCATATTGGTATAGGTAAGACCAGCTTGTGTATGACTAGCATGTGTCTTAAATGACCATTTTTGACCATCAACTGATCCACCGAAAATGTTTGTAACAACTTTCCAGTAGTATGTAGTATTTGGATCAAGAGAGACTGTATGAGTCAAACCTGTGACATTGGCAGGTGTACCGCCAGGTGTTTCATTTGTTCCAAAATATACATCATAACTAGTAGCTGCTGCCGCACCGGCTTGCCACGACAATTTCGCAGATCTTGCCGGAACACCATAGGTACCATTAACTGGACCCGGTCTCCAAGCTTCATCTTTATGTATAAGCTGTGTAACCAGATCAGCCCGATGAGTAATATCACCAATACCAGGCGTATAGGCAGAGGTATCCAGATCAAAAACCAAACGATTTGGATCAAAAATTTCACCATACTCTTTACCGTCATCGACAGTAAGATTACCAAGGAATGCAGGCTTTAATAGTTCGACTTGACGACCATGCTCTTCTGTTTTTATTATAAAACTAAACAGACCATTAGTCATATTGACATCCATTGAGGCATGCCCCGCCAATTCGTTGAGGATAAGATTCCAAGCCTCAAGTGTACCGCCACTAATTGTCACTTTACCGGTACTATCATTATCACCGCCTGTATTATATTGTGTTTGCCAGTCGCCAATAACAAGATCGCCCAATGTTTGATACAAACCGCTATTAACATTCAGCTCGCCGTAACCTTTACCAAGACCAACTGTAGTCTTAGCAGTAACAGAAACGGTACCGCCATTTACATTCATATAGCCTTTACCTCTGCGAAGAGGAGATGAGCCTTCTACTAATCCAGAACCTAGATAAACATATTGGCTAACTTTCAGTTCACCATCATTTACATTAACAGTACCTTTAGCATAATCCCGTCCAACACCAAGATAGTTATTTATCTGAACAAGTCCAAAACTATTATTAATATTCAGTGTACCCTCTGACGTAAGACCCCAAGTTAGATGATCTCCTCTGCCTAGGTCCATACCACCGGCACTAGTAAGCTGACCATTTACGTCAACAGTAGCATGGCCGCCCCATGCACCAACCAGTAGGCCTTCTGAACCAGAACTCAAGATTCCGTCAGACTCAATTAGCAAACGTCCTTCAGCCGGTTCGTTATTATCCATTGCAAAGGAAACACCCATGTGAATTGAATTACCCACTGTCAAATTGCCAGTTGCTGTGATAGTCAACTGATGAAAAGCATTTGGATCGCCCAACAAAAGGTCATTGGTATCACAATCAGAACCACCAATACGCATCTTATCAACAGTTTGCGTACTGTTTACGATTGGATCAACCATAATGGCATAATTGGTGCGCAAAACCGATGGATATTCACATTCTGAGAAGTTTCCAATGTGAGCATAGCTATTTGCATCTGGTGCTGTACCCTCTATAGCAGAGATTACATTGTACCAGTTCGCTCCGGAAGCCCAATAAGTGTCTGTATGAGCCGTACCATCAATCGCACCATTTGACCAAATATAATCATTTACGTCATAAACATTATTTGTGTCATCAACACCAAACGTAACACCGCTAAACAAAAGTATAACGGAGATAAGAAATACAATCTTCTTACACATCGTGTACTCCTTTTTAGAATTTAAGTTATTCATATTTTAATTTCCTGTATAATTAAGAGCTCCGTTTATGGTTTCAGCCATTGATCAGCGATTACGCCAAGATCGGCTCCATCAGTATTACCATCACCAGTTAGATCAGCCACATTAACAGTTACGGTAGTTTCGTCGTCACCACTGTCGTAAACGACATTCAAGCTTCCTGCACCACCATAAGCCATCATTTTGCCATCAGTGATATAGGTATTGATTTGGGTAACTTTATCGCCATTGGCAATAATTGTACAACCTGTCATGTTAGTAATGTCAGCTGGGTCTGTCATACTAAAATCATTACAATCGATGACTCCGTCAGACAATTCCAGCATACTGAACTTTTGTCTTGGAGACCGCCAATCTTCACGGCCTGATCGCAGTTTGAAATCTCTGCATATAATTTTCCCGCCAGTCATCTTAAGGCGTCCACCGCCATCCCATCCCATTAGGAAGTCGCCGTTGCCGCTATCGATAGCGATTGTTCCACCGCTAAGTTCCATAATACCAAAGCCTTCATGCCAATTACCAACATGGATTTGCTCTGCAGCCAGTGTTCCGCTTTTCATTTGCAGCGTCGCACTTTCTCCCCGTGCCACTACTAACTCTTTACAGACAGCATTTTCGCCGTCGATAATCATAAGACTTCCAGTATTACGAATTTGCACATTTTGCGTTGCTGTTGGAACATGTCCATGGTTCCAAGCAGTAGGATCTGACCATGTATCAGTAAGTCCTCGACCAGCATAGTGATGATTATGCGTAAGCCCTAGAGGAGCGGTCTTAAACGACCATTCTTTTCCTGTTTCAGTAACAATCAAACCATCATCACATTTCACTTGCCAGTAGTATGTGGTATCTGGATCAAGATTAGGATCATAGCTTGTTATTGGATGTAACGTGGTACCAACTGAAGATAAACTGCCGGACACTGTACCAAGAAATACCTCATAGTTGGTAACATCTGGACCAGCTTTCCAAGTCAAGACAATATCATTAGGAACATCTAATAGGGCGCCATCAACTGGATTCGGCATCCAAGGTTGATTTAGATTTGGCTCGGCAGCGTTAACATAGAGCATATAATCATGATCTTCAAAACCACACGGATCATGTGCTGGCCCTGTGAAACTATATGTATGACGTTTTAGGCCATTAGTATCAACTTCGCCATATTTATAACCTTCAAAAGTCATAAATCTTAGGTTGTTAAAAAGCGTTTCAAGCCTAGTATTGCTAAGTGAATCAATTGAAAAACGCAAGGTAGCTGTCTTAGTAAGTAAATTCAGTGCAACTGCATCTGTATTTTTGTTACGGAAATTTAGATTCCATACATCCAGCAGCGCAGAACCACCTACATCAACTACACCAGTACCCCCGTCGTGACCAAGATGTAAATCCCAACGGACATGAGTTGTTCCGCCGGTCAGGTTCAAATAGCCATTGCCGGCATAAACACCAACGTGAAGATGTTCGTGCGCTTGGAGCAATCCATCTATCACATTGATAGTACCAGAAGATCTACCACCGCCTCCTTCACCTATTCTAAGGTCATCGGATGCATAAACTGTTGCGCCGTCATTGATATCCATAACAGCATTGCCGTTATAACCGACCTTTATTTGTCCAGCTGTTGCGTTGTAGAGAGTACTTGCTCCCTTGATTGAGACTACAGCAGTACCTAGTGTGTCATTATGGCTGCCTCGTCCCATTCTCAAGCCACCGCCACCAGTGACCTCGAGAGTTCCACCTGTCATATCGAGATAGCCTGTTGAGCCATTATATCCACAGTAACCGTTGTCAAATCTCAAGAGGCCTCCGGACATAGCAACTTTGCCCCAAGAGTCTCTTCCGCCATCACCAATTATAAGTTGATTGGCAATATCCATCGTTCCGCCAGTGATATAAAGAGTGTGTCCAGCCATAGGATCATCAACACCGCTATCACAACTAGCAGAAGATCCACCTATGTACAGATCAGAGACAACAATGTCACTGGTACTCAATGTTGGATCAGGTAGCGTGCCAAGTGAATTGCAATGTTCTGGATACGACATGTATCTCATTGCCAAACCAACTCTAACTTTGGCAGTATTAACATCTGGATATCCGGAATGTGCCGCCGCATCTGGCCACCACCAGTTATCATCTACATTCCACGAATCAGTTGCACCATCTCCGCACCATAAAACATCATCAGCCGTCCAACTGCCACATGGAGCTGCCATAGCAGAGACACTAAACAATAGGGTGAAAAATGTGAGTAAAAGTAACTTCTTACACATAGTTTACTCCTCCTTAAATAAAACATAAAACATTGATTAGTCCTTCTTTGGGCACTTTGCCCAAAACACATAAAAACATATAACATATTTAAAAACGCTAGATCTACAATTATAGCGGTTGTTTTTCGGTCCTTTCGCGCATAAGCGCAGCGATTTGGCCATTTGGGTCAACAGTTGTAGAAAAAAGCCGCCGTGCCTTATTGTCGACAAACAACAAGGACGACTGAAATGGAAAACCACATAGATAGCTGATAATTCGCGATATAATCAACACCCAAACACTCCGATAATAGTCGACATATTCAATCATTATAGTTATTTTAGGTCAAATAGAAACGCCATATTGCGTTTTTTTTTTGTTGTTTTGCGTAGTTTACGATATTTTTACACATACAGCCGATTCTAGCTATTTTATCGGCTATAGGGAACATAGGTCTTTTGTCGAAATTAGCTAATCTTCGTATTTTAGGGAAGATTATTTTTCATTATCAGTTGCCGTTTCTGCAAAAAAAGCCCACCTTTTCAGATGAGCTTTCTTTGTTTTTAGGAGGGTAAAAAATGTTATATATTTTTTCAGCTTGATTTGTTTTTCCAGCTTTGGTTTTCAATAATTTTTTAGACGGTCATTTTGGCCGCTTGTTTTTTTTGTACCGCTTTTCTTTTTCTTCTATTGATAGTCCTTTGTTCGCCCACGTTTGAGTGGTCCATCAATGCGTTTTCGACAGCCTGCTGAGCATTTGGAGCATACATATCAGCTCCGATTTCGATCCATAATTCTTCGACGCGATCGAACAGTCCTCCCGAAACGATAACTTTCATATCCGGCCTTGCATCCACTTCTTTGATTCGATCGATAAGGCTTCTGATTTCCGGAGCCTGATTAGCTTTTGTGCCATATATCAACAGAGCATCCGGCTGAGCGACATTGACAAAACTCAATAGATCATCGTTCGTCAATCCGCCGCCGACGAATTTCACATTCCATCCATCGCTCTCGAAAAGGTCAGCCGTAATTTGCGCGCCCAATTCATACATTTCACTTTCTGAGCAGCAGACGACAATCTCTTTATTTCTCGCTTCTTTTCTCGGCAGCTTGTTTTGTAATTGGTCGACGATGGTTCTATTGATTCTGGTCGCCATATGCTCTTGTGTCACCGTGATTTTATCAGCTCTAAAGAGTCGTTCTATTTCCACCATGATTGGCCACACGACATCGACATAAACTCCGTTGGCCGTCATTCCGACATGGAAAGCATCTTCAATAACCGTTCTAGCTTCTTTTCTATCGCCTTTGAGTAATGCTTTGAGGTAGTTTTCTAGAGTTGCTTTGATTGACATGATTTAATCTCCATATATTTTCTATATTAACATCCGTTTTTTTGCCGCCTGATAACTTAGGCAATATAGGTATCGGAGATAAGATTAAATTTCCTTTAGTGAATCTAGGTAAAATAGACGGCTTGGCGAACTTTTGCCGTATAAAAACGTTCGATTTTAAGGATTATTAACAGATAACACTTTACTGTCAAACGATTTAAGAGAATGTTAATTTAGCTAACTTTTTTATCAGAAAGTAGTAAGAAATCTGACTCATCGGCTCGGATAGTAGTTTAATTTCATGTTTTTGCGGCTGTTTGGCCGGCTATTGCTGCTGTTGAGAAGCACATTTGCAGATTATACCCTCCGCAAGGCCCATCGACATCGATAATTTCGCCAGCGAAGAACAATCCTTGGCAAATTTTCGATTCCATTGTTTTCTGATTGATTTCGCTGACTTCGATCCCGCCTTTTGTCATGATAGCCCCATCGAGCGGCGCGGTTTTGATTATTTTTAGTTTGGCAGCTTTTAGATTGCGAACGATTTCTGCTCGGCATTTTTTGCTGACTTCGCTTGCATTAGCCGTTTTTTCTTTTTTTTCCGATACCATTTGACAAATAACAGCCGCCAGTTTTTTCGGCACAAATTCTGCTATTATTCCGGCGATGCTTTTTTTGCCATTGTTTTTGATTGCTTCATCGATTTTCGCTTGGAGTTTTTCGCCACTGACATGCCTTAGATAATCTATGGTGACATCGATTGGTTTTCCTTCGGCCAAACGTCTTGTGACGAACCTGCTGAAATTCATAATTGCCGGGCCGCCAATTCCCTGATGCGTAAAGATAACAGCTCCTGTCGCTGTGATTGTTTTACCATTTAACACTGCCGCGATCTTAACATCGCCGACTGCTAGTCCGGCTAATGTTTTAGGCCAAGCCTGTTCAGTCACCAGCGGCACAAGCGATGGCACTGGCTCTGTGACTTTGTGGCCTAACGATTTAGCTAGCTGAAATCCACTGCCGTTGGACCCTGTTTTGGGATAGCTTTTTCCGCCTGTCGCGAGTATCAATTTTTCGCACGACAAAATTCCATCAGTTATTTCGACTTTGAATCCTGTTGCCTTTTTTTTCGCCACCGATTTGACAGCTCTATTATATATAAATGTTACTCCGTTTTTTTTCGCCAATGTCACCAAACAGTCCCTAACATCACTTGCCCGATTAGATTTCGGAAAGACGCAGCCGTCGACTTGCGTTATTGTTTCGAGTCCGGCTTTCTGCAATAATTTTTGTAATGCTTCACTTGAGAATTCGTAGAGACAATAGCTCAAAAATTTTCCACTATCGGCAAATGCTTTAACGAAATCTTTTGGGCTCGCTTGGTGTGTAACATTGCATCTTTTGCTTCCTGTGATGAGTAGTTTTTTGCCTGCTATGGCATTTTGCTCGATGACGGTCACTTTTTTGCCTTTTTCTGCCGCAAAAGCCGCAGCGATTAGCCCTGCAGGTCCTGCGCCGATAACGCACAGATCCCACACATCGCCCACGATTTTTTTATTTGCACTCATGATCATCAGCCGTAAAAACGATAAAAACATTCAAACTTGTAATTTTACCATCTATCCTTATAATAGCAGACTAAATTATCGATAAATTTCGGCATTATTGCTAAAAATCAAGGAAAGAACAGGAAAGACGTTTTATGGCTCACTTAGCAAAATTAGACGACATAGTTTCACTATGCAAGCGGCGTGGTTTCATCTTTCAATCGAGTGACATTTATGGCGGCCTCGCCAGTTGCTACGATTACGGGCCGCTCGGCGTTGAGCTCAAAAACAATGTCAAGAAAGCTTGGTGGAAAGCAAACGTCCAGTTGCGTGACAATGTCGTTGGCCTTGACAGTTCGATTTTGATGCACCCTTTGGCTTGGAAAGCTTCCGGCCATGCTGACAAGTTCTCCGATTTGATTTGCGAATGTAAAAAGTGTAATGCTCGCACGCGGGTTGACCATTTAAAGAGCAAAGATGCTGACAGCACGACAGCTTTTGACGACACATCTGACAAGGTTTGTCCCAGCTGCGGCGCTATTGGCAATTTTACGGAAGCCATGCCGTTTAAGTTAATGTTTGAGACCAAGATGGGCGCCAACATTGACGATTCGATGCTGTTATATCTTCGGCCGGAGACGGCTCAGGGCATTTTCGTTAATTTCCGCAATGTCACCGACTCGAGTCGCGTCAAGGTTCCTTTCGGTATCGCCCAGATTGGCAAGAGTTTCCGCAATGAGGTAACGACAAAAGCTTTCATTTTCAGGACTCGCGAATTCGAGCAAGCCGAGATAGAATTTTTCTGTGAACCGGGCACTGACAGCGATTGGTATGACCATTGGAAAGAGGCTCGTTTCAATTGGTATTTGGATCTTGGGATCAAGGCTGAGAACTTACGTTTTCGCGATCACAATCCCGATGAGCTGGCTCATTATGCTAAAGCCTGCGTTGACGTTGAGTATAAATTCCCGTTTGGCTCAGGCGATTGGCAGGAGCTCGAGGGCATAGCCAACCGCACAGATTTCGATCTTCGCCAGCATCAGCGAGGCATGCGTACCTTAAACGACTGGTATCAGGCTAAGGGCGACCTTTCCCAGATAACCTTAAAGGAAGAAGCCGAAGATTATCACAAGGGGCCTCTTTCGTATTTCGATGAGCTCGGCAAGAAGCGTTACATTCCTTATGTCATTGAGCCGAGCGCCGGCATAGACCGCAGCACGTTAGCCTTTTTGGTTGACGCTTATGACGAGGAGGAGGTCAATGGCCAGACGCGTAATCTTTTGCGTTTTGCTCCGTCGCTTGCCCCTACTAAGCTTGGGATTTTCCCATTGCGTAAAAAGGGTCCTATGGCTGAATTAGCCCGCAACATTTACGATGATTTAAAAGGTTATTTCACTTGCTTTTACGATCAGCAGGGCGCTATTGGCCGCCGTTATCGCCGTCAGGACGAGGCCGGCACTCCCTATTGCGTAACGGTCGATGGCGATAGTTTAGATGACAATACAGTTACTTTAAGAGACCGTGACAGTATGGAGCAGACGAGGGTTTTAGCTGACAATCTGAAAAATTATGTCCGTGACAAATTGGATATTTAATTTCACGAAAGGATTTAGACAGATGAAGAAATTATATCGTTCCAAAACCAACAGGAAAATTTTCGGTATTGCAGGTGGAGTCGGCGAATTGTACGACATGGATCCAACATTGGTCAGGGTAATTTTCGTTGGCTTAGGTTTAGTGACAGGCGGCGGTCTTTTCCTCGCTTATATAATAGCTAAGTTTATAATTCCAGAACAAGGATAAGTTGATGACGAAACAGAGTAAAACATACATTAAGGATTTATCTGATTGCATTGATCAGGAAGTGACAATTTCCGGCTGGCTGTATCGCGGTCGCCCCAGCGGCAAGCTGATATTTTTGGTATTGCGTGACGGCACAGGCCTTTGCCAATGTATCGTTGAAAAGGGTTCCGTTTCGGACGATCTTTTCGGCGAGTTAAAGCGTCTTGGTCAGGAATCGTCGCTCGCTGTCACTGGTATGGTTCGCGCTGAACCTAGAAGTCCCGGCGGCGTTGAGCTTTCGACTACCGGCGTAAAAATAATCGGCCAATCGTCGGACTATCCAATAACTCCCAAGTCGCACGGCACGGACTTTTTGTTCAAGAATCGTCATTTGCATTTACGTTCGCAGAGCACTTGGGCTATTGCTAAAATTCGTCACACAATTATTGATGCTATTCGCACATTTTTCAATGACAATGGTTTCACTTTAATTGACACTCCGATTTTGACTTCTGCCGCAGGCGAGGATAGCAGTGAACAATTTTCGGTTGACTATTTTGGCGACCAATTGAAGCTCACCCAGACTGGCCAGTTGCATGTTGAGACAGCTGCTATGGCTCATGGCAAGGTCTATTGTTTTGGGCCGACGTTTCGGGCTGAAAAGAGCAAGACTCGCCGCCATTTGACTGAGTTTTGGATGGTCGAGCCGGAGGTTGCTTTCATTGATCTCGATGAGCTTTTGGAATTAGCTGAGAATTTCACCTGTTCGATTGCCCGCGCGGTACTGGATAGGAATCGCCAGCATTTGGAGTTGCTTGGCGCGGACATTTCTCATTTGGAGAATATTCAAGCTCCTTTTTATCGTTTGACTTATAGCGAGGTTGTCGACATTTTGACCAGTGATAAAACTCGTGATTTCATGGGGCAGCAACTTAGCGATTTGAACGAGTTGAAAACCAAGATCGAAAAAGAGATAAAAAACCTTCAAGCTCAGCAAACCAACCAAATGAAACAGTGGAAAAAGGATAAAATTGCCGGCGATCTAATCGAGCTTAACAATCAGCTCAATGAAACGCTGGTCAAGATTCAGAACAATCCGAAACATGCCGCCTCTGCTACGAATTTCGTATGGGGACATGATCTCGGCGGTTCAGACGAGACTATCATTTCACTGATGCACGATCGGCCGATTTTTGTCACTCACTATCCGAAAAACGTCAAGGCTTTTTACATGAAGATTGACCGCAGTAATGAGAAGGTTGTCGAGAATTTTGACATGCTGGCCCCCGCCGGTTTTGGCGAGATTATTGGCGGCTCTATTCGCGAGGACAATTACGATACTCTGCTTCAAAAGACTCTCGATCAAGGCCTCGATCCCGCCGATTACAGTTGGTACCTTGATTTGCGTAAATACGGCACTGTTCCTCACGGCGGATTTGGCTTAGGCGTTGAGCGTACTGTCGCATGGATAACAGGCGAAAAGCACATCCGTCAGTGTATCGCTTTTCCGCGAATGCCCGACAAGGTTTACATATAGAGGCTTACCGAGCAACCGATGAGCGTATGGACGATAAAAAAACTTCTGGACTGGATCACCGATTATTTTGAGACTAGGTCTATTGATTCAGCTCGGTTAAGTGCTGAGTTATTGCTGAGTCATATTCTTGATTTAAAACGAATTGAGCTTTACGTTCATTTCGATCGGGTTGTCACTCCTGACAATCTTTCCAGCCTTCATAAGTTGGTAAAACGTGCCGGCGACCACGAGCCGGTCAGCTATATTGTTGGCCGCGCCGAGTTTTATTCTTTTTCTTTGAGTGTTTGTTCTGATTGCTTGATTCCTCGTCCTGAGACGGAGCTTTTGGTTGAGCGGGCGGTTGAATTTTTGCGGAGTCGTGACAGCAACAGTGATAGCGATAGCCATCGGACAGTTTTGGATTTATGTACAGGTTCTGGTTGTGTTGCGATAGCGATTGCCAAGAATTTCGACAATTGCGACATTATTGCCACAGACATCAATCAGGAGGCGTTATCGATTGCCGATCAAAATATCGCCACCTACAATCTCTCCGGCCAAATAAAAACCTTAGGCAGTGACATGTTCGCTGAGCTAGATGATTTAGAGAAGTTTGATTTGATTGTTTCCAATCCGCCGTATATTTCAACTGTAGATTTTGAGCAATTGGATAAAAACGTCAAGGCTTACGAGCCTTCGGACGCTTTGTTAGCCGGCGTTGACGGGTTGGATTTTTACCGCATTATCGCTAATGAATCAGCCGCCCATCTCAAATCAGACGGCGTGTTAATGCTGGAGATTGGCCACAATCAAGCCAGTGATGTCACCAGCCTTTTGAATAGCTCTGGATTTGGTACGATAAAAGTGGACAAAGACTTTGCCAAGAACGACAGGGTCATAATCGCTTCGATGCAGCCATTTTAGAATTTTAAATGATTTTAGAATTTCAGCAGTGAGTGTACTGGATATTTTGCGATTTTTTCTCTTCCGGCGAGTTCGGTCAATTCAATTAGAAACAGCGTCTTGGCAACTACTGCGCCCAACTTTTCGACAAGTTCTGCTGCCGCTTTGACTGTCCCTCCTGTTGCCAGAAGGTCATCGACGATGATCACGCTATCGCCTTTTTCCAGACCATCTTTATGAATTTCGAGACAGTCTTGGCCATATTCCAATTCGTAGCGTACGCTGACAGTTTCTGCCGGCAGTTTCCCTTTTTTCCTGATAGGCACGAACCCTGCCCCGATTTTTTCGGTCATAGCCGCCGCAAAGATAAAGCCTCTCGATTCGACAGCCGCGATAGCATCAACTTTTGTATCACCGACCATTTCGCAGATAGCATCAACTGCATAGGCAAAGGCCTTTGGCTCAGCGAGCAGCGGCGTAATATCTCTAAACATAACCCCCTGCTTTGGCCAGTTTTCGACAGTCCTGATATATTTTGTAAGGTCCATTTCCTGATACTATCAATTTGGCGATGGCAGTGCAAGCCGGAAATATCATCTTTTGGATATGATTTTATGGAGCAGTTTTTTTTTGTCGCAGGATGTTTGTCTAAACAATCATCAATTCGCAGAGTCTTGCCAGCGTAGCTTTTTGCAGTTGCCTGATTCTCTCTCTTGTTAAGCCTAGATGTTCCGCGATTTCTTGTAAGCTATAGGTTTTTTCGCCGCCGATTCCGTAGCACATTTTCATTATGGTCGCTTCTCTATCGTCGAGTTTATCGAGCATTTTCACGACTTTTTGCTGCTGCTCGAAATTGACTAATGAATCTTCCGGCCGTCCATATCCAACATCTTCCAACGTTGCCTCCAGCGATTGTTCATCATCATCATCGCTGCCGGTGGAAAATATTTCTTTGGTGGTGTTTATTAGCTGCGTGACTTTGCTGATAGCCATAGCTTTTTTCTTCGGCAGTTTCATCAATTCCGCCATTTCTTCAACGGTCGGCCTTCTTCCGATTCTCGCCTTCATTTCGCTGGCCAAATGTCTCCATTGATTGATGAGTGACACCATATAGGTTGGAATATGCACAGGCCTGACATTTGACAGCAGTGCATGTTTAATACTTTGTTTGATCCACCAAGCCGCATAGGTACTGAACCTAACACCTCTATGCGGATCATAATAATCGACAGCTTTGATCAGTCCAAGATTTCCCTCTTCGATCAAATCGCCGAGCGTCAGTTGCCGATTGCCATATTTTTTAGCGATACTAACGACCAGCCTAAGATTAGATCTCACCAGCCGTTCTCTGGCCAGGAAGTCATTTTCATTGACCACACGAATTGCGAGTTGTTTTTCTTCTTCGGCGGTCAATAGACTGCTTTGGTCGATTTCTTTTAGATATTCTTTTATAGTCGCATCAAAAGCGATGATACACCTCCTGCCGAACGCCATTTTTCCGAAGCCATTTATCACTTCACACCTTTGATTATCGACCATAATCGATGGCTGGTTTACCTGCCAAATGGCAATTTGGCATCTATTTTCAGCTATTTTGTTAGCAAAAAAAAGGCGACACCAATTTTTCAATCAGCATCTCCTATCATTATATTCTTAATTGCTATTTTTCTTCTACAGTCGTTTGTTCTTTGGCCTCTTCTAGTTAGGTTGCTTCTTCTACTTTTTCTTCGGTTGCTTCTTCTACTTTTT
>CBDUWP010000029.1:0-16308 GCA_965370955.1 uncultured bacterium | reverse complement strand
TTTGCCAAAGATTACAAAGCCGTCATGCGAGGCAAATCCCCTCCAAATCGTTCCAATCCAGTTAAGAATCTAACCAAGACCTTAAATCGCCTCAAAGCCTTAAAGAGCGGCAAAACAACTGGCTTTGGCCAAGAATCGATACCGGATCGCTTAACAAAGGTACTGGCAGCTTTCAATGATTGTGCCGAAAAGACCGATTTGTCCATAGACACAATCACCCTCAATTCCGCCACGATAACAGTAACAGGCTCAACTTCCGGCCGCAAGCAGACATTAGCGATGTTCAAAGCGATTGAGAAAAAAATGAAGATAAGTCAGCAGCAATATAAATCAGACGGCAACAGTGACCGTTTCAGCCTGAAAATATCCAGTGACAAATAGGAACATAAAATGAAAAACTTTTACAATAATCCAATTGTATATTACATAATTATTCCGGTATTGATTGGCCTTTGGCCTTTAGTCATTTGGTCGATTTCTGCTCCTAATGTTAAGGATAACATTTCCACAAGACAGACACAATTCAAGGATTCTCAGCGAAAGATAACTGAGATACTCAAACTGGATCCAGAGATCATGAACTATGCCAAGACCAAAGATGGTCGCGCAATATTCAAATATTACGATGTCATCAGCAAAACTTCTACTATTTGCCAGATCCCCGCTAAAAACTGCACACTCAACACCAAAGGCGCAATCAAGAGCCGCAAAGGTAAAAGTCAATCAGCAACAGTTTCATTGAAGGACGTTGACATTGTCAAATTTTCTCGTTTTGTTTCGATGCTTCAATTTAGATGGCCGGACCTCAAATGTGACAGAATAAAATTGCGTAAGAAAAAGCAAGCCAAAAACCTCTGGGATATCGATATGAATCTAAAATACATTTATTAAAAACATTTTGATGCCATGTTGAAAAACGCTGGATTACCACAATTTTTTATTGCTGCGATTGGCTATACAGTTTTTGCTGTTTGGCTTTTTGTCCCTTCTTTTTCTCTTTTAACCTTCAAGACCACCGTTATTGCGTTAAACACCATTTGTGCTGCCAGCGGCTGTTACTATTTAAGCCGTCGCTGGACTAATCTTTTCCTTTGTTCATTTTTGTCAGGTATTACCTTTGGCTTTGGCATGTTTATGCTAAGCTTGACAAAGTTTCATCCTTCTGCCGGCACTGCCGTTGCGATTGCTAGCTGGTCTTTTGTACCTGCCGTATTTTGGCCTTTCAATCGCTTTAGATTTATCGGCCATTTTTTTTGGGCATTGCCTTTTCTCGTAGTCATTGGCTTTTTCCATATTGCCAGCCGCTTTGGCTTGTTTCCTTTACCCATACAGATCCGGTTTGATATCAGTGACATTAGTGGCCTCATTTTGCCCCTGACGCTCGCCAGTAAGAAAACAATTTTCATCGGCTTTTACCATGTCCCTCTTGCTGCGATGCTGTTGGGTTTGGTGATGTTTATCAAAGCCAAACGACTAGGCTTTCTTTTTCTTTTGGTTGTCACTATCGTACTGGCTTTTTCCAATCCTGTTTTTTCTGTAAGCCCTGTGATATGGCTTTCGTTAGTGACATTATGTTTATCGATCATGATTGCGACCGGCACAGAAGCTTTGATCACTTCTGGCAAATCCGACAGCACATGGCTTTTAATAACCACCATAATTACTGCCATCATTTCCATGACATGCTTACTGCTAGCCACTAAATATTTCGGATTTTTTGCTCATTTAGCTGACAAGTATGCTCACTTGATGGTCTTTGAAGCAAAGATGCACATGTTAACTTTCATCAGTTGCGCTATCATATTGATCATTGCTCGAAGCCAGTCCAGATTAAAATCACTCAGATATTTGTTAATTTTTTCCGCTTGCCTAGTCGATATTTTAGCCAGTTCATCGATCATAATCAGTAAATGCTTATGATAATCGACATCAATTCACAGCAAAAAAATCTTACAGTCGTCACAAGCCGCACAAAACATTCAAAAGTCATAACTAACTGTTTCAGCTAAAGATAGATATCTGACATCCACTCTAAACTCAACCATAAATAGCTCTGCGATTAAAAAACAATTGAATTAGCGATACAAAATAACTACAATGAATTGTAGGTTTATGGCTTAGTATTTAGTACCTAAGCCCTCCTTTTGCGGTAGTTAAGGAGAACAGATTACATGAAGCCAGAAGTCAAAAAAAGCATTGAACGTATCATGTGTTCGATGACCTGTGAAAGGGATTTTTGCTGTTACAAAAACGGCTTTAAGGATTTCGACAAATGTCACATTGTTGGAAACTTTGTCGACTGCACCAAGATTAGTTCTAACTGCCTTGCGGACTGTAAATATAAAGTTTCGTTTGGTCACGGTGTTTTTTGCGATTGCCCCCTGCGGTTATTGGTCGTTGGACAACAGGCCGTTTAAATAGACAGTTAATTTTCAGATTACAATTTCATCTTTAGCTTTTGAACAAAAAAAATTTCATCCTCTGCTATTTTTTGCTTCGGGTCATTTTTTGCCATTGCTGTCATTTTTTGCATCGTCATTTTTTTCGCTGTCAGCTGATTTATTTGGATCGTCTTCTTGCTTCTTTTTTAATTTTTCGCCTAGATCGTCAGCCTGTTTTGCTTGGCTTGATTTCATTTTCAGTTCAGCCTCGAGTTCTGCAAAAATTTTATCGACCCATTGCTTTCTTTGTTCTTCGGTCATTTTTTCCAGCTCTCGCTGCTGCCTTTGCGTCTCAAGATCAACAACGACATTATTTGTCGGCTTATTGGGAACAGTTTTACTTTTCTTTGCTTTTTTATTTTTATCTGTAACTGCTATCAGCATATTTTGCAGAACATTCCCAATTCCCTTTTTTTGCGTTTTTTTGCTGGCATCTGATTTTGCATTACTTTTTGTTTTCTTTGAGCCCTTCAAAGATTTATCGGACGTATTTTTAATAAGATTCACTCGTTTAATTGGCTTTACTGTCAGCTCATATTTTTTACTTCCATCTTTAACTGCGATCGAGCCTTCCGTCACCTTTTCTATGACAGCATGTCCGACAGTAGAGCCCTGCTTGACCCATTTCAATCCAGCCCCGTCTTCGCTTATCAACGCCCACGATTGTCCTAGAAGCGAAGCATCCACGGCAGTCGCCACAAGCTTAAACTTCGATGAAACAGCCAGCGGTTGTTTTTTCTTTTTTTCAGGCTCAACTTTTCTCCCAACAGGGGCCTTTTTTTCAGGTGGAGGCGGCGGATCAAGATACAACGCAAACGCCATTGCCTGCTTGACTAACGGAAACACTTGATCTTTGTCGGATTTGTTAGTTTTCTTATTTTCTTTTTTGAATTTTTCTACAACGGTTTCTTTCGCCAGAAATTTTTCAATATCGGCATCTTTTCCGATATCAAAAAACATCAAAGCCCCATAAAAAACAACCACAAAGCTAACTAGGGCAATAATAATTATGCGAAGATTTTTTGTCATATTGATTTTGATTCCATCCATCATGCTTTATTCACGAATAATTTCGTCGTCGAGACCGCCAAAAAAGCCAAAAACTCACTTACTACTATCTTTGATATCTTTTTCGGCCTTTGGTTCCCTCCAATGAACTATTTTTTTGAGATATTGGTCTTCATTTCCGGCATAATTTCCGCTATGTTCAGGCGTATGACAATCGAGACAAGCCTTTTGGGGCGATTGATTCGTACATTTAGCCTTTCCCAGCGTTTTGATATGGGTTAGCCCCGGCCCGTGACAATTTTCGCATCCGACATCTTTTAAATGCGGGCTCGTTTCATTATCCACATATCCCGTTTCGTAATCCATCCCCACGACATGACACACCACGCAATCGGGATTAAATTCCGATCCATCTTTGACCAACGTCATATAGGCCTCGGCGTGCCGCTTCGTTTTCCATCTATCATATTCATAGAGGTGACATCCTTTGCAGCTGTCTGATCCGACATATCTATTATCCGCTGAATCCATTGCCATCTTCGGATAGCCCTGAAGCAAATCAGCTTCTGCGACGAGTTGTTGATAAATTTCATACAATTGCACAAGCGACTGATCATCGGCCAGATTTTCTGTCACCGGTATAGTTTGAAAATTCTGCTGGAATTTGAATTCGCCCTCGATTTTTTTTGGGCTCACCTCGAGTTTAATAATGGACCTGCCATACCTTCCAACCGCCATGATAACCATCATCGAGTCATCGTCTGCTATCAGCATTGCGTCATCTGATTGCGGCGGACAGATTATGCAATTGACAATTTTCATTTCTTGGATCTGTTCGAACAGCCGCTGATCAAAACAATTTACAATTAAGATATTGAATTGGCATTGTTCTTTTTCTTGGTCGAACAGTTCCTCGATCGACTCTACATTGCCCGATTCGCAATCATAAGAAGCCGTAACAATTATCATTGGCCCAGTTGCCAAATTAAATTCTTTAACAAAGATTTGCGGCACAAGCTCTGTTCGCTTTCTACTGGCCGAAATAAAATCAACCGTATCATCATCATTTAACAGCGCCAAATTTGCCGCTATGTTCAGGTCTTTATCTGTCAAATTGATCAGGTCATATCCCAAAAACAGAAGTGACTGATTGATTATACTGAATTTGATTAGGTCTTGTATTTGGTTATCTTTGACGAGACTGCCGGTATCGATCAACAATCTTTGCGTGACATCGACTAGTCCTACAACAGCAGCTCTTTTTGCCAAACCGCCCAACTGTCCCCCCGAGCAGCCGCAAGGCTTCATTTCGCCCAGTTCGCTGCCTGTTATAAATATCGTCACCTTGTCCAAATCCTGCTCGGCAGATAAAACACCGCCGCCAACCGCCGTTGCCATCATCAAGACAATTAGAGCAACCATGACAGTCAAATTCACCCCAACTCCGCCGGCAGTAGTTTGTTTCTTCAACAACATAATCCTGCTATTGATTAGATTAGTTTTTTTATTTTTACTTTTTAGCATTGTTCAGCTTCGACGCTTTGCTTTTGTAAAAGCCTCTGCAATGAAGTGACAATTCTTTTCCCGAATCTGTTTTGATAGCGATCCTGTCTGTAAAAAACCTAGACTTACCCTTTGCCTCTGGAATTGTTATTTCCAGCGACAGCTTATACTTGCCATCTATTTTTTTCTTTTCGACGAGTTTTACCTGCTTTTTCTCAGATGTCAGCGATACAATCTCAAACGATTCGCCATAATTATTAAGTACCCAAATTTCTCGCTTTATCACTTCGTTTGGCGTTGCCTTAACGATAACCAATGACGCCGGCTCAACAACAAACTCTTTAATCACAGAAAACGGAATCGTTATATATTTTGCTTCTGGATGTGACATTTTCAGCGTAATCAATCCTCTCATCCCTTTTTCGAGATTGTCTCCATTTATTTTTGGCGAGAGTGTAAATCCAGTTTTCTTTTCTGTCGGGTCAAATTCTAGGGTCATAGCCTGTGATGTGGCTGAAAAAGAGGTAACAGCAAATTCTTTTCCATCGATGCTTTTCAGTGTAATCGGGGGACACTTCGGCTCTTGGCCATTTTTGAATGCCAATTCGATTTTCTTTGGCTCATATTCGACCTTGATAGCAATTTGTGCTTTGATAATGAGCTTGATCTTTGAAGTTTTTTCATCAGAGCTATAGACATAAACTTTCCTTGTCACCGGCCCCGGGCTCACGCCTGCGGTATACTTTACTTCCAGCGTTCCTTTTTCTCCCGGCTGATACACCTTTTTCTTCATATTGATAACGGTACAGCCGCATGTTTTGCTTATTTTTGTTATGTTGAGAGCTTTTGAGCCGACATTTTTGAATTTATAGCCGTAGACATGTTTTGATTTCGGTGCTACCTTTCCAAAATCATGCTCGATTTCTTCAAATTCTATTTCACCGCCATAGGGCAAAATTTTTGTCGTTTCATGTTCTTTTTTGGCTTGTTTCACATTGGTTGATTGTTCTTGTTCGACCATTTGTTTTTTGTCTGCAACGCCAGCTTTTGCTTGTTTGTCTTGACAGCCGGTGAAAATAAACAGTAAAGATCCTATAATAGCCACTATTAAATTTTGTCGTTTCATGTTAAAGAAACCTTTCCAAAAGTCGAATATCAATAATCGATTTATTTTAGCTGGCCAGATTCAAAAATGCAAACTTAATTTAGCCGCCAACTGGAGCCGCCACAAAAAACTCTTCACCTATTCTGCAATATAGAGTAGACTAAGCCCGGCTTTGGATTAGACAGTTACTCTACGTATTTTTTGTTATGGAGTTTGGATGAATTCTAAAAAATTACTTCAACCTGACTTATTTACCAGAAGATTCTGGCTTTTCGTCTCATTGTTAGCATTGGTCCTGATAGCCACTCAAAGCCGCAATATCACCCGTCCTTTTCAGGGCCTTCATAGCTGGAGTGAAGCCAGCATTGCCTGGCGCAGCAAATGCTATCTAAAATACCATGTTTCCTACACAAAGATGCTCAGCACTTGGGCAGTTGGCGATCCGCCATCACCAGAGAAGGCTCAGCATTATCTCGATCATCCTCAACTCGGCATGCTGTTACGTACAGTAGACATGATTATTTTCGGCGTCAATGAACAAGCCCAAAGGATCGGCAGCATTTTACGTAATCTATTCTGCTTGTACTTTTTCATAAAAATATTGCAAAATTTAACCACGAAAAAAATAGCCTTTTTAGCCTCAGCTATTTTCATCATGTTTCCCTTGACCCAATATTTCCCTATTCGCGACTGGTGTTTTCCTTTGAGCTTTTTATTAACATGGCTATATTTGATTACCATCGGTTCGATTAAGGAGCATCCTCAACCAAAGCGGCGCCATTTTATAGGCTTAGCTCTTTCACTATTTTTCATTGTCCAGATGAGTTGGTCAGGCTTTTTTTATGCAATGGCGATCGGCATCCATTATGTCTTCAAACACATCAAGCTTCGCCGCTGGCCGAGTAATAGCGTTCTCGCTATATTGATCATCGCTCCATTTAGCAGCTTGATCCTGAATTTCGTAATAATGGCAGCTGGCCACGGCTGGGATTTCACAGCTATTTTGAAACTCTATCAATGGCGAGCCGGCTCTGGCGAGTTGGAAAAACACATTTGGTCAGATTGGTTCCAAATTTTATGGGAACATGGCGTCCACAATTTCACAGCCGCGATTTTGTACGGCATAATCATTTACTTTACCTTTGGCCAGCTTATCATTTTCATGCAATCAGATTCGGCGGGTAGTATTCGGCGAGATTTGCAATTCCCTCAATTTTGGCTATTTTTAATGCCGGGCATATTTCAATTATTTTTGCTCAAGGGCACATTGCGAGCCCATCAATATTGGGAGCGGCCTCTTGCCCCATTTGTTGCGATTGCTGGTGCGATGTTAATTGTTTTGGTTTACGATACGATCAAGAAGCTCAATAAAGAAGCCGGCATTTTTGCTTGCTGCGTAATTCTAGGTTTGTTTAGCTTTTACTGCGTTAAGGGTTCTAATTATTATTATGGTGTCAGATGGCAGCAGACAAAAAAAATAGACATGTTTAAAAACCTCAATAAGAGAATTTCTTCAGATAAGGGTCTCTTGAGTTTTGAAGATTTCATTGTTTATCAAAATGAGATTAAGGGAGCGTTTTATCGCCCAGAGATTGCTTGGTATCTTGACCGTAAGATTGTCCCTGCCCACACAATTGACCAGATCAAAGCCGCCGCTGCAACTGGCGACTATCCATTTTATTTGATGCCAACTGCTTATCTCAATCAACAGGTCACTTCTTATTTGCAGCGTCTTGGCCAACAGCTGGTCCAGCTTTATCCCTATGAAGTAGTTGAGGGCATCAGCGGCCAGCGAGGCACAATGACAATACCAGTCAAAGTCGGCATGCCGACCTATCTGATTTTCGATTTAGCCAAAAAACCACATCCTGTTTCTGTTCTACAGAACAAGACCCCTTAGTTTTTTTTAACTGTCGCCTTTACGAGAATTGCCCAACTTTGACTGCGAACAAGAGGTATCAATGAAAGCACTTTATCGATAGCCATCAGAACAGGCGTAAACAGCGATTTTAGAGGAACATATTTATAAAAGCCCACGAGATCGGGAAACCCTAAAGTAGGATAAGCTATATATCCAAAATAACAAATTTCATCAATTTCAAAATATGGCTCGAGCAATTCTTTCATTTTAGCTTTGCTCATATTTTGATGTTCCTCTGAAAAATGCTCACCTTTATTGGCAATTTTTCTCGGCAATGTTGACAAGATAGAGGCATTAGTTTCGACGAGTACAATTTCGCCATTTGGCTTTAGCACTCGGCTCATTTGTTCGACCGCCAGTTCTGGTTTTGGTAGATGATGCAATATGCTTCGACAAAACACGAGGTCGAACGACTCATCTTTAAACGGCAGCTTTTGGCTATTTGCCAAGACCAGCTTATCATAATGTGTTTTTGCTCTTTTTAGCATTTCGCTGGATAGGTCGAGTCCAACAATTTCCGTAGAATCCAATCTTTCATGCAGTAAGCCGACTCCGCAGCCATTATCCAATATTTTGCCGTTTGTTTTCACTTTAGCCAGCATCTGGTCAGTCCACCAATTGTGATATTGCTTTGCGTATGCCACTTGATATCTTTTTTGTTCATATTCGATGGCCACTTTGTCCTGCACCGCGATTTCCTTTGCGAACTCAGCCATATCTTCAGTGATCAGATAGGGAATCTCGCCCTTGATTTGATATTTGCTGTTACAATTTTCACACAGCAATTCACCACCAGCCAAAGCCAATTTCCCCAGACATTTAGTGCAGCATAATTGCGGCATTCGTTCTAAAACATTCATGCTAAAATTTTCCAATCAAGTTTTTTTCTTAATAGAATCAAAATCATCTGGCGATTTTTTCCAGAGATATCCCGCACAAACTCCTCCGGCGACAAACGCATAACTAAGAGTAATTGCTCTGTCGATCATTGCCGCCATAACTCCGATTTCAAGCGGCACTCCAAGAACTACCGCCCCAAATCCGAGAGAAAATTCACGAATCCCAAGAGCCCCCGGCGTAAGCGAAATAAACAACATCACAAATCCAATCGCCCCAAGAACCAGATAGCCGCCGGGATGAATATTTTTGCCCATACTATGGTAAATAATCCAGAGCCTAGCCGCAGTTAGAATGAAATTTCCCATCAAGATAATCGCTGATACTGTGACAGCTGATTTTTCCTCTGATATTTGATTTCTGCTTTCTAAAAAATGTTTGATAGCTTTTGTTAGTTTATTTTTCCCCGATGGCACAGGCAAAGGAACAAACATAAAACTAGCTGAAACAATAATATTTCCCAAAAATATCAACGCCAGCACCTTGCCTTGATGATCAGCTAAGCCGTACACAAAAACCAGCACAACCAATCCCACAACCGATGCTGTCGCCGTCATCAAGAAAGTGATGTAGAGGAAAAACGTCATAAATCGCCAGTAACCTAACTGATAATGACGCTTGAGATAACCAGCTCTAAAAATAGTTCCAAATTTCATTGGCGCATAATTTAGAAAAACCGAAGCATTTTGAAGCAGCACCATATCTAGGAAATTGGTTTTGATTTTCATCGCACTCAGTAATGACATAACTACCAAAGCGCTTCCGACAGAGATGACCAATAGCGACAAATATAACCCGCAAATTTGCAAAAAATTAAGCCTAAGCAGCTCTTTGAACAACCCCCAATGTTTATACAAATAAGCTAGTAAAAAAGCTATCACCAAAACAGTTATCAAATTTTTCAGCAGCTTTTGCAAAACTCACCTTTTCAAAAACGCCCCGAAGTTCCCTACAGATATTTCTCACGCCTGATAGCCGATATTTGATCGATCATGAGTCCGAACAAAAACATCTGCATTCCAGCGACGAACGATACTACCGCCCCGCCATGGACATGGAGTCCTTCTCTAAAAATAATGAAAAACTGATAGGCGATTGATGTCGCTATGAAAGCCAGTGACACAGGCAAGAAAATTTTCAGCGGATTAAAAAGCACAATCAGCCTAAGCATCAACAGTAGCGTTTCGAACCCATGCTTGAACTGTCTCACCGAGCTGGTTCCAATTCTTTTTGCGACAGTGATAGGTATGTATTTCACTCTGAACTTCATGCTATTGTATGCAACAGTTGACGTTGTCGAAAATGAAAATCCGTCCGGCATAAGATGGATTAGCTTTAGGAGTAAATCTTTTCGATAGGCTCTTAAACCGGAATTTAGATCTGGGATTTTTGTTCTGCACAATAAATTTGCCACCTTCATCAATATCCATTTTCCCGGCTTTCTCAGCCAGCTTTTGTGACTAGCTTTTGTTCTTTTTCCAACGACCATATCATAATCATCAATATGTTCCAACAACCTCGCGATATCATCTTTATTATGCTGTCCGTCTGCATCCATAATGACCACAATATCGCCATCAGCTGCTTTGATGCCGGTTTTCAAGCTAGCTCCATAACCGGAATTAACCCAATGATTGATGACGACAGCCCCTTTTTCCGTTGCGATTTTCCCCGTATCATCGGTCGAGCCGTCATTGATCACTAGTACTTGCCAGCCGTTTTGTTCCGCCAGCGGCATAAGCCCATCGAGACATATCCCTATCGCCTGCGATTCGTTAAATGCCGGCATAACAATCGTCACTTTATTTTCCATTGTCACTACCTACCAATAAAATCGATGATTTAATTTCAACCAACAAACTCCAAAACCTTCTCAGCAACATACTGCGTCATTTCCTTTGTAAGCTCAGGATACACAGGCAAAGCCATAATATTTTCCGTCAGCTTTTCACTAACCGGAAAATCGCCCTTTTTAAACCCAAGCTCAGCAAAACATTTTTGCAAATGCAGCGACAACGGATAATACACCGCACATCCAATATCATTTTTTTGCAAATGCTTTAAGAGCTCGTCGCGATTTTCGACACAAATTGTATACTGATTATAGATGCTCACACAATCTTCGCTTATATATGGCGTTTTCATGTCGGCATTTTTGAATTTTTCATCATAAAAAGCCGCATTATCTCTTCTCGCCTGCGACCATTTTTGTAGGTGCGGCAATTTCACAGACAGAGCCGCCGCTTGGATTGGGTCAAGCCTGAAATTACCTCCGACAAATTTATAATAATATCTTGGATCTTGACCATGATCTCTTGTCACGATTAGTTTTTCGTAGAGATCTTTATCGTTTGTCACTATCATGCCGCCATCACCGATACCGCCGAGATTTTTGCTCGGAAAGAAGCTGAAACAGCCAGCATTTCCAATACTTCCAGCCTTTTTGCCTTTATAGACACTGGTAATAGATTGCGCCGCATCCTCAATAACAGCCAGATTATGTTTTTTTGCGATAGCCATCACAGCATCCATATCCGCCATTTGTCCGAACAGATGCACTGGCAAGATCGCCTTAGTTTTTTCAGTGACAGCCTTTTCGATCAAGGCCGGATCAATATTATAAGTTTTGGGATCGATATCAACAAACACAGGGCTTGCTCCGGTTCTAGCGATACAGCCTGCTGTAGCAAAAAATGTAAACGTTGTCGTAATGACCTCGTCGCCTGCTCCGATATCCATCGCCATCAGAGCCGCCAATATAGCATCTGTTCCGCTGGAGGTTCCGACCCCGTATTTACAATCGCTAATTTCGGCAATTTCATTTTCCAATTGCTCGACCTTAGGCCCGCCGATACACCTTTGCGATTTTAACACATCACTAACAGAAGCCATGATTTCTTTTTCTATTGTTGCATACTGCGCTTTCAAATCTAGCAGAGGAACTTGCATTTCAAAAACTCTCCAAAACATAAACGTTTACAAAAATTTTTATTAAACATACATTTTTTTAATATCAATGTCACGCAATTATAAATTCGTCACACAATTTTTGAACTTTCATTTTCGCTTGGTGTTTAACTGCTGGTTCAACATAATAATCACCATTGTTATCGAGCATAATATTCCCAAAAATTTTCGCGACAATTTCCGCAATTTCATTCATTTGCTTTTCGCCCATTTTCCTAGCAGACACGATCGATGTCCCTAGCCTGATAGCCTGTCCGCTTTGACCATCTGTTCCTACCGGCAATTCAAATATATCGACCGTTATATTGCAATCAGCCAAAAGCCTTTGAGTAATCTTTCCGGTTATTTTTGGCGAAACACTTTTCACATCGATCAGTAGCATATGATTATCCGTTCCGCCTGTCAGAACATCATAACCGGATTGGATCATTTTCTCTGCCAATACTGTCACATTTTCCAACACCAATTGCTGACGCCTTTTATATTCTTTTGACAAGACCTCTTTGAAGAACACAGCTTTTGCCGCGATATTATTAAAACACGGCGTCCCCTGCACTCCGGGAAATGTGCTGCATTGAATATGTTCGGCGATAGATCTGGTTTTTCCGCCGACTGTCACTTGCCGAACAGCCGCATCTTTACCAACAAGAATAGTTCCTCCTCGCGGTCCGCCGGCTTTGTAGCAGCTAGTGGTGACAAAGTGTGCATGGTCGATTGGACTCGGATGTAAACCAGTAGCGACATAGGCGAAGATATGCGATATATCTGCCAACAAAAACGCTCCGACCTTGTCGGCAATTTTTCTAAACCGTTTAAAATCCAAAAATCTCGGATAAACGCTCGCCCCTGCAATGATAAGTTTGGGCTTATACTCGACAGCTTTTTTTTCAATTTTATCATAGTCTAGCAAATAGCTCTGGTGATTCACTTTATAATGCACAACATCAAAGAGTTTGCTAACCAGCGACAGGTCATGCCCATGCGACATATGTCCGCCGCAAGCGCAATCTAGGCTCATTATTTTGTCATTTTTTTCCAGTACCGCGTTCAGGACAATATGGTTCGCTTGGCTTCCTGAATGGGGTTGCACGTTAGCATATTTCGCACCGAAGATTTGCTTAACTCTTTCTATTGCCAGATTTTCAATTTTGTCAGCGATTTGTGCTCCGCCGTGACTTCTATTATTAGCAAAACCTTCCACCGTTCTATTTTGCATCACCGATCCCAGCGCAGCCAAGACAGGTTTTGAGCAAACATTTGACGCAGCTATGAGTTGCAGAGTGTTTTTTTGTTTTTGATATTCATCGTCAATTAGCCCAAAAACCTCGCTGTCTGCCTGCATCAATTCGCTAAAAACATCACTGTGATAATTTTGACAGTTGGCAATTTTTGTTTTTTTGGAATTAACAATTTCATAGATATTTTTACCCGTTTTGTTTCGGGATGCCTGCCTCAATCTTTCCTTGATTTTGGTTCTATCCATATTTTTTTCGTCAAATTAAGTTTAATAATTATTAGTTAGAATATCGTTCACAATTGTTTTTTACCATTTGAACAGATTCATCACATCGTTACCAGTCAGATATAAAAAGACCACACCGAGCAAAATCAGCCCTGCATAGGTAATAATTTCTTGTACTCTTTCGTTGATTGGCGAACCTTTAATTTTTTCGATAATCAGCATAACAAAAACTCCGCCATCCACAATAGGTAGCGGCAGAAAATTAATCACAGCCAGATTGACGCTTATAAAAGCCAAAAAATACAGCAGCATCACAGGCGACTGCTCCGCCGCCATATAGGTCATTTTCGCCACAGCAATTGGCCCGCCCATAGCTTTTGGGCTAACATCTCTTGTTACGAGTCCTTTCAGCGTTACGTATGTTTTCGTGATAAGCAAAAAACTTCTTGTAACACTTTTGTCGAGTGCATCGATGATACCAGTCGCTTTGTAAACTCTCTGCAATCTAACAAAGCCAATCGTTTCCGTAATCGCCGCCGATATCACTATTGCGTTTTGGCTATTTGCTTTTATTTGTTCGGTGACAACTTTTTCGTTATGCCTATATTTTATTTTAACCGGTTTGCCGTCAGCTTTTTTTATCAATCTTGCCATGTCATAAAAACTATCAATTTCCACATCGTCAACAGCCAAGATAACCGCTCCCTTTGGGATATCTAACTTAGCTTGATAATCATTAGTTTTAATAGTATCAGCAACGACAGCTTTTTCAGCCGCCAGCCCCACAGCGATACCAATTGTCACTCTAGCCGATCCGCCTGACGCTTTTGGCTGAACTTCGACAGTAATTTTTTGGTCGTAGCCATCGTTACTGCGAAGCACTTTGATTACCATTTTTTTATTTTCATGCTCTTTGGTAATTTTCCGCAATTGCGTATAGGTTGGATATTCGACATCTGCTACTGCTGCGATAATATCGCCTTCTTTCAGTTCAATGTTTTTAACAGTTGCGAGTACTTTCAGCATCGGCACCATAGAACACACATGCGACAGATTATTTACATCGTCTGGATTTTGTCCATTTGCGAACAACCACACCACTGGCACTTTTGTTTCTACGGCAGTAATTTCGCCTGCTTCGCCGGTTCTCTCGACTGTCAATATCGCATATTTATCATAGGTTTTTTCGAGCAATTCATTTAGTTGCCAGTGATTTTTAACCAGCTTGCCATTAACCGCCGTAACAACATCGCCAGCCATCAAACCTGTTTTGTCTAATAGTCCTTTGCTTGCTTTGGGCTCTAGTTGCCCTACTTCCAAGCTCGCCGCAGGCATAAAGCCAAAGAGCCTAACAGACATCGGCATACTTTTAATTTTTTCAGCGACAAGATTATATTTTTCGACATTGCCATCGGCATGTTTGATTTTCATTGCGACCGGCTGCCCATTTTTAGACAGAGCCGCCGCCATAACCACATCGTAATAGATAAGGTCTTTTGTTCTGCCATCGATTTCGATAATTTCATCGCCCGCGATTATTCCTGCCTTTTCCGCCGGCGACCCTGCTGCTATTTCCCCTATGACTGGGGGCGTTTGGTTGATCCCGATCATGTACACAGCGACCAATAACACGATAGCCGCGATGACGTTACAGACAACGCCAGCTGCTACGACTGCCATGCGAGCCGAGATTTTTTTATTTGGATAGGCTCTTGGATCATCGGACTTCGTATCAGCTCCTGCATCCGCTTGGCCGAGCATTTTTACATATCCAGCAACAGGAATCATTCCTAGCCGATATTCGGTATCGCCGGCCTTGCCTTTTGGCCCGAAAGTGAAGCTAAGCATTCCGTCATCATCTGGATCGTTTGATTTTGGGAAAAATGTCGGCAGGATTCTCACCTTGAACCCTTTTTCGGTTCTTCTTATTCCGATTAGTACAGGCGGCAAAAATATGGTAAAATTTTCCACTTTGATATCGACAGCTTTTGCTACGAAGAAGTGCCCGCATTCATGCACGAATACGATCGCGCTAAAGCCGAACATTGCCAAGACAATTCGCCAACTCGTATCGGGATAGGTCAAAAAGACTCCGACGATTGCCATGATTCCCAGAGCCAGAATTATCACTCGCCCTGCGATCAGTGCTTTATTTTTTGCCATTTCGTCCTTGTTAGATGCCATAGATCACTCCATTTATTTTTTTATGTTGCGGCTTTCGTGGGATTTTTGATTTGTTCTCTCGCCCATCGATCAGCCTCCAGCAGTTCTTCTATTTTCGGACAATCGACTGGTTCATGTTTATAGAGACATTCTTCCACGAGATCGGCGATATTAGTAAATCCAATCTCGCCATTTAAGAATTTCGCCACAGCCGCTTCGTTCGCTGCATTGAAGACAGCCGCTGTGGTATCATTTGTTTTAGCGACTTCAAATCCCATTTTCAGCAATTTGAATACCTCAAGGTCTGGCTTTTGAAACGTCAGATTTGTCAATGTATCAAGATCGAGCTTTTCTGCCACACCTCTAATGCGTTTTGGATATGTCAAGGCATATTGTATTGGCAGCTTCATATCAGTTGAACTAAGTTGTGCAATGATGGAGCCATCAACAAATTCGACCATTGAGTGTATAACAGATTGCGGATGCACCAGCACTTCGATATTTTCAGCCGGCACATCGAACAGCCATTTCGCCTCGATAATTTCGAGAGCTTTATTCATCATGGTCGCTGAATCTATTGTGATTTTTTTGCCCATCTGCCACGTCGGATGATTGAGCGCTTGCTCGACAGTCACCTGATTTAATTGTTTGCGAGTACAACCTTTAAACGGCCCGCCTGATGCTGTTAGTATTATTTTTTCGACTTCATTTTTTTTCGCCGCCTGCATAGCCTGAAATATAGCTGAATGTTCGCTATCGATCGGCAAGATTTTAGCTCCGTTTTTTTCCGCCGTTTCGGTTAGCAGTTTTCCTGCCACAACCAGCGGCTCTTTATTTGCGA
>CBDUWP010000028.1:0-16529 GCA_965370955.1 uncultured bacterium | reverse complement strand
CGATCGAGATTACTGGCGATGACGCGATATTTAGCTAGAATATCGGCATTTGCCGCCGCGACCCGATACGATTTGATGCTCGCTTTAAATAATGCACTGGAGAAGAGCAAAACTATCGTCAATATTCCGACAGCCGTTATCAGCTCAATAAGTGTAAAAGCCTTCTTTTGGCTGGCGTCCAGCTTAGCACCATAGTCATTTTTTTTGTTGTATCCCATAACAGATCGCTTCAATCGCTTACAGTTTCATTATTTTTTGATAGACTCCGACGCATGGATTTTTGCCCATATAATAAATTTTGCCGCTGATCATTTTCGCCGGCGGCGCTACCACCCATATATCAGTTGACATTGAGTTAAAATCTCTATCGAGCACCAACAGCCTCGCCTCTATTTTGGGACTGTCCGCATCTTTAATTTCGCGAATCCGATAGACATCTCCAGTAGCGTCATCCACTATGACAGCCCCAGTCTTAAACATTGGCCTATCATCAACTGCCGGTGCCGGCCCTCCGGCATTAACAATTTGCAGTACGTCTAGCCCAACTTTTGTTATGCTGATTTTCACAGCGACTGGCCGCTCCATGAATTGGCTTCCGTCATAGAACCTTTGATTAGGGCTAGTTTTTCGACATATAAACACAGTCATCTGCACATCAGGCACTGGCCCTACCGGATTAAACGGCGTCAGATATCTGCATAAAGCCTGCCAGCTATATTGCTTTTGGTCATAATCAGCAATTTTGCCATCAGATGGATAAACAAAATCGTCTTTTTTTGGCCCAAAGGTTGCGGGCAGCGGCGGACTGATCAAATTCCACAAACTTCCATCGGAAAAATCAACCATTTGACTATCCGTTATTTGGCCATACAGAATATCATCGACGATATAGTTAGGGTCAGGGGCTTTTGCTCCGACGGCATAGATTTTCACTTTTGCGAACGCTTCTTTAGCCACAGATGATGCGATGGTTTTTTCCGTCGCCCGATTATTCCACAGAATAGCCAATGGAAACGCTCCCAAAATAAAAATCATGCTAACAGCCAAGATGCCCATCGCGATAAGCACTTCAACAAGAGAGAACGCTTTCAGTTTTTTATTCATTTTCATCATTTATTGTATTATTGTCTCTTCTTTATAATAGCCCCGCTAAAGGGATTAACTCTGCAAGGATTTTCGCTTAATTCTTCTAAATATTTGCTATAGGCTTCGCCTTTTTTGTAATATTTTATTAGCTCAGCTTTGTCGCAGATAACAAATTTCTTTTTGCTATATTCTTTTCCGAGTCCTGCGGGAGCATAATCATCTTGGGCAAATATCCCCAGCTTATTTGTCACAATATTTTGGGTACTGTTAAAAATATCATCATAGCCAGAGAGCTGTTCATTTATCGCTCGGCATTTTCCATTTTTGTTTCTGACTTGCACTTTTCTGGTGACAAGTTTTCCATTTGGCGAAAAGATGATTGAAAATGCTAAAATATCATTGAGTTCAAAATCATCGTTTATCAAATTATCACTATTAACATTAACGTCATTGGCATCACGTGAACCACTTAGGTCATTGGTATCTCCATATTTTATCCTAACGTTCATATCGACAGCCACAGCAAATGTCGGCATTTTAATTGGCCTAAGTCCTCCAACCGCACGATAACCATCGGCCATTGTCACTGAGCTGTCGCCAGCTTTAAGCTTTTCGACAAAGACCATATATTGGCCTTTTTCCAGCGGCCTAATATCATACGGATTGGCAGCATTTCCTATGTATGCTGTTTGGAATCTAATTCCGACATGTTTTTGTTTTTCCATAGCCATATTTCTAGCTGTTGACAGTGCCGCACTAACCATTGCTTGGGCATCTTTATTTTTATCCATTGCATTGGTAATCATTTTAGCTACTGGGCTGCTGACCGCCGCCATAATAGCAATAACAGCCACGACGATCGTCGTTTCCATCATTGACATACCAGCATATTTACGTTGGATTTTCATATTTTACCTGCTCGTTATATCGTCAGATGTTCCGAATATTTTATCTGGCCCGGCTGAGGTTAATATCGGAAAAGTTCGGACTATTTTTTTTGCCCAATTTTTTCCTGTACCATTCGTTTCGTCATAATAGTCATATTTGATTGGCGTGCCCCACGGATCGACAATTCTGTAAAATGGCTTTGGCTTTTGCGTATCTTCTGTCAGCATTATCACTTCGTCGGAATTCATCGGTTCGCCATCTGGCACAGCTGTTATCAAATTTTCATCGATTTCGGATAGAATTTTTTTGCACTGCGGCACTTTGTACAGCAGCCAATACAGTACCTCGCTTGACGCAAAATCATCATTATGATTACCTATTATTTCTATAGTATTCAAGCCTTCAGCCTTTTTCATTCTAGCTTTCAAAACAGCCTCATCAAAGCCGGTGCAATCAATCGGATATGACAGATTTATATAATTTGGGTCGACAGTTTTATAGACATATTTATAATCGGCAAAAACTTCGAGTGCATTATTACAGATTAGAAACAGTTGATTTGTTTGGTTTTTCTTTGTTTTCAGGTCAAACTTTGGCCCCAGCCTCAAGGCCATCATGGTCGTAATAACAATTATGGCCAAAACGACCATCATTTCCAGCAAGCTAAAACCAGTTTTTTTTTGTATTGTTTCCATTATTTTTTTGTGCGCCAATTTTTCTGGTTTACCGGTTTTGTTCATTATTTATTTTTATTGAAGTTGCATATATCGTCAGCCGTTCCATATAGCCCATCTTTTCCTGCTGAGATAAGCATGTATGAATCGGCATTATTCGGCCAGCTTCTGCCCATCGTTTTGGTTAGGACCGGATCTTCGATAAAGTCACCGAAATCGCGATAAAACCCAGCCATATTAGCGAGCGGATGAACTTCATTATTTTTAACTGATTTCAAATCAGCTAGATCATGATTATTCTCAAAATTATATATTCTATTGCTTAATGGCCGCCCAGACATTTTCACGCTAGCGGTATTCGCTTTGAAATAGAGAATAGGCGTTCCGATGACATATTTGGTATTATCGATTTTGATAGTTTTCGTTTTGAATACATCAGTCAGCACATATCGATCAGGATCTACCGCTGGCGAGCCGCTGATATTTGGAAATATTTGTTTGATGGTAAAAATTTTCGCTTTTGTTATGTCCAGATATGGCCCAGCCCTTTGCGCTAGATTTGCTTTTATATCCGCATCATTTAAGCCGCTAAAATCTACATAGTAGGTGTTATCACTAGCCGAAAAATTTGATTTCTTATGAAACCCCCGCATATCTCTACCGACCAAAGCTTCAGCCAATTTTTGCGCCCCGCAATAGCCCTCACTGGTATTGACATCTATTGTATAATCAGATTCAGGATAGTCGCCGAAATCATTTTTGAAAGCGTCCAGTGCCAATCCGATATTGACCAGTTGAGCTTTCTGCTCTGTATTTTTAGCCATATCTCTGATCTTCACGACAGACGGAATGAGTATTCCGACAATAATACTGATAATGACCAAAGCAGTCAGCAGCTCTATAACTGAAAAGCCTGATTTTTTATTCACACACAGCATTTTGTCACTCCTTAACTTTTCATTTATTGATCAAGCATTTTAGCTTTTTTTTACAGACTATTTTGCTGCCAATTTTGCGATAGAATAGAATAGTCTAGAAAATTAATAATTCCGATTGACTCTATCATTTCATCATCATCTGTATAGTAGTTACTGCTATAGCCTTTGTGCCAAGTCTTAACATTTTTCAGCCAAGCTTTTGTAACACCATCAATTGCAGGAATAGTTTCGCCTTCAACATTTATAGCTTGGGCATAATCGTTTAGATTTATAATTGCGACACTGTTGCAGTCATCATTATGAGCCAGATTACATTTATGATAATCGCTCAGTTCGTTTAGCCATTGATTAGCCAATAGCTCCAAGTCATCTTCATCGACATCGCAATCACGATCCAAGTCACCCTGTAAGAAACCATTACCGTTACAGCTGGCTTGTGTTTGAAAATCATCCCAATCGGTCATATAATAAAACACTGGCAGCATATCAGTTTCGATAACGAGCGCCAGTGCCACTTCTCGTTTTTTGTGATCATCATAATCAATATTGACAGTTTGTCCGTTGTATGTTCCGGCGTTGCCTTGTGACCACACAACATCATCATCAATCATGATAACTGCATTACAGTCATTATTTGCCCAGCTTCCCGATCCAAATATACTTAGCGTGACATCAAAACTTATCTGGTTTACATTATACAGATCTACATTTTGATAAACTTTCGCGATATCCCCTTCGACTAGTTCGACACTTGAGTTACTAAACAGCGTCAGATTATAATATCCATGCGTCACAAGATCAGCATCAATCCATCCTCCGAACAGTTCCGGCATCATATTGACATCCCAATAGCTGATTTCTTCACTGGTGATGTCTCCTATCATCCCATCGTCTTCGAAGCTGGGATTTCCCAAGACTTCGTCAGCTGTCGCCACAGCAGCCCAGCCAGTCATCACCAGCGCTATCATCATTACACATATATATTTCATTGCCATGCTACCTGCTCCCTTACTTTTTCAATGCCCCCATTATTTCTTATCAAAGTTTGTAATATCGTCAGGCGTTCCATATTCACCATCATATCCAGCCGACCATAGGATATAAGAATCCGCTTTAACCGGCCAATCTCTTGACGCAACCTTTTCTTCCCGTGTCATTTCGTAAAATATTGTCGGATCATCATGTATAGCATGATCAGTTGTGCTAAGTGTCATACCATTAGCAGCCCCCAATCCCACTAGGTCATCATTATCTCTGAAATCATATATATTTCCATCAAGTACAGTGGTGCTAGAGGCAGCTGTTGTATTTGGATCATGCTTTATTTGTGAAATATCAGCTTTGTAATACAGAACCGGCATACCAACTTTTTTGTTTGTCAGGCTATTTTCAACTCTATTAAACACATCACAAATAACCAGATGGTCGTTCGCATCTGTGGTACTAAAAGCAGCCGCGTAATCAGTTGCCTTATATAAGCCGCTTACTTGATTAGCGTTTGCATTTTCGATTGGCAAAAACGGTCCTTTTCGCTGTTGTTTGTTATATTCTATTTCGGCTGGAGTCCAAAAAGCGTTAGCCAGATCAGCTTTAGTTGGATACAAATTATTCACTTGTGCCGTACCGAGTCCATCAGTTCCATCTGCCCTGAACAATGAATCTTCATGGAAACCCAATTGATCTCTTCCTACCATAGCTTCAGCCAGTTTCATAGCCCCGCAATATTCTATTGGTGAAGTAGCCGTATCATCAGCACCTGAATTGGGATATTCACCTAATTCATTATAGAACAGATCCATTGCCACTGCGATACTGTGAAATTGTGCTCGTTGTTTAAGTTCTTTGGCATATTTTTTAACCTTGCTCATTGCCGGCACCAACAGAGCCATTAAAATAACAATAACACTCATAACAGTTAGCAATTCGATTAGTGTGAATCCTTTTTTAGTTTTCTTTTTGGCAGCCATTTTGTTTCTCCTTTTTTTTTATAAAAGATGAATAATCACATTTACATTTCGATTTTTCGGTTCACTTGTTTTCATGTTTTTTTACGTTCCCGCCATCGTGGAAATAATTCTGATCATCGGCAAGAATATTGCCATCACGATAAGACACACGATCACCCCTAGAACCACGATCATGATCGGTTCTAGCAGTGACATCATTCCATTGACCAGCACATCGACTTGTTCATCATAGTCGTTAGCGATTTTCAGGAGCATTTTATCCATATCGCCGGTTTCTTCACCGACAGACACCATATTAACCACTAGCAGATCGACAATTCCTGGTTGTTTTATCGGCGCAGCGAAGGTATCGCCTTGCCTGATGGAGTTTTTAACTTTTTGCAGCATTCTCGCAAACAGTTCGTTTCCGCTTGTTTCAGCTGTCACATTGATAGCATCTAGAATTGGCACACCAGCTCCGATTAGTGTCCCCAGCGTTCTGGTCCACCTTGTAATGGCAATTTTCGAGCTCAACATTCCTACAACCGGCAATCGCGATTTAATCATATCCACAACCAGTCTGCCGTTTCTAAATTTTTTCACAACATTGATTGTCGTCACAAAGATCATTGGCGACATTATTAGGACTAGCCATCCATATTGTTTCGCTATCCAGTTACTGACAGCCAGAACTTTTTGCGTAATCATGGGCAATTCAGCTCCATCGAGCATTTCCTTCAGCACAGTGTCAAATTGTGGAACAACAAACGTCATCAATCCCAACAGGATAACAAAAGAGATCAAGATCACGATAACCGGATATACCATAGCTCCTTTGACTCGTGATTTTAATTTTTGTGCTTTTTCCATAAAGTCAGCGATACGCGATAGGATCAGATCCAGCACACCCCCGACTTCGCCGGCAGCCACCATACCGACAAAGAGCCTGTCAAAAGCTCCCTGATATTTCACCATAGCCTCTGACAAAGTTGATCCTCCTTCGATATCATCAGCGACAGCCCCTATAATTCTTTTAAATCTTCTATTTTTTTGCTGTTCTTCTAGAATTCTCAAGGATCTTAAGATTGGCAATCCTGCATCTTGCAGAGTTGACAGTTGCCTTGCGAATTGCGTAATGAATTTAATTTTAACTTTTCCGCCGACGCCTCTTTTTGCTCTTGAAGCCACAGCTGTTCTGGCTACTCTTTTTTTCTCGCTTTTAGCAGCGACCTTTGTAGGAAAATAGCCCATATTCCGGATTTTGCTGACCGCTTCGTTTTGGCTTAGAGCCTCGATTTCGTCTTTAATTTCGATACCCTGCGCGTCCAAAGCTTCATATTGAAAAACCGGCATTTTCATACCTCCTATCGCGACAACTTTAGCCTCTAATCGACTATTGTCGCCTTTGTAATTTCATCGATCGTCGTTTGGCCATTAAACAATGCTTCTAAACCGCTCTGCCTAAGCAGTGTCATCCCCGCTTTTTTAGCCGCATCTCTGAGGACATTTGTCGATGCATTATTAACAATTAGCTCTCTAATGTTTTCATCTAGCGTCATAACTTCAAACAGAGCTGTTCTGCCTTTATAGCCTGTTTGGTTACATTTTTTGCATCCTTTTCCGTAATAGAATTTTTTGCCTTCCATTTCTTCTTTAGTCAGGGCCAATTCTGTTAGCTGTAATTTATCTGGCTTAAATTTTGTTTTACAATTAAGGCAAATAAGCCTTATCAGTCTTTGCGCCACAATTCCTTCGAGCGTTGCCGTAATTAAGAACGGTTCCACGCCTAGGTCCAGCAGCCTTGCGATTGTGCTTGGCGCGTCATTTGTATGTATTGTGCTAAAGACAAGATGTCCTGTAAGTGACGCTTGCGCTGCTATTTGAGCTGTTTCGAGGTCTCTAATTTCCCCAACCATCACCACATCAGGGTCTTGCCTTAGGATAGACCTTAGACATTTCCCAAAGGTTAGCCCAATATCACTCCTGATATTCACCTGTATAATTCCATCGATATCATATTCGACAGGGTCTTCGGTTGTGATTATTTTGGTTTCAGGCGTATTCAATTCTTTTAGAGCCGAATAGAGTGTCGTTGTTTTGCCGCATCCGGTAGGTCCAGTTACGATCACGATTCCGTTTGGCTTTCTGATAAGCTCTCTAACTCTCACTAGGTCTCTTTGTCCCATTCCTAGCCGTTCCATATCGAGTTCGACTTGGCTTCTGTCTAGTATACGCAGCACAACGCTTTCTCCGAACATTGTCGGCAGGATACTAACTCTCAGATCGATTGGGTTTCCATGCACGGTCAAAGATATACGTCCATCTTGCGGCAGCCTTCTTTCAGCGATATCCAGATCCGCCATAACCTTTACTCTTGAGCTAAGAGCCGATGCGATATGTTTTGGTGGAGCTTCCATTTCGTAGAGTACTCCATCGATTCGATATCTCATTTTATATTCATCTTCGAATGGCTCGAAGTGCACATCTGACGCTCCGTCCCGAATAGCCTGCAGCAGCACTAGATTGAGCAATTTTTTAACTGGATTAGATTCCGACAATTCTTTAAGTTCATCTAGATCGATACTTTGATCTCTGCCTGCAAATTCTGCCAGAAGGCTGTCAGATTGAATTTCTCCGATAAGGTCATTAATTTGGTCATTTTCTTCTTGGCTGTTATAATATTGCTCGATAGCTGCTTCCAGCGATTCCGTATCGGTAATTTTCGCCACTATTTTCAAGCCGGTGAGTTTGCTTATATCATCAGTTGATCTAAAATTATCGATGCTATCGATAGCGATAGTAACGGATTTTTTTGTTTCATCAAATTCGATGGGCAACACTTTATATGTTTCTGCCACCTGAGCTGGTATTTTTCCCAACAATTCACTGTCTATATCAAAATCTCCAATATTGATATATTCCAGACCTTTTTGAGCAGCTTGGGCAATTTGAAGTTGTTTTTTTGTAACGAGTTTAGTTTTGAGGAGAATCTCGCCAATTTTGATTTTCCCCCCTTTTTTCTTTTGTACAGCGAGTGCTTTACCGATTTGTTCTCTGGTCAATATGCCCATTTTCATCAGTATACGGCCGATAGTTCGGTCGATCAGCTGTTCGATTGGTGGCATTTTGTATTCTTGTTCACTCATAATCGTCGCCTGAAATAGAGTATCACTTTCTCAAGTTATCTGCATTATAAACCACTAAAGTCTTTTCTGCAAGCCATTTACAAAAAAGACACATAGTTTCTGGGATTCTGTTTCAAGAGATATCCATCACCATCTTGGCCAATTTTTCATTTTTCACAGGATTTGAATTGTTTTTAGGTTCTCAAAACCGCTGGCCCATTCCCTTCGCCATTTTTTTGACTTTTCTCTTTCTTCATTTTTTCGATAGCCTTATCCTGCAATGCCCCCGGCTGCCTTCCTTTGTCGAGCATTTCTTCGAGCGTAATTTTATTTGCATCATAGAGTTTCCACAGATGGTCATCCAGCAGTTGCATACCGAGTTTTTTTCCTGTTTGTATATTAGAATCGATTCGATAGGTCTTATTTTCTCGGATGAGATTAGCGATAGCTGGCGTTATAACCAAAAATTCGTAGGCAGCCACTCTGCCTTTACCGATAGCCAATGGACACAAGGCTTGGCTCAGTACAGCAATAAGGTTACTACTGATTTGCACTCTGATTTGATCTTGTTGATTTGGCGGGAACACATCGATTAAACGCGTTACTGTTCCAGCGGCGCTTGTGGTGTGTACCGTTGCGAACACAAGGTGCCCTGTTTCAGCCGCTTCGATAGCAGCTTTAATTGTTTCAAGGTCTCTCAATTCACCCACGAGGATAACGTCCGGGTCTTGCCTTAGCACTCTTCTTAAGGCTTCTGAAAAACTTGGCACATCGATTCCCACTTCTCTTTGGTTAACGATAGATTTTTTATGATCGTGATAATATTCGATAGGGTCTTCGATGGTTACGATATGTCTGTCGAAATTTTCGTTGATATAGTTCACCATACAGGCCAGCGTTGTAGATTTACCACTACCTGTCGGGCCTGTCACGAGAAACAACCCTCTTGGCCTTCTACAGAGAGCTTCACAGATTCGCGGCAGTCCGATTTCCTCGAAGCTCATCAATTCATGCGGTATAAGCCTTAGTACGAGTGAGATGGTGCCTTTTTGTTTAAATATAGCCACACGGAATCTGCCTTGGTCACCGAAAGCGAAACCGAAGTCAGTTCCCCCTTCTTCTTGCAGCTCCTGTTGGTTTCTATCTGGCGTAATACTTTTCATCAGTGCCGCCGTATCGTCCATATCGAGTACTTTTGTTTCCAGCGCTCGAAGCCTTCCATGTATTCTGAATATTGGCGGCCGCCCGGAGACTAGATGAATATCGGATGCCCCTTGGCTGACACAGGCTTGTAAGAGCCGGTCCATATTAACAGTTGCCATATTTTCAGTCACCTCAAAAAAAAGTAATCATCAAGCTTTACGCTTGTGCTATTTTAGCAATTTCGGCTGGCGTTGTAATGCCTTTGAATATTTTAATTTTGCCGTCATCGAGTAAGGTCCTCATCCCTCCGGCGACAGCTGCTTCTCTAATTTTTTCGGTTGGTGCTTTAGCGAACGCCAATTCTCTCACTTGATTGGTCAACTCGATCATTTCAAAGATACCTTTACGTCCTTTGAATCCAGTCCCTTGACATTTGCTGCATCCTGCACCTTTGTATATATGTTTACCCTTCATTTCGTCCGGCGTCATGTTCAGCGTTCTCAGATTCTTTGGATCCGGATCATCATCGATCATTTTGCAATTTTGGCATATAACTCTGACGAGTCTTTGTGCCATGATTGCCTGAATAGAGCTTGCTACCAAAAATGGTTTAATTCCCATATCGATCAGCCTCGTGATGGCGCTTATTGCATCATTGGTATGGAGAGTGCTAAACACCAAGTGCCCTGTCAGAGCTGCTTGCACAGCAATTTCCGCCACTGCCGTATCACGAATTTCACCGATCAGAATAATATTCGGTGCTTGCCTGAGCATCGACCTCAAGATGGAATCGAAGGTCAATCCGATTTCCTCATTGATTTGACATTGATTCATTCCCGCAAAGTTATATTCGACCGGATCTTCAGCCGTAATAATTTTCGTATTCGGCGTATTCAGTTCTTGCAGTGCCGCATATAGTGTAGTCGTTTTACCGCTACCTGTTGGCCCAGTCACAAGAAAGATACCATTTGGCCGCTTAATAATTCTCTGAAACGTCTTATAGTTATCCGGCTCGAATCCCAGAGACTGCACCCCGATATTGACCGATTCCGGATCAAGGATACGCAGCACCATGCTTTCGCCGTGATACGCCGGCAGAGCCGACACACGAAAATCGATATCCGTTCCATCGATACTCCTTTTGATACGTCCATCTTGCGGCAATCGTCTTTCTGCGATATCCATTCCCGACATAATTTTCAGCCTAGCCATCAGAGGAGCCTGCATATTTTTCGGTATATTATCTTTTTCCATACAGACGCCGTCGACTCGATATCTGATTTTGATTCTGTCAGCCATTGGTTCGATGTGTATATCACTTGCGCCGACTCTGTAGGCATTATCGATAATCAAGTTAGCCAATTTTACGATTGGCCCTTCATCATCATCGCCCGCTGCTTGCGCCAAAATTGCCTGCGCTCTAAGATCATGTCCAGCCTCAGCCAATTCAGCCGCAGTCGTATCGATACTATGTTTGATTCTATCATCTTGCTCTTGTTCTTCTGTTTCTAGACTTCTATCGATATATTCTCTAATTTTTGAGATTGAGCTAATTCTGCAATCGAGTTCGATATTAAGATTAAACTTTAGTTCATCGAGCATATTCAGATCTAGCGGATCTGTGATAGCAATTTTGAGTTTGCCATGTTGCTTTCCGAGCGGCAGAACGTTATGTTTTTTCACCAATCGTTCCGGCACTAGCTGGAGTACTTCATCTGGTATCTCGAATTTCGTCACATCCACATATTTGATTTTGAATTGTTTTGCTATCGCTTTAGCGAGCGTATCATCATCGATAACTCCTTTATCGACTAAGATTTCGCCCAGCCTTTTGTTTGTAGACTTGGATTCTTTTATTGCTTCGAGCAGGACAGTTTTTTCAACAATCCCTGCTTTGTATAAAATTTCGCCTAGATGTCTGCGTTTTTTCGCCATAAATTCAACCCTATGCTGCGTTTATCTTTGGAAAATTGCTATAAAAACCATACTAATACGCCCTCTTGCCTCGCAAAATGTTAACTTTGGTAAGCTCGACAGTCATTCATTATATCATTATAGAAAACCTTAGTCAATCAAGAGCATCAGCCTAAGCATATTAAGTGCTGTTTGCGCTGTAAGTTTCCGATTGATTTTTCTATTTTTTCCGAAGACCACTTGTTTTGTTTGGCAATTTCTCTTGCCTGATACACAGATACAGGTCGTGCCAACTGGCTTATTATCGGTCTGTCCGGTTGGTCCGGCAATACCGGTTACAGCGATAGCGAAATCAGCTTTTGCGATTTTTTTTGCTCCGCGTGCCATTTCTTTTGCGACATCGACGCTGACTGCCCCGTATTTTTCTAATGTTTGTGCTGAAACACCGAGCAATTCTTCTTTTGCATTGTTGGAATAGGTCACCCATCCATAGTTAAAATAGTCACTTGCTCCGGAGTAATCTGTCAACATTTTCGCGATCAGGCCACCACTAGAAGATTCAGCGACCGCCACTGTCATTTCTCTTTTAGCCAGCATTTCTCCGACCACTTGGCTTAGCTCTTTTCCTTTATCGTCAAACACCAATTGTCCTAACAGTTTTTTTAGCTTATCACATTGTTTTTTCGCCATTTTATCTGACGCAACTCGATCGGGACTGGTTGCAATAACGTACAATGAAATAAACACTTGACACACTGTACAGTGTAATAATGGATTATTATTTCGATTCATCATATCGCCGAGCATTTGCGCTAGATTTGATTCACCTGTTCCGACACATTTCAGCTTTTTGATAACCACCGCCTGATTATCTGCTATGCTTGATATTTCATCTGCGATATGCCTATCAAACACATGCTTCATTTCAGCCGGCACTCCAGCCATTGCGGCGAACAGTTTACCATCTTTTTTGAACATAATTCCCGGCGCAGTTCCAAGATCGTTAGCCAGTGACATCGTTGTTTTTGGCAGATAGGCTTGTACGATATTTTTTTCAGGCATCGTTCGATTTTTTTTAGCGAAATATTCTTTGATATCGTCGAGCAAATTTTGTTTGAACTCGACTTGGACATTCAGGAATTTCGCGATAGCCTGTCTTGTAATATCGTCATCGGTCGGCCCCAGCCCTCCGGTTATCATAATGAAGTCAGCGTCACGCGCCGCCATTTCGACAGCATTTTTAATCATATCAACATCATCGATAACGGTATAGCTGCTAACTGTCGGCACTCCGAACGACAACAATTTCTCGCTTAACCAAAGCAGATTTGTGTCGGCGGTTTGTCCGTTCAGCAGTTCATTTCCGATACTAACAACAGATGCTTTTTTCATTTTTTTTTTAGCCTCGCCATTTTTGGATATTAAACATTGAACCTAAAATCGATTATATCGCCATTTTTAACGACATATTCTTTTCCTTCTAGCCTAGCTTTTCCCGCCGCTTTCACTGCTTTTTCGCTGCCCAGCTCTTTTAGGTCATTGTAGGCGATGGTTTCTGCCCTGATGAATCCTCTTTGAATATCGGAATGGATTTTTCCCGCCGCCAACAGTGCGGTCGTTCCATTTTGGATTGGCCACGCTCTGACTTCGTCCGGTCCAACGGTCAAAAAGCTTATATATCCGAGCGCCTTATAGCAGCTGGCGACAAATTTATTTATGCTGGATTCGCTAATCCCCAGATCAGCCATAAATTCACATTTGCTTTCGTCATCGAGTTGAGCCAGTTCGCAGTCCAGCTTGGCGCAGACTGTAATCACCGGTATTGTTTCGTCAACCGCTTCGGCGAACTCAAAAACTTTCCCGATATCCCCTTCTCCGCCATTGACCGCTACCATCATCGGCTTCATCGTCAAAAATCCCAACGATTTCACCAGAGCCAGCTCCTTATCATTGGCTATCGCCGAGCTGATTGGCTTTTCGTTTTCCAAAACCTCCAACAATTTCATCTGCACAGCAAGCTCGGCTTTATCCTGAGCCTGTGTTTTGGTTGGCTTATGGACTTGTTTTTCTAGCCTTTCGATTCTGGTTGTCACCAGCTCTAAATCCGCCAGTAATAATTCAGTCTTAAGTTCTACCAAGTCCGCGATTGGGTCGATTCTATTTTTATATGGGGCAACCGAATCATCTTCAAAAGCTCTGACGACAAAAATTAGCAGGTCGGTTGTACGTATTTTATTTATCAATTTTCTAGCAGTTTTTCTTCCGCTATCGTCGGCAAAATTAAATCCCGGCAGATCCACACAATCGATTGTTCCGCAGATTGTTTTTTTAGGCTTGTAGAGTTCTGTAAGCCAATCGAGTTTTTCGTCAGGCACAGGCACAACAGCCTCATCGACAGCTACCACGCCGATAGGTTTTGGCTCTTTTCCGCTGACCGCCGCCAGCAGCGTACTTTTTCCCGATTGGGACAGACCAATAAATGCTGCTTTCAAAATCTAGCTCCTTATTTTTTTACCATTTTATTTTCTTTATCGTTTTATATTTTTAATCGTTTTATATTTTTTTTTCGCATGGATAGACGCTTCGTCCTTCGCAATCATAAGCCACAACGAGCGGCAGATCGACCACCTTCATTTTCCTGATTGCTTCTGTTTGCAGATCTTCATAGGCCACAATTTCCGATGTCACGATATGCTTACTCAACAGGGCTCCAGCTCCACCGATTGCTGCAAAATGTACAGCGCAGCATTTTTTTATAGCCTGTCGCACTTTTTCGCTTCGATATCCTTTTCCGATAGATCCTTTGACGCCATTTTCGAGTAACATCGGCGTAAAGTCATCCATTCTTGCCGCAGTTGTCGGCCCAGCCGAACCGATAACAGCCATAGGCCTAGGCTCAGTTGGCCCAAGATAATACAACAGCATTCCTTTTAATTCAAAAGGCAGTAACATACCTTTTTCGATAGCTCGGCACAATCTTTTATGCGCCATATCTCTTGCGCTGTAGATATAGCCGCTAACAGTGACATTGTCGCCAGCTTTCAGCGATCGGATAACATCGAGTGTTAATGGCGTTATAATTTTTTTAATTTTCATTTTTCTGATCTCTGCCGCGATATTTTTCAGTCACATATACTTTCGGCAAGTTTACAATAAATTTCTTGTATTTGCGACAGTAAAAAAAACGCGCATAAAAAATTTTCGTTTTCGGTTTTAGTTGTTATAATAACCCCGATGAGCAATTACCCCATATTTTTAGATTTGAGCATGAAGCAGGCAGCCGTTATAGGCGGCGGCTCTGTAGCTTTTCGTAAAACCGTCGCTCTATTATCTTCTGACGCGAAAGTAACTGTAATCGCCAACCAATTTTGCGATGATCTACTGTCTTTAAGCCAGACGAACCGCCAGCTAAACCTTATAAACAGCGATTATCAACAGCATTTGATAGAATCCGCCTCGATAGTCATAGCCGCAACATCGAATGAATCGGTTAATCGACAAATTCACGATGATTGCCAGTCGCTCAAAATTTTATGCAACATTGTTGATAGGCCGGAGCTTTGTGATTTTTTTGTGCCGGCTGTAGCCCAAAGCGGCCGCTTGCAGATAGCCATTTCAACAGATGGCGTTTGCCCTGCTTATGCTCGTCATTTGCGCAGGCGACTAGAGAAAGATTTCGATATCGATTGCGGCAATTTTTTGGAAGCTCTCGGTGAAATTCGTAGAAGAATAATTTCAGACATAGCAGACATATCAGCTAAGAAATCGCTTTTAGGTAATCTTTGCAATGACGAATCATTTGACTATTACATAAAAAAAGGCCCAGCCGCATGGAGCGACCGAGCCGAGAATTTAATTTTGAGTCATCTTCAGCGTTAAAAAAGAAACTGCGGCCAATCTTTAGAGTTAGCCTTTAAGCCGTGATTTGTTCAATCATAACCTGCAAATATTTTTGCCTATGTCCGATTCGTCTTCTGCTGTTTTTTCGTCTTCTAAACTGCATCGGATAAATCTTAGTTCCTTTAACGACTCCTTCTTCTGCCGTAGTTTTAAAAGCCGCCACAACCTTTGCTCCATCTAGATATGGGCTTCCGATTTTGACATCTTTTTCGCCATCGCTAATCATCAGCACCTTATCGAATTCCAGAGTTGTCGCATCATCTGCCACATCCGTCAATTCGACTTCGATCACATCGCCTTTAGCCACTTTATATTGCTTACCGCCCTGTTCGATCACTGCGTACATATCAATATCCTATACTACAAATTAAATAACAAAACAATACAAGTCGAGCATTTTACGAGTTAATTGCCCTTTTGTAAAGTAAATTGTTGAATATTTTTCTCCAGTTGCTTATACCTATATAGCATAAGTATTAAGCTTTCGGCGATATTAAGAAAAGGAGTTTTAGATGCAGCTGGCGATGATAAACGATAAGATAATCCCTATTGGCGCTCTTGACAGTGGCTATCTTGATCGCGGCTTTTATTTTGGCGACGGCGTTTATGATGTTCTCCGCAGCTATAACGGCAAACTTTTCGCATTGGAAGAACATTTAGCTCGTTTCAGCGACAGCTTAGATGCCGTTAGCATTAAGTTCGATATAGCCATAATTCGTCAACGGATAGAGCAAACTTTCGATCAGGCTAAAATGGCTGACGCCAAGATATATTTTCACGTCACTCGCGGCAGTTGCCGTCGCGATCACATTTGGCCTATTGATTTAGAGCCGAATTTCTTTTTGACCATTGATCCCGCCCCCGATTCATCTGGGGCAAAAGCTTCTGGCTATCGCGTTTGCACTCATCCTGATT
>CBDUWP010000027.1:0-16681 GCA_965370955.1 uncultured bacterium | reverse complement strand
TTATGTAATGCCTGTATTAATTACTGTCCACAGAATAAAATCATCCAAACCGAAAAAGAAATAGAACAAACCGAAGCTAAATTTACCGATGAAAAGGTCTATAAAAATCACATTTTGCTAAGCGAAGTACAACAGGAAAAAGAGGATAAAGAACAATTTTTAGAGCTGCTCTATCGAGCCTATGATATGAAGATTAAGTAAACAATCTAGAAAATGGTCACAGGATCGACATCGACAACTGTTCTTACGCTAGAAGCTAAGCAGCCTGCATTTCTCAAGTGATAAAAAAGTTTTTGAATGGCTGTTGTATCCTTTGATTGTAAAATAATGTGCATTCTGTAAAGTCGATGCAGACGGCTGATTGGAGCGTCCATCGGGCCTGCCAGCGTAACATCTATCGAATAATCATGAATCATGTCGTATATGCGATTTTTCAGTCGCTCGGCGGCAGCTCCAAGCCGGTCGTAATTTTCATCACTTAAAATAACAACTGCCATACGGCAAAACGGCGGCAGATTGCACTCAGCTCGCAATTTAATCTCCAAATCCATAAACTGCTCGAAATCATTCGCCACAGCTTGAACTATCGCCGGCTGATCCGCCATTAGGGTTTGAACAAATACACGCCCTTTTTTATTAGAGCGGCCAGCTCTGCCTGCAACTTGTGAAATCAGTTGGAATGTCCGCTCCGAAGCTCTGAAATCTGGAATCGATAGACATGTATCAGCACTGACGATCCCGACTACGGTGACATTGGGAAAATGCAAGCCCTTGGCCAAAATCTGCGTCCCTGCTAAAATATCTATTTTGCCGCTAGCAAAATCAGCTAACAATTTATGATAATCATTTTTTTGCATTGAGTCGCTATCAACGCGAGCTATATTAGCCTTTGGCAAGAGCCGGTTTAATTCTTCTTCCAATTTCTGTGAGCCGAGCCCTATCATAATCATCTTCTTACTGCAAACCGGACATTTATCTGTCACTAGGGTTTTAGCTTGGCAATAGTGACATTGGGCTGTGCCGGGTTTGAGGTTGCGGCCGGAAATTGATTTAATCCCAGCTTTGATCGGCGATTTAGCTTTATGAAAAGTCAAGGTGACATCACAATTTTTGCAATGAAGCGTATGTTTACAGCTAGGACAATAAATTACACTGCTATAGCCCCTGCGATTTAGCAATAAAATGGCTTGCTGATTTTTAGCCATCGCCTCATGCAAAGCTATCGCCAGCTCATCACTTATCAAACCTTGTGATCGCTTGTCCGTTTGGTTTGCTAAATCGATCAAAATCATTTCCGGCATTGGCAAATCGTTCACCCTTTTCGGCAAATCAATCTTGGTAAAATGTTTTTTATTTCGACAATTGACTATCGTTTCAACTGACGGCGTGGCTGAACCCAAAATGCAGCAGGCCTTCTCCAAATGAGCCCGCTTAATAGCAACGTCACGCCCATGATAGCGAGGAACCGTATCCTGCTTATAGCTCGATTCATGCTCCTCATCCACGACAATCAGGCCAAGATTGGCCAGCGGCGCAAATATAGCTGATCGAGCACCTATCACAACATCAGCGTCACCAGATTTAATTTTCTGCCACTGAGCGTTTCGCTGGGCAGCGGTAAGTGACGAGTGCATGACCGCTATCTGGTCAAAACGCCGACTGAATCGCTGAACTGTTTGAGCAGTAATCGCTATTTCCGGCAGCATGATTATCGCAGTCTTACCCTTTTTTATGACATGTTCAATGGCTCTAATATAGATCTCGGTCTTGCCGCTATCAGTCACGCCGTGCAGCAATGTCACGTCAAAATCACCCTTGTCAATCGAACCATTTATATGGGCCATCGTTTTTATTTGGTCATCATTTAATGTTATATCTGTATCGTCAATGGCCATGTTTTCCGGCACAATCGGCAAAGATTTAAACACCATTTTATTGACAACTTTTACGTAGCCATTTTTAATCATCGTTTTCAGCGGCGCTGCCGTGCAACCGACCGATGTCGTGACTGCACGAAATTCCATAGCATTTTTTTCACAATCAGCTCCATTTTCCGATAATGTAGCGGCAATCATGATCTGTTTTTTGCTGGTTAGCTTAAGAGACTTGTCATTTAAAGTGGCAAGATATACAAATTTGTTTTTTTGGACTCCAATATTTTTTTTCACAGCGGCTGGAACCATCGCAGACAAAACTTGGCCGATCGGACAAACATAATATTGGCTAATCCATTTCGCCAATGACATTAATTGCTCATCAATCAACGGCTGCTTATCGACAATCGCAAGAACCTTTTTAAGTCGAAATTTGCGGCCTTTTTTAGAAGCGAAATCGGCTTCGGCAGATTCAACGCAAAACCCAATCTGTTTTTTGTTACTGCGGCCAAAACTAACCAAAACCCGTTGACCAACCGAAATAGGCCATAAATCATCTTCGACAGCATAGTCAAATACGCCGTCAACACCGGCGTCAAAAGCCAAACGCACAATATGACGACAATCAGGCTCTGGAGCCTCATTTTGAGCTGAAACGTCAATTGCAAACAAGTTTTTCTGTTGATGTTTTGCCATATAAAGCTTGTCAATAAATCCCAAAATAATGCAAATCTACCTTGAATTGTCGCAGTTTGGCCTTCTGCTGTCAAGAACTCTAGCCTGTAGCTTTTATCTTAAAGTTTTGTTATACTGAGGCTTTTTAGTTAGACGAAAATCTCATGGGCAAATACAAAATAAGTGACAGGTACAAGCCAACTGGCGATCAACCAACAGCTATCGAGACTTTGGTCGATGGGATTGTTAAAGATGACAAAAAATATCAGACATTGATGGGAGTCACAGGCTCGGGCAAAACCTTCACCATGGCCAACGTTATTGCCAGATGCGATAGGCCGGCTTTGATTATCTCCCATAATAAAACGCTGGCGGCACAATTATATGAGGAATTCAAGGAGCTGTTTCCCGATAATGCTGTCGAATATTTCGTTAGCTATTACGATTATTATCAGCCCGAAGCCTATATCCCGCAGCGTGACATTTATATCGAAAAAGATGCCTCGCGTAACGATGATTTGGATAGGCTAAGGCTCAGCACGACAACAAGCCTGATGACCAGAAGTGACACGATTATTATCTCTTCGGTATCTTGTATTTTTGGACTTGGCTCGCCAGATGACTATAAAGATTCCGTTATTTCGATAACTGTTGGCGACAATATTGAACGCAACGAATTGCTGGGCAAATTTTCCGATTTGCAATACACAAGAAATGATATCGATTTCAAAAGAGGAACGTTTCGTGTCAGAGGCGATGTTGTCGAGCTGCATCCATCTTATGAATCTTTTGCTATTCGATTTGAATTTTTCGGCGATGAAATAGAAAAAATCAGCTACATCAATCCGATCAGCTGCGAAATCCTCAGCCAAGATGAACAGGTCTTCATTTTTCCTGCCCAACATTATATCATGCCGCAGCATAAAATAGAGCCGGCAATCAAAAGTATCAAGGCTGAACTCAAGCAACAACTGATGAATCTGCGTCAACAGGGAAAACTCCTAGAGGCACAAAGGCTTCAAGCCAGAACCATGTACGACCTAGAGATGCTCAAGGAGGTTGGCTTTTGCAGTGGAATAGAAAACTACTCCCTCCATCTATCCGGGAAAAAACCGGGCTCAAAGCCATATACCTTGATAGATTATTTCCCTGAAGATTTTTTGTTGTTTATTGATGAATCACATGTCACTGTGTCGCAAATAAAAGCTATGTTCGCAGGTGACAGAAGCAGGAAGCAAGTGCTTGTCGATCATGGCTTCCGATTGCCGAGTGCTATGGATAATCGGCCAATGCGGTTTGAAGAATTTGAGCAATGCTGGAAAAATGTGGTATTTGTTTCAGCGACTCCGGCAGATTTTGAGCTTGAAAAATGTGACGGTCAAATCGTTGAACAAATCATTCGTCCTACTGGATTGATCGATCCTGAAATCTTTGTTGAGCCTGCTACCGGTCAGGTTGAGCATTTGCTCATCGAAATAGAAAAATGCGTAAAGGCAAAAGAGCGAGTATTAGTAACCACCTTGACAAAGCGAATGGCGGAAAATTTAGCGAGCTACATTGCTGACAAAAACATAAAATGTCGATATCTCCATAGCGAAATCAAAACGCTGGAGAGAGTCGATATTTTGCAAGAATTAAGAAGCGGCGAAATCGATGTATTAGTCGGCATAAATCTTTTGCGGGAAGGACTCGACCTGCCGGAGGTGGCAATGGTGGCTATATTAGACGCAGATAAGGAGGGATTCCTGCGAAGCAAAAGAGCCTTAATACAAACAATCGGCCGAGCAGCTAGAAATGTTAATGCAAGAGTTTTTCTCTACGGCGACAAGATCACCGAATCAATGAAAATTGCAATCGAGACAACTAATCAAAGGCGAAAAATACAAGTAGAATATAATAAAGCCAACAACATAACGCCGAAAACGATACAAAAAAATATTAGCAGAAACTTAACAGAAAAATTATATAGCCGTCAAACTGCCAGAAAAGCTGTCGATATGACAGAAAAACAATTTAACCAGACAGAGCTTGCAATGCAGATAAAAAAAGATATGTTAAAAGCTGCTGAAGATCTCGATTTTGAACTGGCGGCAGAACTGCGGGACGAATTAGAACGGGTAAATGAAAACGCCCAAAAATATGAGAAATAACAATAAATAATGAAAAATAAAATGAACCAATTAGCTATTGCAAAAATAGAAGCCTTAATCGATATGGCGATAAATGAAGATTTAGGTCAAGGCGATGTCACTAGCGAACTATTTGACAAAAACAACGCCGTCACCTGCGCTAAGCTCGTGACTAGAGAGCCTATCATCGTTTGCGGAATGGTTATAGCCGAAACGATACTGAAAAAATATGACGAGAACCTGAACATAGATATCAATATAAAAGATGGCGAAAAAGCTGACAAAAATGATGTCATAGCAACTATTACAGGGCCCGTAACAAGTTTATTGAGCAGCGAACGGGTTTTGCTCAATTTTGTTCAAAGGCTAAGCGGGGTCGCAACCTTGACCAATAAATATGTCACGATGATCGAAAAAACATCTGCTAAAATTTACGACACAAGAAAAACAACTCCGGGCTGGAGAGCTCTTGAAAAATATGCCGTGACAGCTGGCGGCGGCCACAATCACAGGCTCGGCCTTTATGACGCTGTTCTAATCAAGGACAATCATCTCGCCGAATTAGGAGCCAATTTGGCTGAAAAATTGCCGTCAGTCATAGATAAAGCCAAAACTTACAGCCAAATAAAATTCGTGGAAGTCGAAGTCGACAGCCTCGACCAGTTGAAGCAGATAATCGATATCGACGGCATCGATATTATTTTGCTCGACAATATGACTGAATCCGAACTACAAAAAGCGATCGCAATCCGTCAAGCATCTACCGCAATCAATAAGCCGCTCTTTGAGGCTTCCGGTAATGTCACTCTGTCGAACATCAAAGCTGTTGCCGGCTGCGGCGTTGAAAGAATCGCAATCGGAGCAATTACCCATTCTGCAACCTGCGTGGATATAGGGCTAGACCGATGACAATAGCAACTTTGGATAGTGACAAAATATCCAGTCGCCTTACAACCAAATATGTCGGCTCTGAAATTTTGGTCTATAAAGAAACAGCCAGCACGCAATCTGTCGCCGCTGGATACGCTAAAAATGAAAATAATCACGGCCTTGCGATCTTTGCCGAGTCTCAGACAAGAGGACGAGGACGCCTAGATCGCAAATGGCAATCTGATACAGCTGAAAGCATTCTTTGCTCTGTCATATTATCTAAGCTGGATCTTTCAGCCAACCTGCTGTCACTTACTGCGGCGGTAGCTTGTGCGGAAACGATCGGCACATCAGCCAAAATCAAATGGCCAAATGACATCATGATAAGCGATAAAAAAATAGCAGGCATTTTAATAGAAGCCAAAATAACAGCCTATGGAAATGCCTTTATTGTTGGCGTTGGGATAAATTGTCACCAGCAAATCAAGGATTTCCCAAGTGACATAGCGAAAATTGCAACCAGCGTTGATATCGAAACGAAAAGCCAATGTGACCGCAATATGATTGCTAGAAAGTTTTTAATATCACTCGAAAATTGGCTCGATATCGCTCTGGATAAGCCTGCGATGGTTATAGATCGATGGCGATCCCTGAACAACAATCTTAATCAGCGAATAACCGTCATCTGCGACAATCAGGAATTTGCCGGCCATTGCACTGGTATCGATCCTGATAAGGGGCTGATTATCCAGCTTGATTGCGGATCGGTTAGGATGTTTGATGCGGCAAAAACGACTGTCAAGAAATAGCAATAGCTTGTTTTTATAAAAATTTATGATTGGTTTTCGCATATGAAAAATCGACAACGTTTACCATCTTGGCTCAAACGCCCTCTTCCGGCCGGCAACCAATATAGCCGCACAAACAGAATCCTAACCGATCTGAAAATAAAAACAATCTGCGATGATGCTAATTGCCCTAACAAGGGCGAGTGTTGGACTCGCGGCACTGCAACTGCTTTAATATTGGGCGAGATCTGCACGCGTAATTGTAAATTTTGCTCTGTGGCCAGCGGAACTCCCAAACCTGTCGATCCAACCGAACCTGCCAGAATCGCTCAAATGGCGAAACAAATGTCACTTAAATACATCGTTTTGACATCTGTCAATCGTGATGATCTTGCCGATGGCGGAGCTGCTATTTTTCGAGATTGCATAATAGAGACGAGAAAACTATGCCCTGAAATCAGCTTTGAGATATTGACGCCAGATTTCAAAGGATGCCAAGAAAAAGCGATAGATATTTTGATGCCGGCTTTGCCGTTTGTCTTCGCCCATAATATTGAAACGGTTCCGGAAAAATATCCGACAACCCGCTCCGGCGGCGACTATAGAGGCAGTTTAGATCTTTTGACATTAGCTAAAAAATCTTTTCCAAACACGCAAATAAAATCATCTATCATGCTCGGCATCGGCGAAACAGATCCGCAAATCGAGCAAACATTAAAAGATATCCACAATGCAGGCTGTGACAGAATAACTATTGGCCAATATCTAAAACCATCAAAACTATCGCTGGATGTCGCCGAATATGTAACGCCGGAAAAATTCCAACAGTGGGAGCAAATCGCTTATGACATAGGCTTTTCGTGGGTGATGTCCGGCCCCTTCGTCCGCAGCTCATATAAGGCTGAACAAAAACAAACTCGATAGCCAGCCCAATAATCAAGCCGCTTTTGAATCAGTAGTAATCATTTCAGTATTTTAAAACGATTTTTAGTCCTTTTTAAGTATTTTTTTTGGATATTGGAATTATGTTTCTTAAACTTTGGGCAGTTAGTTATGGGGGGGAATCGCCACATTAACTAACTAATCGGGTTTCAATTGCAACACTACTTTGGCTTGGACGAAAATACATTGGCTTCCCTACGAAAGTATCCTCTTTACAGATACTTGTAATCTCGCTCTATTTTCTGGGGACGGTAGTGTGCTTTACCCGGTATTGCCTGTACCCTTCAGTGCGCCCGTCCCCACCCCCTTTTTTTTTATGCTTAACAATTTCCCAAAAAAACTGCTCGTTAAAATCCTACTCTTATCTTGACCAAACGAGCTATTCCATATAAAATACAGGTTGGTTAATAAAATATTTTGACATATTTTTACGCAGTTATAAGATGGCTCAATGTCCATTTGGTTGCGTGTTTGGATAAACGAGGTATATGGTAAAAAAACAAACAAAAATAAGCTTTCAAAGTCCGCTCCACTTAAATGATAATATGCTGGTCGAATTACCGATTGAGATTTTGCCGGATTTCGATCAAAATCAGAATAAAACAAAGAAAGACGACGAGCATACCATAAACATACCTGACGAGATCGGCATATTGCCTGTCCGCAATATAGTGGTATATCCCGGAACTATTACTCCTTTGGCGGTGGGCAGAGCCTCCAGCAAAAAATTGTTAGCCAGTATGAACGAGGGCAAAGGCATAATAGGGCTACTGACACAGCGAGATTCAAAGATAAATGCCCCAAGATTTAAGGATCTTTATTCTGTCGGCACAATAGCCTCGATCCTAAAAATCATCAAAATGCCGCAGGGAACTTTGCACGTTGTATTGCACGGCCTTACCAGATTTAAGGTGGTCAAGCCAATCGCAACAAAGCCGTATCTGAAGGCAAAAATCGAAATATTGAATACGGAAATCCGCAAAACCAAAAATCTCCAAGCCATGATGCTATCCGTTCGCCAAACTGCTGAGCGGGTAATATCGCTGAGCCCAAACGTTCCTGAGGAAGCGACAGTACTGCTGGCCAACATTGATAATCCGTCGGCGCTAGCTGATTTTTTGGCAGCTAACATAGGGGTTGACACTTCGACAAAACAAAAGCTTTTAGAGCAAACAAATGCCACAAAACGCCTGAAACAAATATCACTCATTTTAGCTAATCAGCTGGAAGTGCTGGAGCTAAGCCATAAGATACAAAATCAAGTCATGGACTCTGTTGACAAGAACCAGCGTGAATTTTATCTGCAGGAACAACTCAAAGCTATTCAGTCAGAGCTTGGCCAAAAAGATTTTGCTAATGAGGAAATGAAGTCACTCACTAAAAAGATTGACGATGCCAAAATTCCTCCAGCCGTCAAAGCTGAGGCACAAAAAGAGCTTGAGCGATTGAAACGCATCCATCCTTCTTCGCCGGAATACAGCGTGATACGTACCTATCTCGATTGGGTATGTCAACTGCCGTGGGCAATAAAAACCATAGATCAGCTCGATATCAACAAGGCAAGCAAACAATTAAACCGTGATCATTACGGCCTCGAAAAAGTTAAAAAGCGAATTCTGGAATTTCTCGCTGTTCGTAAATTAAACCCAAAAGGCAAAAGCCCGATTCTTTGCTTTATTGGCCCTCCCGGAGTTGGCAAAACATCTTTAGGCCGGTCGATAGCTAGAGCTATGGGACGCAAATTCATACGCATTTCGCTCGGCGGAATAAGAGACGAAGCCGACATTAGAGGCCATAGAAGAACCTATATCGGTGCTCTGCCGGGGCGCATATTGCAGGAAATAAGAAAAGCCGGCAGCAGCAATCCTGTGTTCATGCTCGATGAGCTTGACAAGGTTGGATCAGATTTCCGAGGCGATCCCGCATCAGCCCTGTTGGAAGTATTGGATCCTGAACAAAATTTCAGCTTCAATGATCATTATCTCGATCAGCCTTTTGATTTGTCAGCTGTTATGTTTATTGGCACGGCTAACGATGCCCATTCGATACCTTCAGCCTTGTTTGACAGAATGGAAATCATTGAACTAACCGGCTATACAGATAACGAAAAACTAGGCATAGCCAAAAAATATTTGGTAGGACGACAACTGTCTGAAAATGGGCTCAAAAAAACACAGTTAATGATCAAAGATGATGCTCTGATGAGTTTGATACGCAGCTATACAGCCGAAGCCGGCGTCAGAAACCTTGAGAGACAAATAGCAGCTATTTGTCGAAATATCGCAACTGACATCGCCAAAGGAAATAAAAGAAGAGCGACAATTGGTGCGTCGGCTCTATCGGCGATTCTTGGCCCGAAAAAGTTTGAATCGGAATTGGCTCTTCGCTCCGGTGTTTGCGGAGTTGCGACAGGCCTTGCCTATACGACCGTTGGCGGCGAAATCCTATTCATAGAATCAGCTTTTATGGATGGCAGCGGCAAATTTGAATTGACAGGCCAAATCGGAGATGTCATGAAAGAAAGCGCACAAGCTGCGTTTACCGTCGTCAAATCTAATGCTAAAAAACTGGGACTGGATCCAAAAATTTTTGCGGAAAAGGATTTCCATATCCATGTTCCAGAGGGCGCAGTGCCAAAAGACGGGCCAAGTGCCGGAATTGCGATGTATACGTCACTGGTGTCTTTGTTACTGCACAAACCTGCCAAACCTAAAGTGGCTATGACAGGTGAAATCACGCTGCACGGCTTGGTATTGCCTATCGGCGGATTAAAAGAAAAAATTCTAGCGGCCAAACAAGCCGGCATTACAACAGTTATTCTGCCGTATCGGAACAAAAAAGACATGGTTGATGTCCCGACAGAAGCTAAAAAAAGCCTGAAATTTGAATTTGTCAAAAATCTCAACCAAGCAATAAAAATATCTATCGGATGATATAGGCAAGCCACAATCAATAAATCAAGTGCCTGTATCTATTTGTCAAATAATTTTTTACCGGTCAAAATGTGATGATAATGCTGTGCGAACCGGTGAGCTTCATCTCTGACATATTGCAGTAATTTTAGACCTAGATTGGTTCGCGAAAGCTTGAGAGGTTTCTTTGTTGCCAATCTGTGGATCAATTCCTCTTTTTTTGAGATCGATATCAATTCCGGCACTGTCTTTGATATATCCTGAAAAGCTTTCTGCGCCGCGTGTAATTGGCCGACCCCTCCATCGATCAAAACAATATCAGGCCACAGCTCTTCTCCTGACACTGCCTGTTTATATCGCCTGCGCACGACTTCAGCTATCATGGCATAATCGTCAATACCTGCAACGGTTTTTATTTTGAATCGTCGATAGCCCTGCTTAAACGGCCGACCATCAATAAATTTCACTACTGATCCGACCGCCGCCTCTCCGCAAAAATGAGCGACATCGATACCCTCTATAATTCTGACCTGATTGGTAATACCCAAGGCGTTTTGCAAAGTTTCCAGTGAAGCTATCGGATCGACAGCAAAAACTTCCGGCTGAACATGTAAATCCGGATCGCCGCGCAGTGACAAATTCTTTATCAAGCGAATGCGATCTCGATAAACCTTAGCTGATTCATAATCCATCGCATCGGAAGCCCTTTGCATCTGCTTTTTTAAGCTGCGTAAAACAACTGCTCGTTTAGAATTGAGAAATCTCACCAAATCCCTGATTATTTTGCGGTAAGTGGTTTTATCGATTTTGCCGGAACAAGGCCCTCTGCATTGCTTTATACTATATAACAAACATGGCCGAAAAAAGCGGAGCTTATCATCGCCTGCACAAATATCGAGTTTACAGGTTCTAAACTTGAATATTTTCTGGAGCACGACCAGCACATTTCGAAGATCGCGTACATTTGTAAAGGGACCAAAAAGCTTGGTTCCAGTTGAATGAGGCTGACGAGTAATATAAACTGGCGGAAAATCGCAACTCATATCAATCTCAAGATATGGAAAGGTTTTATCGTCCGTCAAATCGCTATTATAGGGTGGTCGAATATCCTTGATTAGACGAGCTTCATGCAGCATCGCTTCCACCTCATTTTTCGTTTCGAGATAGTCGACCGCGCACACATGGCTAATCATCTCAACAATTTTAGGTCCACGACTCGCAGCTAAATCAGCACCAGATTGAAAATAGCTCCCAGCTCGATTGCGAAGATGTTTAGCTTTACCTATGTATAGAACTCTTGCTGACGAATCCTTCATAAAATACAGGCCGCAGCTATCGGGAAATGCCCTGATTTGTTTACGAATCTGATCTAATATTTTTTGTTCATCTGCCATTAAAAAATTGTTCCAACATTATCCAGCATTCCTTCATGAAAAGTTCAGTATAACAGTAACTGTCACTGGCAGCTTAATTTTTTATTTTATTTTTTATCATAGAATCAATCACAACGGGCATTAACGCAATTTTTACAAAAAATGTTTGAAAAAACCAAAAAACATCAAAAAACATCTTGTCAAACCAAAGAAAAGAAAATATATTCGGACGTACAGTTCAACAATATGTTGCAATGGAACAAGCTCGTCAACAATATATTGTGGTTCATGTAAAAATAGGCGGAGTAAAGAGCAATTAGAACACAGCTGAAACAAGGCTATTGCACGGAGGCGACATAATGTCAGAAAAATTCGATCCCAAGAACCCATTTGAACAAAACAACCATCAGTCAAATGACAAGAATCATCAATCTAAAAAGGCTGGCGGCTTAAAGATCGAACAGCATTTTGCTACCCCCGGCGTCCACCCTTTCCAAGAGATAACATGGGAAAAAAGATCAGCTAAAATCGCCAGTGACACAGGAGAGTCTGTCTTTGAACAAAATGACATTGAGGTTCCTCAAGAATGGAGTCAACTCGCCACAAAAGTCGTAGCCAGTAAATATTTCTTTGGGGACATAGAAACAGGCCAAAGGGAAAATTCTCTTAAGCAGCTCGTCCATCGTGTTTGCAAGGCGGTTGCAGACAGAGGCCTCAAAGATGGTTACTTCGCCACACAAGAAGACTCTGACAATTTCTATAACGATCTGGTTTGGCTTTGTATTCATCAATATGGCGCGTTCAATTCGCCTGTATGGTTTAATGTTGGGCTGTATGATGTCTATAATGTCAAAGGCAGCAAGCACAATTATCATTGGGACGAAAAAGCCGGTGAAGCGATCGCCTGCGAAAGCAGCTATGAATATCCTCAAGCTTCAGCCTGTTTTATTCAATCTGTCGAAGATTCTATGGACGACATTATGCGGCTTGCCAGAAGTGAGGCTATGCTATTTAAGCATGGCTCTGGGACCGGCACTGACCTTTCAACTTTGAGAAGCAGTCATGAAAAACTTTCAGGCGGCGGTAACCCATCAGGCCCCTTGAGTTTCATGAGGGTTTATGATCAGATTGCCGCTGTGATAAAATCTGGAGGCAAAACCAGACGAGCAGCCAAGATGCAGTCGCTCATGATCACGCACCCTGATATCAAAGAATTTATAACCTGTAAAACCGAAGAAGAGAAAAAAGCATGGGCTTTGATCGATGCTGGCTATCAAGGCCAGTTCAATCAGGAAGCCTACAATAGCGTCATGTTCCAAAATTCCAATCTATCGATAAGGGTCACTGAAGAGTTTATGCAGGCTGTCGAAAAAGATGAGGACTGGGACACGATTTCTGTCACTACAGGCCAAAAGTTAGAAAAGCATAAAGCCGCAGAACTAATGGAACTTATCGCAGAGGGAACGCGTGTTTGCGGCGATCCGGGCATGCAATATCACACAACGATAAACAACTGGCACACCTGCCCCAATTCTGGCCCGATCAATGCTTCAAATCCATGCAGCGAATATATGTTCATCAATGACTCAGCTTGCAACTTGGCTTCGCTTAATCTCATGAAATTTTGCGGCGAAGATGGAACATTCGACATCGACAGATTCAAAAAAGCCATCAAGCTGTTCATCATTGCTCAGGAAATTTTGGTTGATAACGGCAGCTATCCAGAAGCCAGAATTGCCACCAATAGCCATTTGTTTAGGCCGCTGGGCTTAGGATTTGCGAACATTGGCTCTTTGGTTATGAATATGGCACTGGCTTATGATTCCGATCAAGCCCGAACAATAGCAGCTGCGATCAGTGCGATTATGACTGGAACAGCCTATTGCGTCAGTTCGGAGCTGGCTGAGATAAAGGGAACATTCAAAGAGTTTGACAAAAATAAAGAAGAAATGCTGCGAGTGATCAATGATCACAGATTGCACGCCTATCAGATTCCGGAAACCTCCTGCCCCGACTATATGATCGATGCCGCTAAAGAATCTTGGAATCAGGCACTCGATGCCGGTACGAAAAATGGATTCAGAAATGCACAGGTAACAGTCATCGCGCCAACCGGCACTATCGGCTTCATGATGGATTGCGACACGACTGGCATTGAACCTGATATCGCTTTAGTAAAATATAAATTGTTGGCAGGCGGCGGCATGCTCAAGCTCGTCAACAAAACTGTTCCGTCCGCTTTGGAAAAGCTCGGCTATAACGCTGACGAGATCAAGGAAATATGCGATTATATAGACGAAAATGATACGATTGAAAACGCTCCCCATTTGAACGAAGGCCACATTGCGATATTCGACTGCGCTTTTAAGCCGATGAACGGCATAAGATGTATCCATTACATGGCACATTTGAAAATGATGGCAGCTGTTCAGCCTTTTGTATCTGGAGCGATCAGCAAGACCATCAATATGCCCAAAGAAGCCACTACTGACGAAATCACAAACGCTTATATGCAAGGCTGGAAACTCGGCCTAAAGGCTATCGCTATTTATCGTGACGGATCAAAAAGATTGCAGCCGGTTTCCACGAAAAAACATTCAGACAAAAAAGCAGCGGCGGTTCCCGTCATGCCCTTAAAACCATTTAGAAGAAGATTGCCCGATACAAGAGACAGCATAACTCATAAATTCTCAGTCGCCGGACATGAAGGCTATTTGACAGTCGGACTTTATGAAGACAGATTACCCGGCGAGGTCTTTATCACTATGGCCAAAGAGGGAAGCACTGTCGGCGGCCTTATGGATGTGATAGGAACCTGCACTTCGATGGCACTTCAATATGGAGTACCGCTAATCACATTGGTCGATAAATTCAGACATGCAAGATTTGAGCCGGCCGGCATGACCTCAAATAGAGAAATTCCTTTTGCCAAGAGCTTGATAGATTATATATTCTGCTGGTTGGGCTGCCAATTCATACCTGGTTACGCCGAGACCAATACACCTCAACGTCAACCGGCAAAGGTAAACAAAAACAGCACTACCGCTAAACAGCTTGTTGAAAAAACTAAGGATTTAGCTCACAAAATCGCAGAAGTAAAAAAAACTAAAACTCTAAAAAGCGAACCGGGCAAAAAAAATACTACTAAACAGCCTCAAACAAGACTTACTGAACTGGTGACAGTTACGACAAGCGACGATGAATCTGAAGGTAAAATAATGCAGAAATTCAATTCACAATTTCAGCATTTTCAAGATGACGCACCAGCCTGTGACATTTGCGGCTCGATCACTGTTCGCAATGGAACTTGCTACAAATGTTTTAACTGTGGAAACTCTATGGGCTGCTCTTGAGCCAACGCCGGAATATCGCTATAGTGACAAAATAACATAATCAAAAGACAGGGCTTGTGTGGACATCGCAGAAGCCCATTTTTTTTGCGAACATCTATTGCTGAATTTGTGTATAATAGATGCAATTAGGTTTTATACTTAGGCTTAGGATTATTATGAATATGAGACTTCACTTTCTAGGTGCCGCACAAAATGTCACTGGCTCCAGACATCTGCTCGATACTGGTGAAAAACGGATTTTGGTCGATTGCGGCCTTTATCAGGAACGTCAATTTACCGACAGAAACTATGACAAATTCCCAATTCCTCTTAAAACCCTAGATGCAGTAATTTTAACCCATGCCCATTTGGATCATTGCGGACTTTTGCCGAAGCTGGTTAAAGACGGCTTTAAGGGTAAAATATATTGCACTGACGCAACAGCTGAGATTGCCAAGATAATATTGCTCGACAGTGCTAAACTGCAAACCGAAGACGCTGAATACAAAAAGAAGCGGCATCAAAAACAAAATAAAAAGCCGAAATTTTCATACGCCCCGCTTTACACTGTTGAGGACAGTCAAGATTGTTTCAAGCATTTTCAGACGGTTGATTATGGCCAAACATTTACTCTTGGCGACAATGTTGAAGTTGCGTTGCACGATGCCGGCCATGTGCTTGGCTCATCAATTGTTGAGATTAAGGTTACAAAAGGCATCGAGCGCAGAACAATTTTGTTTTCTGGCGACATAGGCAGACCGGGCAGACCGATTGTCAGAGATCCCGAAGCTTTAGAGCATGCCGATTATGTTCTGATCGAATCCACTTACGGCAATAGAGACCACAGTGAAACAGCTGAAATTAGCGGCGAAATCGAGCGGATTATCAACGATGTTTATAGAAAAAAAGGCAATCTGATAATCCCAAGCTTTGCACTGGAAAGGTCGCAGGAGGTTCTCTATTATATAAGCCAGTTGCAGCAGCAAAACAAGATACCCAAAATGCCGGTTTTTTTCGATAGCCCGATGGCCTCAAAAATCACTACTGTTTTCAAGCATCATGCCGAACTGTTCGATAGAGATACCACTGACAGAATTGCCAATCACGACTCGCCTTTTAATCTTGCCGGCCTTAGAACGACCAGAAAAACAGAGGAATCCAAAGCCATAAAAGACATGACCGGCCCTGTGATTATTATTGCAGGATCTGGGATGTGTACTGGCGGCAGAATCAAGCACCATTTGGTGAACAACATATCCGACAGAAAAAACACAGTTATGTTTGTTGGATATCAAGCCATTGGCACGCTGGGTCGGCTTTTGGTCGACGGCAAAAATCCAATTAGAATCTTAGGTCAAATGCGAAAGGTCAAAGCTGATATTGTCAGGGTACGCGGCTTTTCAGCCCATGCCGATAGAAATGAACTATTAAATTGGCTGCAGGAATTAAAGGTGTCACCAAGAAAAATTTTCGTGATTCATGGCGAGGAAACAAGTGCAAAATCTTTCGGCCAATTTTTGACGAAAAAGGCTGGATATAATGTCACCGTGCCAAAATATAATGATATTATAGAATTGGATTAAGCCGGCAAAAGAACAATCAATAAATTTTTCGATCTGCTTTTTTCATCCAATCGGCAAATAATGCAACACAGTCGGCTTGCATAAAGCCAGCCACTATTTCGATACTGCTTTGGCCGATATCTTTCATTTGGTGATTAGAGATTGCAAGCTCAGAAAATCCGACAGTTGCGGCATCTGCACTACTCGCTCCATAAACAATTTTT
>CBDUWP010000026.1:0-17727 GCA_965370955.1 uncultured bacterium | reverse complement strand
CAAAAAGCGATAGAAGCTTTTCCTTTTAAGGAAATCCTTAAGAAAAAATAGCCGGACAAAACCTTACTGAGCAGCTGTCGATTAAATCGGCAGTTGCTTTCATTTTAAATTTGGCCAACTATCAAGTTCAGCCCCAATCGATGCGACATATATTTGGCCTGTATATTCGGCTGCCCCGCTTTTAGCGAAGCCTATTTTAGCTGCTATAAATGTCACTGTCCATTTAGCTTTGATTGCATTTCCGTTTGGCCGACCATTGTCACAATCTAAGCCAGATGGAATATCGACAGCCATAATCGGGATTTTGCAAGCGTTGACAGCATCTATCAGAGCCGGATAATTCCCTCTCAAGTCACCGACTAAGCCGCTTCCGAAAACAGCATCGACAATGATATCGCAACCTGAACAAACCTTGTGAATTTGCCCTTCAATATCAGTTTCTAAATCAATCACTTCAACTGGCGGCGAGATTTTTTCTAAGACGTCCAAATTAACTTTTGCATGGCCTGTGATTTTGGTTTTATCACCAGATAAAAACGTTTCGACTTTGACCTTTGCATTTATTAAATGGCGAGCTATGACAAATCCGTCTCCGCCATTATTACCGATACCGCAGAGGACACAAACTTTTGGCTTGTTTACAGTTGCTAATTTTTCAAGGATTAGTTCGGCGCAGCTTCTGCCTGCGTTTTCCATTAACACTGCCGCTGCTATACCGAGTGAGTTTATCGCCCAATTATCAAAATCTCTAGCCTGTGATCGACTGATTAACTTATCGTTTTTGTTTGCCATATATTTTTTCATACCGCCGATTATAAACAAGCCGCAGAACCTGTCAATTGACAGTTTCCGATAATATAAACCCTATCAATCAGAGTCAAATAATCGACACCATTATTATTTTCTGAAAAAACACTGCGATTTAGCCAAAGTAGCCCCCAAAACCAGCCGACATCCCCTATGTACTGGGGGATATAGATGTGAGGTATAAAATGTTTAGTAAAACGAATAAAAGCATACTAGGACTATTAAGTCACACAACTACGCAACTGCCATCGGTGTTATGGTATCCGAATGTCAAAAGTTGCATCAACTGCGGTTCTTCATCGAAAACTCAACACATGCCACCTCTGATGGTTAGAAAAGCCAGCTGGCGACGCTAATCGCTTCAAAAACAAAAGCTTTTACTAAAAAAACATTGCCCCTTTAATAGAGATTACAAGATGCCGTTAGTAAAAAACATCAAGAGCATTCTAACACAGCAAAATCTGTTGACAGTTAGCAGTGACGACACAGCCCTGCGAGCTGCTAAGATCATGAGTTCCTATAAAATAGGTTGTTTGCTTGTTTTGGATTCAGCCAAAAATTTTAGCGGTATAATCAGCGAGCGTGACATTCTTGGCAAGGTCACGATAAATGACATCCCAGCCCACGCTGTTGAGGTTCAAGACATCATGACATCTGAGGTCATAACTGTCACAGTCGAAGATGAAATGAGCCACGTAGAAAATCTAATGTCTAAGCATAAAATCCGTCACGTACCAATAGTCCAAGACGGCCAGCCAATCGGCCTAATATCCAGTCGCGACATTATAAACTATCATCTTGAGACAAGTAAGCTCATGCAGATTGCTGCCGAACAATTCGGACATTTGATGAGCCAGCTAAAAAGTTTCAAATTAGATGACGTCATTGATTTCGCCATCAACAAGATACCTGAAAGTTTTGAAGCGAGTCACGCAATTTTGGTTCTTCACAAACCAAACTCCAAAGAGCTCGTCATTCACCGAAACGGTTGCGACACTGAGTCATCGCGTTTAGCCAGTGCAAACCAAATATATGAAATAGCTCATGAAGGCAATTGTGATCAGACAAAATGCATCAGCAATTGTTGTCAATGTCCCCTTCCATGCCACAAGGAGTCCAAGCTGCTAATCCCTCTTGAGATACAATCTTTAACGCACACCGCTTCAAAGAATGATTCAAAAGACACCTCAAAAAACACATCCAAAACAATAGGTTATTTATGTATGTGCGGCTTCAATGCCAAATCACAAACCAACGATCAGGTTCGTCAATACAAAGCCTCACTGGTTCGCGATGCGTTGAACAAAGATTTATCCAACGCCAACATATACAAACAATACAGCAAGGTCAAAAAAGCCAGCGAAGTCGATCATTTAACTGGCCTTGGCAGTAGAAGGTCACTTGAAAAAACCTTAAAAACCGAATACTCACGCGCCAAAAGATACAACAGGGATCTATCGGTAGCGATATTGGACATTGACAAATTCAAACAGGTCAACGACCAGCATGGCCATGACGTAGGCGATGCCGTTTTGAAACAGGTTGCCGAACTCATATCACACAGTTTGCGTTCGACCGATGTTATTGCCACTCGTTTTGGCGGTGACGAGTTTGTATTGCTTTTGCCTGAAACCAGCCAAGACGGCGCGATGATATTATTGGAAAGATTGCGAAAAGAAGTAGAGCAGTTAGAGATCGCCGGCATCGATACGATCACCATCAGCTGCGGAGTATCAAACTGGCATAGGTGTACGGACAAGACAGCTGCCGAAATCTTGAAACGCGCTGACGAAGCTCTGTATAAAGCCAAAGCCAATGGCCGCAATTGTGTAGCAGCAGCCAAGCCGCCGCAAACAACAACAATAGAATCATAGTACACACATCAGCTGATAAATATGAAATTTTTTGTTAGCAAAAAGAAAAATTTTGTTTATAATCACGCCTTTGTTCTTAGCTTGATTTTCATTTAACTAGGTAACTTTTAACTAGGTAACTTTTGCCGGCTACGGCATTACGGTACAAAGGTAAAACAATGATCAATTTAGAAGGCACTAGCTGGCAGCAGCGTTACGGAACAGCTGAAATTTATACGTTGCGATTTGAAATCGCAGATAACATCGCGACAGCCGCATCTGCAAAACTGCTAAACCTATTTAACCAAAACGATGCTCACTTAGGCGACATAAAGCTCATCGATTTGACAGATGTCGGACAGATTCGCGATTTCACATTACACATTGCCTCGAAGCAGCAGATAGACAACATCATCGAACAAGCTAAATCCCTTGACGGCGTCACCCTATTAAAATCGACAGATGAGATAATGGAGATTCACAGTCGCGGCACGATTGACGTTAAGAGCCGTGTTGCGATTAAGAGCCTGACAGATTTAAGAATGGTCTATACTCCTGGCGTTGCAGCAACTTGCGAAGCCATCGTTAAAAATCCATCCGTCGCCAGAAGCCACACAGGTATATGCGACAGGGTTGCGATTGTCACTAACGGCACAGCAGTTTTGGGGCTCGGCGATATCGGCCCTGTTCCGTCACTACCTGTCATGGAGGGCAAGGCCGCCATTTTCGCTGAGTTTGTGAACATCAGTGCCTTTCCGATATTAGTGGACAGTAAAGACGTTGACGAAATAGTCGAGACGGTAGTCAAAATTGCCGGCGGTTTCGGCGCGATTCAGCTCGAGGACATTGCCGCTCCTGAATGTTTTGAGATAGAAGAAAAACTCATCGACAGACTTGACATTCCAGTTTTCCACGATGACCAGCACGGCACAGCCACAGTGGTTTTAGCCGCCTTGATCAACGGACTTAAACAAACCGATAAGCAAGCCAAAGATTGCAAAGTAATAATGCTCGGCGCAGGCGCAGCCGGCGTTGCCATCAGTAAAATACTTCTTGATTTCGGCGTAGATGACATTGTGGTTTACGATTCTAAGGGTCCTATCTGGAATGGGCGTACAGAATCAATGAACCCCTATAAGCATCAGTTAGCTAAGATAACCAACAAGAAAAACAGTCAATTAAGCTTTGAAGATGGCTTTAAGGACATGGACATTTTCATTGGCGTTGCCCGTCCCGACATGGTAACTGAGCAAATGATATCAGCTATGAACAAAAATTCGATAGTTTTTCCTTTGAGCAATCCTAAGGGCGAGATTAGTAAGGAACAAGCCTATAAAGCCGGCGCAGCGATAGCAGCCGATGGCCGTGACATTAACAATGCCCTTGCTTATCCGGCAATTTTTCGCGGCGCTCTTGACTCATGCGCAAAAGATATTACAATGCCGATGAAACTTGCAGCTGCAAGAATGATTGCATCTTTGGCGAAAGCTGGCGAACTGCTGCCGGACATCTTGGATGAAAACGTGCATATCAATACTGCTAAAGCTGTAGCGAAAGCATGGACGGACAGGAACGTTGATTAGAAAAAATATATAAAAAACTGGCAAAATAGTTGGTTTTTTTTGACTTTTCTTTACAAGACAGCCGAAAACCTGATTAGAGGTTGAGTAAATCGAAAATAGATTTTGAAATGGGGTCTGATATCAAATGGAATTGATAAAGAAGATTAGGGATTCAGAGCAGCAAGCAGCCGAACTAGTCGAGCAAGCCAAAAGCCAAGCCCGAACAGAAATCGATCAGATGGAAACATCTCTTAAGGCAGCGATGAAAGATGCCTCTGCCAAGAGATTGCAGGCAATTGATGAGATTCTCGCTGAGGCTACTACCATTGGCAATGAAAAAGCCCAATCGCTTAACAGCCAGTTGGATGACGACAAAAGCAAACTGTGGAAATCTGTAGAGAATAAGCTCGACAATGCCACAGAAAAAGTAATGGATTACTTGAGGGGTTAATTGATCATGGCCATTTCCAAAATGGCAAAGGTGATGTTAGTTAGTCACCGCAGCCAGATTACGGAATTATTAGAAGCATTGCAGCAGAGCGGATATTGCCAAATACTAAACGCTGAAAAAGCGATGGTAAGCAAAGCGTACCCCGATCTCAAACACGCAGGGGCCAAGCCTCGCCATATCGAGGAAACCTTAACCAAAATAACGAAAGCTGTCGAGTTTCTGCAAAATTTTGATACGACTGTTGCCGGATCGGTATCAGGCTTCGCTCCTAAAATCGAGATTGATGATAAAAAATATAACGCTGTTACAGATGATGGCGACAATTTGCTTAGCGTTGTTGACCAAGCTTTAGAGTGTCAAGAAAACATCGAACTGCTCAAGACAAAGATCCAAAGCAGTGAAGATTGGCTCATTGATTTACAACCTTGGGCTGGTTTGGACATGCCTTTGGAACAGCTCGCCGACCTCACTAAAGCCTCTGTTTTCACAGGCTCTATTCCTGTTGGCCATTTAGCACAGATTTCTGCCAGCCTTTCGGAAATTGGCGCAGAAATTGAGACTGTCAGCCAAACTGGAAATAAAACCGCAATTATCGCTGTTTGCTTAACCAATGATACTGCCGGCGTCCACAAAGAACTAAGAGCCTCCGATTTTGAAGCTATCAGCTTTGAATCAATGATTGGCTCTGTTGCCGAAAATATAGAGAAGACAAAACAAAAGATCACTTCGTATCAGCAGCAGATCGAAACAGCTAATAATTTAGCTAATGAACTAGCCGGTCGGCTGCTCGATGTTGAGATTTTGTCAGACCACTACAGCAATCTTTTGACCAGAGACACAACAGGCTCAGAGGTTCCCGCCACCGATAGTGCTGTTTTGCTGGAGGGTTGGGTAAAACGGAAAAACTATAAGAAGCTCGAAAAGCTTGTTTCCGAATTTTCCGCTTCCAGCTTGAACGAGATTGATTTGATTGATGACGAACAGCCTCCGATGGAGATAGAGAATAACGCAGCCGTTGCCCCATTTGAAACAATAACTCGTTTGCACGGTATGCCGAACGTTGGCGATGTTGATCCGACAGCCTTTTTGACACCGTTTTTCGCATTATTTTTCGGCCTTTGCCTAACAGATGCTGGCTACGGCATAATAATGACAGCAGTGTTTTGGTGGCTGACGAAAAAATTGCAAGGCGATAAAAAAGCTATCTATATGCTCTTGATTTGTTCGGTTTCGACGATTATCGCTGGTGCTTTGACTGGCAGTTGGTTTGGCGATTCGATTCAGGTCATGATTCCTCAATCCAGCGGAGCCTTTACTGCAATCAATGGTGTTCGCGAAAAGATCATGCTGTTTGATCCGATGAAAAGCCCTATGACATTTTTTTTGATCTCGATAGCACTGGGTTATATTCAGATTATTTTCGCCCTTTGCATTGGTCTGGTCAATAACATAAAACGCAGAGATTATGCAACAGCTGTTTTCAATTATTTGGTATGGCTAATTTTCCTTAATTCGCTATTAGTTTTCGGCCTATCTTCTGCTGGTATGTTGCCCGTATATTTGGTCGGCATTTGCAAATGGGTTGCGATTTCGATGGCAGCCATGATATTTTGGTTTACCGAGCGTAAGTCCGGCATGGCTGGTAGAATTGGCGGCGGCGTTTTCGCATTGTTCAGCACAGTGTTTTACTTTGGCGACATATTGAGTTACGTCCGCATTATGGCTCTTGGCATGGTGACAGCCGGATTAGGCATGGCGGTCAACATCTTGGTCAAACTGGTCATGGACGTTCCTTATATTGGCTTTATTTTGGGTGCAGTGTTCTTTGTTGGCGGCCACGCCCTCAACATGGTTTTATCGATATTGAGTTCATTTGTACATAGCTTAAGGTTGCAGTTTGTGGAATTTTTCCCGAAATTCTTCGTTGGCGGTGGAACAGAGTTCAAACCTCTAACGCGAACCTCTAAATATGTATTGGTTAATCAGAAGGAAGATTCATAACTGACAAATTGATAGTTAATGTGAGTAATCTGTTTATTTTTGCAGATTGCCATACACAATTTTAAGATTACAAGGTTTCATCAAATTTTTTTAGAAAGGTAGAAAAGATGGATTATGCAATGGCAATCGCCTTAGTTGGAGCGGCTTTGGCAACATTTGTCTCAGGTATAGGCTCCTCGATTGGGTTGGGCATTGCTGGTAGAACAGCCACTGGCGTTTTGGCCGAAAAGCCCGAGCGATATGGCCTTACAACTTTGCTGGTTGTGCTTCCCAGTACTCAGGGCATTTACGGTTTGGTTATCAGCCTTTTCGTCATGCTCAAGCTCAACATGTTTGCAGGTGGTATCGAGAATCTTTCGATTGGCACTGGCTGTCAGCTGGCAGCAGGTTGTTTGCCTGTCGGTATTGCCGGCCTTTTCAGCGGTATTCATCAGGGCAAGGCTTGCGCAGGCGCTATTATGATGAGTGCGACAAGACCTGAGATGGGTATCAAAGCTGGCTTGGTTTATGCAGCATTAGTAGAGTTTTACGCCATTTTGGGATTTTTGGTATCTTTGCTTATAGTCATGATAGGCATTCAGGTTGGCTAAAATTAAAGCTTTGCCGAATCTAATCACAAAAAAATTATTTACAGTAGGTAATTGACATGAACACAAATCAAGTGATTGATAAGATATTGTCTGACGCCCAAGCTAAAGCCAATGGCATCAAAGCAGAGGCCAAACTGCAAGCTGACAAGATCGGCGCCGCTTCTAAAGAGCAGTTGGACGATTACACTCAAAAAACCGCCCAGCTCGTCGAGAAGACTAGAGAAGAGAAAATATCTCACATTTTAGCAGCAGCCAGAATGGAGATAGCCAAAAAGCTGTTAGCTGAAAAGAAGGACATTTTGGACAAGGTTTTCTCTCAAGCCGACGAAAAGTTGCAAAAGCTCTCTGATAACGATTATCGCGATCTTATGACTAAGGTCATGCACAAGTCGATAGAGACAGGCGATGAAGAGATAATCTGTCGCAGTGGCGAACGGATTATCGATAGGAAATTCGTCAAGGACATGAATCGTCAGTTGGGTCCGGGCTTTAAGGGAAATCTGCGTATGTCGAGTGACACAGCTGACATTGCCGGCGGTTTCATTTTGCGTCGCGGCAAGATAAAGAGTAACGCATCGCTAGCGGTATTGCTTCAACAGACACGTGAGCAGTTGGAGATAGAGCTTTGTGGTTTTTTGTTTGGCACTGACAGTAAAGATTAGGAAACTTTCATGATAAAGACATCTAAACAGGGCTTTTTGAATTTTTGCACCTATCCGCCCATTGGCCAAGAGGATTGGCGATACGCTTTTGCTTGCGCTAGAGTTAGGGCATTGGATACTCAATTTTTAAGCAGCAATATTTTGCACGATCTTGCAACTGCTGAAAATTTTGTTCAAGCTGTGGAATTACTAAGCTCAACGCCCTACAATCTCGGCAGTTCGACAGGCACCTTGAGTATGCTCGAGGAGATTTTGCGGCAAGCTCGAACAGATGTGCGTCAACTGTTTAAGAAGTTGGTAGTTGACGATGATTTGGTGGATTTATTGCTGGAGAGGGACGACTTTGCAAATCTGCGATTAGCTTTGCGAAGAAAGCTTACCGACAAACCCATCGGCAAGGACTACAGTAACGATGGCAGTATAGCTGCGGAAAAGTTTGAAGAGATTTTCGAGCAGGAGGATTACAGCCCATTGCCCATGCACATGCGTGAGGCGATTGAGGATGCTGTTTTAGCCTATTATCAAAACAAGGATGTCAGGCAAATTGACTTGTCTTTGGACAATGCCCAATCACAATACAAGATAACCAAAGCCACAGAGATAGGTTGTGAGTTTCTTGAGGGCTTGTTTAGACTTCAGGTTGATCTGTCGAACATCAAGACAATGTTGCGTTTGAAATTTAGAGACAGTGACAATCGCGATGCCTTTTTGTCTGGCGGCTATTTGAGTTTACAGCTATTGCGGCGTGGCCTTGACCTCGATTATGATTCGATATCAGCGACCTTTGCTAACACGCCCTATTATTCATTGATTGAATCATCTATCAGCTATTTGACTGCTGAGCAATCATTTTTGGTTACGGAAAAGCAGTGCGATGCTTTCATTGGCGGCTATTTAAAATCGACAACAGCGATAACAGCCGGCCATCAACCGGTCATCGCCTATTTAATAAAAAAAGAATCCGAGATACGTAACGTCCGCCTGATTTTGACAGCCAAGAAAAACAACTTGGACAAGAAGCTCATTTTGGACAGAATACCCAATTAACATATTAACATAGCAATAAAAATAATTAACAGTCATATTTACATAGGTAAAAAATTATGGAAGGTAAGATAGCCGTATTTGGCAGTGATGATTTTGTAATGCCTTTTGCTACTTTAGGTGCTGACGTATATCCAGCTGGCGAATCGATAGATGAGTTGCTGGCTACCAGTCGCGAAATAGTCAAAAATAATTATGCCATGATCGTGCTTTCAGAGGACATAGCCGAACAGGTTGACGAGGTTTTTTCACTAAGCCAAAGCCAAGCTACTCCTTGCGTTGTGGTGGTTCCGTTTACTGGCTCATCGAGCGGCTTTGCCACAAGTTCTTTGGGCGACGCATTAAAAATGGCCACAGGCATCAACATTTTACAAGATAGTTAACATCTAAACAGTAAAGGTTTCTATAATGGATGAAACAAGACAAGGATCAGTAATTAAAGTTGCCGGCCCCGTTGTTGTAGCAGAGGGCATGACAGGCGCACGCATGTATGACGTTGTCCGAGTTGGCAAAGACAGCTTGATTGGCGAGATTGTTGAGTTGCACGGCGACACAGCTTCGATTCAGGTATATGAAGAAACAGTTGGCGTTGGCCCGGGCGAACCGGTCATCAATACTGAAGCCCCTTTGAGCGTAGAGCTTGGCCCCGGATTGATAGAGAGCATTTACGACGGCATTCAGCGTCCTCTCAACAATTTGTATGAGGCAGAGGGTGAGTTTATGAGTCGCGGCACGACTGTTCCCAGCCTTAATCGCGAAAAGAAATGGACATTTGAGCCGACAGCTGAAACAGGCACTGCCGTATCAGGCGGTGACATTATAGGCACAGTTGACGAGTCCAAACTTGTAAATCACAAGATAATGATCCCTGCCGGCGTGGAAGGAACTTTGAGTTCGATCAAAGGCGGTGACTTCACGATAGTCGAAGACATAGCGGAGGTCACTACCGCAGACGGTAAAAAGATCGCCGTTCAGATGATGCAGAAATGGCCGGTCCGAACCCCTCGCAGAAATAAATCGCGTCTAAATCCCAACCGCGTTCTGGTAACAGGCCAGCGAGTTATTGACGCATTTTTCCCTATCGCCAGAGGCGGCACAGCTTGCGTACCGGGCCCATTTGGCACAGGTAAAACCGTCGTTCAACATCAGCTTGCGAAATGGGTTGATGCAGAGGTGGTTGTTTATGTTGGCTGCGGCGAGCGCGGCAATGAGATGACAGACGTCTTGACAGAGTTTCCTGAGTTGAAGGATCCTCGTTCAGGCGAGCCGTTGATGAAGCGTTCTATTTTGATTGCCAACACATCTAACATGCCGGTAGCCGCTCGTGAAGCGTCCGTTTACACAGGCATTACGATAGCCGAATACTTCCGTGACATGGGTTATTCTGTTGCGATTTTAGCTGACAGCACGAGTCGCTGGGCAGAAGCCATGCGTGAAATTTCGACAAGGCTTGAAGAGATGCCGGCAGAAGAGGGTTATCCCGCCTATCTTGGCGCGAGGATCGCATCATTTTACGAACGAGCCGGCCGCATCGAATGCTTAGGCAATCCACCACGAGAAGGCAGCCTTTCGATCATTGGTGCCGTTAGCCCTCCCGGCGGTGACTTGTCAGACTCTGTTGTTCAGGCGACATTGCACGTTGTCAAGGTTTTCTGGTCATTGCAAGCCAGACTTGCCCAGCAGCGTCATTTCCCAGCTATTGATTGGCTAACGAGTTATTCGTTTTACAAGCAGTATTTGAAAGACTGCTTTGAGGATAAGCCGATGGCGGAGGAAATGGATCAGCTCATTGCCACATCGATGGGTTTACTTGAGCAGGAATCGAATTTGATTGAGATTGTCCGATTAGTTGGTGCAGAAGCACTTAGCCCTGCCGATCGCCTTTCTCTTGAAACGTCTCGATCGATAAGAGAGGACTTTTTGCATCAGAACGCTTTCCACAAGGTCGACACATTCACGACCCTTCCGAAACAGTATCAGCTATTGAAAAACATCATGCACTTCCACACTCAATCGTCAGCTGCCATTGAAGCTGGAGTTGCCACTGCCGATTTGTTTAAGCTCGATGTTCGAGAGCAGATAGCCAGAGCAAAATACATAGCAGAAGATTCGATGTCAGAGATCATAGATATCCGAAACACGATAGATCAACAGATTAAACAGCTGCAAACAGCAGTCGTATAAAACTGAGCAAAATAACAGGAGTTTGAAATGCTTAAAGAATATCAAACAGTAGAGAGTATTTATGGTCCGCTGATGCTGGTGGAAAAAGTTGACAATGCCAAATTCGGCCACATCGTCGATGTAGAGCTTGGCGACGGTTCCGTTCGTCATGGTCAGGTTCTTCAGGTTGAAAGAGACAAGGTTTTGATTCAGGTTTTTGAAGGCACAGAGGGCATTGACGTAGAGACCAGTACGGTTCGCTTTTTGGGCAAGCCGTTGGAGCTAAAATTGTCCGGCGACATTTTAGGCCGGGTTTTCACTGGCCTTGGCGTCCCTAAAGACGGCGGCCCCGAGATTATCCCTGAGGTAAGCCGTGACATTAACGGTAATCCGATCAACCCCTATGGCCGAGATTTACCGAACGAGTTTATTCAGACTGGCATTTCAACAATTGACGGTTTGAATCCTTTGGTTCGCGGCCAGAAACTGCCGATTTTTTCCGGCTCCGGCCTTCCTCACGATGAGATAACTGCCCAATTGGCTCGTCAGGCATCTGTTCTCGGCAAGGGACAAAAGTTTGCTGTAGTTTTTGGAGCGATGGGCATAACTTTTGAAGCCGCCCAATTTTTCATTAACGATTTGACTGAGACCGGCGCAATTGAGCGATCTGTCATGTTTTTGAATCTGGCTAATGACCCAGCCATCGAGCGAATTGCTACACCTCGCTTTGCTTTGACAGCCGCCGAATATTTAGCCTTCGATAAAGACATGCACGTTTTGGTCATATTAAATGACATGACGAATTATTGCGATGCGTTGCGAGAGATAAGTGCCGCCAGAAAAGAGGTTCCCGGTCGTCGTGGTTATCCGGGTTATCTTTACACAGATTTAGCCACAATTTACGAACGTTCCGGCCGCATCAAGGGCAAAAAAGGTTCCATCACAATGGTTCCTGTATTGACTATGCCCGAAGACGACAAGACCCACCCAGTTCCTGACTTGACAGGCTACATCACAGAGGGCCAAATAATCCTATCACGTTCGCTGCATAGAAAAGGCGTATCACCGCCATTGGACGCATTGCCGTCACTATCGCGATTGAAGGACAAGGGTATTGGCGAGGGCAAGACTCGCGAGGATCACGCCGATTTGTACAATCAGCTTTATGCCGCTTACGCTCGCGGTAAAGATGCCCAAGAGTTGGCAACGATCATGGGCGAAGCCGCCCTGTCAGATGAGGACAAACGGTACATGACTTTTGCCAATCGTTTTGAAGGTGAATATATTTCGCAGGGTTATCATGAGAACCGCACTATTTTTGAGACATTGGATCTCGGCTGGAAGCTGCTAAGTATGTTCGACAATGTTGAATTGAAGCGTATCGATGTGGATTTGATCAAGAAATATATGCCAAAATTCCGCAAAGAACAGGAGACTCGCTAGATGCTGGAGAATGTAAATGCCACCAGAATGGAGTTGTTAAATCTTCGCAAGAAGATAACTCTTGCCAATCGCGGCCATCGTCTTTTGAGTGAGAAGCGTGACGAACTTTCTCGTCAGCTGATCAACATTGCCCGCGTCATACAGCCCCTTCGCAAACAGGTTGAGAAGCAGCTTCAGGAGACTTTCAAGCGTTTCATGTTGGCCAGAGCCTCGATGGAACCAGAAGATGTTAAAAGTGCATTGGATATCCCCACCAAAAAATTCAATATGGCGATAGAGTTTTCTAACATCATGAACGTTCGCGTTCCTCATTTGAATAAGGACATTCAAGGTGACATCATTTGTTATGGCTTTTTGAACAGTTCCGGCGAGATGGACATAGCCCTTTTAGCATTGGAGAAAGCATTTGACAAATTGATAGATCTTGCTGAAAAGGAAAAGCAAGCCAGATTATTAGCTGTCGAGTTGGAAATGACTCGCCGCCGCGTCAATGTTTTGGAACACATCGTTATTCCTGAAATAACCGACACCATTCGCTTCATATTCAATAAGCTTTCAGAAGCGGAGCGTGACAATACCAGCCGCCTAATGAAGATAGCTGACATGATCCGCGCTTAAGGGGCAGTAAGAGGACGCCAACGGTCGGTTGTGGTGGGTTAATCAACACGACATGATTCGCGTCTAAGGGGCAGCAAGAAAGAGCAAGGGATATTTTATAATAGTTGCTTTTTTGTTTTCAGTTCATATAGCCCGCCGGCCAATTGTTTAACGAGACCTTTAAGCTGCATAGAGATCAGGCAGGAGTTGACTTGGCCCGGTTCGATATTGCACTCGTTAATTATCTGATCGGCAAACATTGTTTCGTTTGAGAGTGCTTTATAAATATTTCTTTCATGTTCGGTCAATTTGAGTTCAGGCGTATTGCTAACTTCTCGAGTCTTTTCGACCGCCAGATTTGTAGCTTTTTTTGCATGTTCTTTTAGCTTTCGACCGATATGTCCTAACGCTTCGACAACATCTTCTACCGAATCGATCAGTGTTGCCCCTTGCTTTATCAGTTTATTTGGCCCGGCACTTAGATAGGAATCGATCTTTCCCGGCACAGCCATAACCTCCCTATTATTGTCCATCGCCGCTGTTGCCGTAATCATAGCCCCTGACCTCAGAGATGCTTCTACGACTATGGTCGCTAGTGTCATTGCCGCGATAATTCTATTTCGAGCTGGAAAATGTTCAGCTTTGGGCTGTGCTGTCAGAGATAGTTCACTGATGCAGGCTCCGCAGCCGGTTATTTGCTCGAACAGTTTTTTATGTTCCGGCGGATAGACATTTGCCAATCCGTTTCCTAAGACAGCAATAGTTCGTCCAGTTGCGGCGATTGCTCCTTGATGTGCATAGCTGTCAACGCCTCTGGCTAGTCCTGATACAATTGTAAAACCGGCAGCTGAAAGTAGATGAGCGAATCTGCTTGCTTGTTCTGCTCCATAATTGCTGCATCGCCTTGCTCCAACGATTGCGACAGCCAGATTATCAGCCATCGTCAGATTGCCTTTGACATATAGTACAGGCGGCGGATCGTAACTTTTTGTCAATAGAGTTGGATACCTACTATCTTGAGAATGTATTATTTTAACGCCTAATTTATCTGCGAATGCGATTTCTTTTATAGGATTGTTAATTTTTATGGAGGCCGCGATTTTTTCAGAAGCTACTTTTGCTATTCCTTTAACTTTTTGCAATTGAAAAGTGTTTGCTCCCAAAATTTCGTCAATGGAGCCAAAATAGTCGAGCAATCTAGCAAAGGTAACTGGCCCTACGCCATCGGCTTTTGCTAGAATCAACCACTTATCGATATCGGCTGAATGTCCGGTTCTCTCCATGGGGACATTTTGCTATTTTCGGTGCATTTTGTCAAGATATTTAGAATCATCGCCGGCTTAGCTTTGTCAGGATTAATTCGCCATTCAATAAGCCCTACTTATATTACAATAAGCACACAAAATACTTTTTTCTTAACCCGAAATTAACCAACAACCCTTAAAGTCCTTATAAACAAACACTTACTACCATTTAATCAGTTGTAACATTAGCTCAATTTCCAATAAAATCCAAGCGAATTGACTTTACGCCTCCATCATGCTATACTCAATGACCTATGGCTAAATTAAAGAAAACAACTAAAAAGACCAAGAAAATCACCAAGAAGACGACAGTCAAGAGCAAGAAAGCTTTCAGCACTTATAAAGCCGCTTTGGATTACCTTTTCAGTAAAACAGATTATGAGAATCAAAAGCATTTGCGTTACAATGTCACTACCTTCAACTTGGACAAAATGCGGAAGCTGTTATCGTTGCTGGACAATCCTCACAAGAAGATCAAGACTCTTCATATTGCCGGCACTAAGGGCAAGGGTTCGACAGCTACGATGCTTGCCAAGATGCTTGAGGCTAACGGCTTTAAGACTGGCCTTTACACTTCTCCGCACTTGATTCATTTGCACGAGCGGATAGCCATTGACTCTAATCTGATTTCTGACAACGAGATGCTTGGCTTGATGAATCGCGCTCACAATCCGATAGAAAAAATGGGCAAGAACAATCAGCCGACATTTTTTGAGATCATGACTGCCCTTGCATTCATGCACTTTTCTGACAACAAGGTAGATTTTGCCGTGATAGAGACTGGCCTTGGCGGCCGGCTCGACAGCACTAACGTCATCACACCTGAGGTGGTCGGCATAACCAGCCTTAGCATTGATCACCAGAATCAACTCGGTAACACTATTGACAAGATAGCCTATGAGAAAGCTGGGATTTTCAAGAAGAACATTCCCGCGATCAGCGTCATTCAGGACAAGGTCGCTTTGAAGGTTTTACGGTCTGAAGCCCTTTTGTCCGAGACTCCTTTGAGCATAGCCGGCCATGACATTGATTTCTCTTTTCGTTTTGAGACTTCGCGTCAGCACGGTCCTCATACAAGAATATGCCTAACGACAGAGACGAGCAAATTTGAACATTTGCGAGTTCCTATGCACGGAAAGCATCAAGCGATAAATTGCGGCCTAGCTCTAGCGATGCTCGACAAGATCAAGAGCATAGGTTACGAGATAGATAACGACAAAACAATTGCTGGCTTAGCCACTGTTTCACTTGACGGCCGCATGGAGATCATCCACGACGATCCCCGCATAATGATAGACGCCGCCCACAATGCCGCCAGCATAGAGGAGCTCATTTGTGCGATTGGCCAAAATGTTCCTTATGATTCGATGGTAGTAATTTTCGGTTGCAATGTGGATAAAGACATCACTGGCATGTTGACCAAATTGCAATATGGCGCTGACAAGGTCATTTTCACTCGCAGCGCAAATCCCAAGGCAGTTTCGCCGGATGAGTTAGCTGAGCGATACACCGAGATAAGCGGCAAGATGTGCCAGACCGCTTCTTCGCTTAGCCCTGCATTAAAACTAGCTAAAAACGCGATAAGCCGTGGCGACCTCATTTGTATAACTGGCAGCTTTTATCTGATTAGCCAAGCCAAGACTCGCTTTTCAAATTAAAATTTTGTATAAAAAAAGAAGCCTGTCGGATTTTCGGCAGGCTCTTTTCATTTTATTGATTGATTTTCATTTTCACACAAAAATCTTTTTGATATGCCTTTCGTACAGATTTTCTGTAACATTTTCAGCGATAACATCTTCATGTTTTTTTAGAGCATCTATAAATCTATCTCCCATTTGCGCCGCAATTTTATAACTTAGATGCAGCATTTGCCTAAAATGCATATTATATTCGTCACAGCTTTGGTCATGCCTTAGTGCGTTCGCAAAGACTTGCCCGTCCCAGCTATTTACTTCTTGATCCGTTGGCAATTTTTGTTCATCGATATCTACTACTGTTGCATAGGGCGTGATAAGCTCTTGTTTTTTTGTCATAGCGATTTTGTAGACTTCTTTCGCGATTTCGAGTCCTTCTTCTCCAGCCACAGCCAGTCCGATCAGTTCCTCGAGCCAAGTAGTTCCCGCCGTTTTAAGATGCAGTCCTATCCCGAATTTTTTTAGAGCCTTATTGATTGGCTCATAGATTGAAAACTTATCACTTCCTGAGTGCACGCTAAGCTTCAAATTTTTCGGCAGATTCAATTTTTCCACAGCGAACTTTATAACTGCGATATCCTGATTAAATTCCTTTTCAAATTGGTCAACATCTCCGACATAGTCCACACCTTTATTAAATTGACCGGTAAATTTCGGCGCGATTGTCTGGGCGGGGATTTTTTCGGCGGCAATCATAGAGAGAATAAAAAACATTTCAGCTGGACTTTGCGGCAGTTCTGATTCATCCATTGACACTTCTGTAATAAAGTTATCAGCCCCTTTAGCTTTTGCGATATGGCGATAAATTTTGCCAGCTTCAGTGACAGCTGCCAGAAATTTTTTGCCGATTTTCAGTAGATCATCTTCTGTAACATTGAAAGTTTCCCCGATTCCATCGATTTCTAGCGAGCCGATATATTTATTATTATCAGCCATAAACTGCGTCAGGCCTTCTTCTGTTGGTTTTTGCGAGATATAGTCAGCCACATCGAGCGTAAAGAAGTCACTACTATCAATAAACAGATCGACATTTGACATATTGATATGATCTGCATCCACATAATAACTATCGGTCCATTTGCAGTTTGCGACAGCCTCATCAGCCTCTCGCCTTGTGCTGGCCGGAGTCGTTGCAATAATAGTATGTTCTCTATGCGATTTATTCCAGACCGGCACAACATTTATGCCGATTTTTTTTGCTTTGATAATCGCATTAAGCTGTGCTTTTCCTTGATGGGCAAATCTATCACCGATTCCGATCGAATATTTTTCCAATATCATTTACAGGCCTTTCCATTCAAATTTTCAAACAAGATTATCGTTATATAACGTTATATTTAGACCAGCTGTTTCATCGCTTCCCGGACAACCTGACATCCTTCTAGCAGTGCTTCTTTTGTTATGCAAAGTGGTGGCGCTATTTTCACGCATCCAGAACCGAATCCAACAGGCGCAAACATCAGCAATCCTTTTCTGAAACAGAGATTCACGATTTCCCATGCAAGATCGCCATCCGGCTCTTTTGTCCCTTTTTTAACGATTTGCAGGCCCGCCAC
>CBDUWP010000025.1:0-17932 GCA_965370955.1 uncultured bacterium | reverse complement strand
GAAGATGCAAGTCACTCAACTTCGCAGAGCAGTTTTGTTGTCGATGAAGTGAAAATTGTTGTCGGGTCGCCATCGCCTGCGGCTGTAACTAATAGCGCGGCGGCACTAGCTTGTTGTAAATGGTTCGGGATAGATGCCAAACAGTTTGCTGAAATGATAGTTGACTGGCAGGCTGCGTCCATGAGGTGCGAAGTTCTGGAAATTGACAAAATGATAGTCATAAACGATTGCTATAACGCAAATCCAGCATCAATGAAAAACGCAATCGAGATGGCAGGCAATATGAAAGCTGAATCGAACGAAATTGTTTTTGTTTGTGGAGATATGGCGGAACTCGGCGATCGGGCTGAAAAATATCACGAGGAGCTGGGTTACTGTATAGCGCAGTCAAAAATAGGCCAGCTTTTGGCGGTTGGAAAGTTTGCGAAGGTGACATGTGCAGCAGCTAAAAAAGCTAGAGCTAGTTTGGAAACCGAAATTTTTGATAATACGGCGGCTCTTTGTAATAATATCTCGAAATATGTGGCCAATGGCGATATAATACTGGTCAAGGGATCGAGAATCAATGGGCTGGAAGTCGTGGTCAGGCAGTTGGCGAAAAAAGCACAATAAGGATTTGTTAAGCGTTATTTTCAGGGATCGATGGCTAAATGATTTATTATTTCCTATGGCAGCTGCGGGATGTTTTTACGCATAAGATTGGTTTTTATGCCTATCAAGATGTGATGTTTCGCTCTTTGGTCGCTATTATGGTCAGCTTTCTTATTGCGTTTGTTACAGCGCCGAAAATTATAAAATGGCTGAAGCAGAAAAAAATCGGAGACCGGCCACAATTCGATCACGCAATCCTAAACGAAATGAACAAAGCCAAAACAGATACGCCGACAATGGGAGGATTGATTATTATTTGTTCGGTATTGGCGACTACGCTTTTGTGGGCGAAACTGGATAATCCATTTGTGCAAAAAGCTGTCGTGCTGATGGTGTGGTTCGGGATATTAGGGGGAGTTGACGATTGGCTAAAGCTTACGGCTTCCAGCAGGCACCGAACGAGAGACGGGCTCAAAGCTTGGGAAAAATTGCTCTTTCAAATCGGAGGGGCTGTGCTAATCTCGTTATTTTTATATAAAGATTTTGTAAATGTGCCGGACGGGCGTTTGCTTTGGCTGCCGTTTCATAAAGAAGGGTTCCAATTGGCGACCTGGGCATTTGTGCTGATAGCTATTTTTTATATCTCGGCGACAAGCAACGCAGTCAATTTGGCGGACGGCATGGATGGCCTAGCCTCAGGCTGTATCGGAATCGTGGCGATGGTGCTGGTGATGCTCTGTTACGTGGCGTCTGAAACAATGTCACGCGCAAATCCTATGACTTGGTCGAGCTATTTGCTTTTGCCGCATATACCGCAGGCGGGCGAATTGTCGGTGTTTTTCTCCGCCATACTTGGAGCGATTTTAGGGTTTTTGTGGTACAACTGTCACCCGGCAAAGGTGTTCATGGGCGATACGGGATCGTTGCCGCTGGGGGCGGCGATGGGCTATGGAGCATTGGTAACCAGAAACGAAGTGCTGCTGCTGGTGATCGGCGGAGTGTTCGTGATGGAAATAGTCAGTGTGCTTTTACAGGTTGGATATTTTAAATGCTCAGGCGGCAAAAGAATTTTTAAATGTGCGCCCCTGCATCATCATTTTCATCTAGTCGGATGGTCCGAACCGCAAGTAGTGATACGGTTCTGGATTATAGCGGCTGTCTTTGCGGCGATAGCTCTTGCGACATTGAAAATCAGATAGAAGCCCAATAGGTGCCAAACATAAAATATTTACTGATCGTGTCGATGTACCTTGACGTTTATTCTGGTGGTGGCCGATCCTGATTCATAGTTTATGCACGAATTAGTTTTTTTGGCTGCGAACAAAATTTTGACAGCAGAAACAATACAGCCAATCCCGCTAAAACAGAATACTAATGCTGCAATTCCGGCAAAGACCTTCGGCAACGCCCAAATGATAACGCCGATACCAATGAGTGACATGCCAACGACAAAAGCACCAATAGCCAAATGTTTGGAGGCTTGGGAAATGAAATTAGAATACATTTTGAACATTATTTTTTATCTCTCTCATCTTACATAATAGATGACAAAAAAAAAGGCAAGCCGTACACAAATGGCGACTTGCCCGTAATCAATTTCAAATCTAATACATTCCGCCGCCACCGGGCATAGCTGGAGCAGCAGGTTTATCTTCTGGTATATCGCTTACCAAAGCGTCTGTCGTTAGCAATAATGATGCGATCGATGCGCCGTTTTGCAGTGCGGTTCTCTCAACCTTAGTTGGGACGATAATACCAAACTTGACCATGTCACCGTAACGTTTGTTCATGGCATCGTAACCGTAATTAGTTTCATCGTTTTCCATAACCTTTTGGGCAACTATCGATCCGTCAAGGCCGGCATTGGTTACTATCTGTTTGATAGGCCAAAGAAGGGCACGTTTGATGATCTCAACGCCAATTTTTTCGTCGCCTGAGGCTTTTACATTTTTTAGGCTGTCTAAAAGTTTCAAGCAGGCAACGCCGCCTCCCGGTAAGATACCCTCTTCGACTGCTGCGCGGCAAGCATGAAGAGCATCTTCAACTCTAGCTTTTTTCTCTTTCATCTCAGCTTCAGTTGCTGCGCCAACATTGATTTGAGCTACACCGCCAGAGAGCTTAGCTAATCTTTCCTGAAGTTTTTCAACGTCATATTCGCTGGTCGAATTGGAGATCTCAACTTTTATTTGCTCTATCCGAGTCTTGATCGCGCCGCTAGTGCCGCCGCCTTCGATGATTGTAGTGTTGTCTTTATCGATGGTGACTTTTTTAGCGCGGCCGAGCTGAGCTAGTTCTATTTTCTCTAGTTGCATGCCGAGATCTTCAAAAATAGCTTCACCGCCAGTGAGTGTTGCAATGTCTTCCATCATGGCTTTACGCTTATCGCCAAAGCCGGGGGCTTTTACTGCTGCGATTTGTAAAGTGCCGCGAAGTTTATTGATAACCAATGTCGCCAGCGCTTCGCCTTCGATGTCTTCTGCGATGATCAAAAGGCTGCTGCCTGCTTTGGAAACCTTCTCGAGAATCGGAACGAGTGACTTTATCGAGCTAATCTTTTTTTCATGGACCAAAATATACGGCTTGTCCAGCGAAACGGTCATGTCTTCCGGCTTGTTGACAAAATGAGGACTGATGTAACCCTTGTCAAACTGCATACCCTCAACCAAATCAACTGTTGTCTCAAGGCTTTGGCCCTCTTCAACTGTGATGACGCCGTCTTTGCCGACTTTGTCCATGGCTTCTGCCATCTTTTTGCCGATCTCTTTATCCTGATTGGCTGAACAAGTAGCGACCTGCTCGATTTGTTTGGTGGAATCAATAGAAATGCTCATCTTCTTGAAGCCGTCAATGATTTTGGCTACAGCCTTGTCGATGCCTGCTTTAACCTGCATGGCATTTGCGCCGGCTGTGATATTTTTCAAACCCTCTAAGAAAATGCTCTCAGCTAAAATTGTGGCTGTTGTTGTGCCGTCACCTGCAACGTCGGAAGTTTTCGAGGCGACCTCCTTGACCATCTGGGCACCCATGTTCTCATACGAATCTTCCAGCTCTATCTCTTTGGCGACCGAGACGCCGTCTTTAGTGACTGTTGGAGAGCCGAATGATTTTTCTAGTATGACATTGCGGCCGCATGGGCCGAGAGTCACCTTTACTGCACGGGCAAGTTTTTGAACGCCGGCGGAAATAGAAGCTCTCGCTTCATTGCCAAATGCTATTTTTTTTGCTGCCATAGTTTATCTCCTTGTACCAATTGTAAATTGTTTGTGTTAGTAATAATTTGAATCTGCATTATTTTTCAACGATGGCCATGATGTCGGATTCGTTCATGATTAACAGTTCCTTGTCATTGATTTTGACGCTGGTTCCAGCATAACTGGTAAACAGAACGTTATCGCCTTTTTTGACTTGCATTTTTCTAACTGTACCATCGTCAAGAGTTTTGCCGGGGCCAACGCTGACGACTTTGCCGGTTTGAGGTTTTTCTTTGGCACTGTCGGGTAAAACGATTCCGCCTGCTGTTTTACTTTCGGCCTTGAGACGCTCAACAAGAATTTTATCTGCTAATGGTTTAATCTTCATGTAACTTATCTCCTTCTAAATGACAAATTTATTTTCGGTTTAGTGAAAATTACTATAAATGTGACTTCGTTATTTGAAAATATCGCATTGATATTGTTTAGTGAACAATCGGTCAAGCTGACGCCGCAATATGGTCATGTCAACTGGTTTATTTAGTACGCTGAAAACGTCGAGATTTAGGGCTTTCTGTAAAAGTCTGTTCTCGGGATTACTCGAAATAACTATACAGCCAATGCGAGGGAATTTTATCCGCAATTGCCCCAATATTGTTAGGCTGTCGATGTGATGATTGTCAATATCCATTATCAAGGCATCGATTCGCTTGTGATCCATGATGGTCGCCAGTTCAGACGGATTCTCTGCAACCAGCAGATTTACCGATCTGGGTTTGAAGATATCCTCTAAGGCAACAGGCCAAGCCCAGTTTGCCCCGCAAGATAATACGTTTTTTTGTTCCGTAACTGTCATAATTAGTTATAACCTGTGCAAAATATGTGCCATAAGCTAATTTCTATGTCTATAAAGCTCTAAGAGGTTGGAAATAAAGATGTTGCGATTTGCTTGCCTTAATAACTGTGATTGCTAATTTTCACCGATTTCAGCCAAATCAAGACTAACTGCCATCTTGACAGTAGCCGGCTATGATTGATGAGAGAGTTTGCTTTCAGGCTATTGCTTAAGATTATAGGAACCTATCAAAAAACGAGATTTTTTTATCGGGCTTTAGTCAGATTGCCAGCCGATAAGAAACGGCTTATTTTGAGCTATAGAATGTTGGCACAATATATTTATATGCTTATTAAGCAAACGATATATGCTGCCGATATTTTAGATACGCTTTTTAAGGCTACTTAGGGGTGTTGAGAGAAAAAATGTTAAAAGTGGTTAATGTGTAATAATTTTCTCACTTTTTTTTGCTGTTGGCCCAAATGTTTTGTAAATTTTTGCTAGGGTCGGTTTAATTTTATGAATTAAGGCGAAAATATTGAAATTGAGGGTTTGCAGGTTGGGCAAGAGAAATTTTAATTTTGAGGGGATATAGTATGAGAAGGTTTACGAAAATTTTATTTATGATGATGGTAATATTACTGTTGTCTAGCTCTGCGGCAATAGCTGCGACAACTCCGGTTGATGCAACATGGGCTGTGAGCGTTGTGGTTAGTGGGGCTCTTGAATGGGATGACGATTTTGGAGATGGAGGGACAACTAGCTTAACAGCAATGTCCACTCAGGCAGCTGCTCCAGAAGGATCAGAGACAGCAATCTTATACACAAATGGTGCTGTCACGTTAACTGCTGACAACGACACGGATTCACAGTTAAGTTGTGCAACAGATCAGCTGGTGACAAAGTATAAATTGGCAACAGATGGAAATGCTGTAGCTGCAAGTGGAAATGCTACCGATGTCACGACTTGGACGGATTACACCACCTTTTTAACTGGCGGCGGCTTAGTGCTGACACATGTGGCTGATGATGGTAATATTTTGGTTACCTTAGAGGTGCAGGCAACGCACCCAGCAGCTGAAATGGCTGATGCGGGAACCTATACCTGTACGCAGACTATTACAGCTACATGGAATTGATTTGATTTGAACTATCTTGAGATTACACAAAAAGGATAGAGTCTCTGTAGTAGAAAAGGAATTCTTAATGAAAAAGAATTTGAAGTCGAAAAGTAGCATAGCAGTTTTGGGGGCTATGGTTGTTTTAGTTATCACTGAAGTAATGCTGGCTGGGGTTTCTGTCAGTCCGTTACAGCAGTGGGTCAACGCTACACCCGGAGCACAGGGACGCTTCACACTCACTATCGCAAATATTAAAAGATCTCCTCGAGCTAAATCACGTACCGTAATTGTCACGCCAGTCCATTTCCAAACCACACTAGAGGGCGGCCTTCAATTTGGATCAGAATATAAGCATGATCGTTCAGCGGTCAATTGGATTAAGTTCAAGCAAAATGAATTTGTGTTGGAACCAAACGAAGTGAAGATTGTCGAAATGCAGGTCGAAGTGCCAACCAGTGCAGATGGTGACTATTGGGCTGCCTTGATGGTCTCCACAAAAAAGGCCAAGAAAAAGAATATCAATTTCGATTTTAGAGCGGCATCAGGTGTCTTTATCAGAGTTGGCAGAAGAAACTATATCGAAAGAGCTGACATAACCAATATAGCTGTGACAATGCCTGATTTTGTTGCTTTGGCTGATGCTGATATGGCTGTTACTGCTTCTAGTGTTGATACTGAAACAAATGTTGAGTCAGACAATAGCAAATCAAGCGATGATATGTCTGATGGTATGTCCGATGATGTGCCTGTTTTTGGAATAAAAGCCCAGCTCAATAATAGCGGATTGATCGCTTTTATTGCTAATGCCAAAGCTGTTATCTATTCGACAAAATGGAAAACAATAGCTACCATACCAATGTTCAGTAATAGAAGAAGAGTTTTTCCCGCCGATAGCAGGACTTATTCCGGTGTTTTATCCGATCCATTGCCGGCTGGAAAATATACTGTGAGAGTATTCGTTGAGTCGGAAACAGAATCAGCGAGAAAAATCATCAATGATATTCCTTTCAATGTCACCAGCCAGCAGGCGAAACAGTGGGCTAAGTTTAATAAAAATGAATCAGACAATATATCTATAGAGCCTAAGGAAATTAAGCTTGAGTTGACCGGTGGCAGATTGACATCAGCTAAATTCACCATCTCAAATGATGCGATGGCAACAATAAGTGCGGCTTTTAGCAAATCGGGAACAGCAAGCCAATGGCTCAAATTTAGGTCACCGCAAATTGCGGTAGGGCCTAAAATGCAAAGGACTATTATTAGTACGCTTCGAGTGCCAAAAGGAACCAGCTCGGGGGAATATACAGGTATAATAACAGTAAATATTGAAAAAGCCGGTTTGGCGAATCAGGCCGAAGATAACAAAAAACAAATTCAAATACCACTGGTTGTTACTGTGGCTAAATAAAAAGGTTAAGAGATTATATTTATGTTTATGTTGTTGACGAAAATTAAAGCTATGTTGCCCTTGGCAGTTTTACTGCTAGTGGTCACCACTTTACATGCCGCAGGCGATAACGAAAAACAATCAGATAAAGCTAATGACGAGATAATTGTAAACAATGTATGGGTTGATGTTCCGTTTACGCAGGTTATTCGCGACATTTCAATCGAAACAGCTGCCGTCATTGCAATCAGTCCCAAAGTGTCGGACATGCTGGTGTCACTCGATGCTGGACAAGGAAAAAATCTTGACGAATGTTTAGAGCAATTGGTTGCAGGCAAAGGGATCTTTGTACACAAAAGAAGTAAACGTTTTTATGTTATAAGCAGTGGCGATCCGAGCTGTCCGGGCTTTATTGAATCAGCTGAATCCAAAAGAGTATATCTGAAATATATTACAGCCAAACACGTCACAAGTGTGCTGCCGACGCCGGTAAGGAAATATGTGTCATTCGGAGCAAGGTCAAACGAGATATTGCTTTATGCTCCACATGCAATTGTGACGCGTATCGAAAACATTATCAAAAAACTAGATGTCCCGCAGCCGCAAATTATTTTAGAGGTGCTGGTCGTTGAACTATGGCAGGAAGCAACAGAGCAATTCGGCTTAGATTGGGAATATTCAGATGGGCATACAGCTTTTAATTTAGCTGAAGGGCTTGGCCTATTTAGCGGACTTGCTCGCTATACAAGTGTCCCCAAAGCAAACCTAACCAGCCTATCGTTCACATTGAGAGCACTCATAGGAAACGAGCAAGCTGAAGTGAGATCAAGACCGAGAGTCGCAACGCTCAACGGACAAAAAGCTTCCATCGATATTACGCTAGAAGAATATTTTACAATAGCTACAGATTTATATGCGTCCTCTTCTTCCTTGAGAACCGAGCTAGAGGTGATAAAGTCCGGCGTGCTGTTGGAAATGACACCCTATATAGGAAACAATAACGATATCACAGTTGATGTGTTGACGGAAGTTAGCGATGTGGCGTCAAGGCAAAATCATGTCAATGGGGCAGGAACCTCAGCTGGAAATTTGCCAATCATTAGAAGACGAAAAGCCAGAACCTGTGTCAGGGTTAAAGATGGTGATGCTATCGTTATTGGCGGACTGATCGAATCACAAAAGCGAAAAGATGATAAAAGAGTGCCGCTGCTGAGCTCGATACCATTTTTAGGCGGAGCGTTCAAAAGCAATAAAGATGTCACCATCAATAAAGAAGTTGTGATTTTTATTACGCCGAGAATCATGAGAAGCGGCAGTACAGATGCTTTTGCCGCGCGGCATAAGCTAATCAATATCGCTCAAGAAATCGATAAACTAAAAAGTATAGTGTCAAAGCTTGACGGCAAACCTATTCCGCCGCTGACAGAACAGTTGCAAGGCGTTAGCGGACAAAAATATTTAACCAAAGCTGATGTCGAAAAAGAGATACAAATTTTGGCTAATGTCACGACCACGTTGACTGGTGTTAAATGATGAGGCGGTCAATATGTCTCAATGCAGCTATCTTGGCAATGAGCCTATCGCAAATGCTGATCGCAGATGATACACTTAGCTGGAGCGGCAATTTTAGCAGCACAGATATAGCGACCCAGATATCAACTCAGGCAACTTCCGTAACTGCCAGCGAAACAATAACATTGCAAACAACAGGTGACGCCGTATTGACAGCGGACAATACCAGCTCCGCTCAATTAAGCTGCGCAACCGATACATTGAAAACAGAATACAAGCTCGTGTATGATGGCGACGGCTCCAGCAATACCGGCGGTTCAGATGTGGACTGGGTAATATATAGCAGCTTTATTTCAGGCGGATCAAATATAACACATGTCGGAACTGATGATTTTGTGGATGTCACCCTCTGGATAAGAGCTTCAAATTATGCAAACGATTTAGCTGATGCCGATACCTATAACGCCACCCAAACAATTACTGCTACTTGGGCAGGGCCGTAAAAGAGCATATTATTTTCCGCCGTAAATCCAGCGAAGTTGACTGGCATTTGGAATGAGGCCAATTGGATCTTTCTTGAAAAGTTTCAAACCCATTGGCCAATAAACAAACACCGCTTTACCAACCAAGTATTCTCTAGGGACAATGCCTTGTTTATATTGCTTGTTATTATTGCCTATGCCCGGTCGGTTCCACCATCTGCCGTCTGCGCTGTTGGGGCTGTTGTCGCCGAGTGTGAAAAATTGATCTTCTTGAAGAAAAATTGGATGACCTTCTAAGCCTTGACTGTGATTTGCTCTTGGCGAATTTCCGCCTGTATAATGGGTATCTCGAAAAATCGCAACTGAAGTCACTGTTATATCGCCAGAACCTAAAATTCGGACATCAGGTTGAGCGTTTGGAATTATAGCTCCGGCAGAAGCGGCGGTTGTTCCTAAATCATAATCGAGCGATTCTTTGCCAAACTTAAAAGAAAGAAGATGGTCAACGCATTGGAATGTCACCTTGTGCGGCTTACTGAAATTTATTTTACTGTCGATAGTTCTGCTCGTGAGTTTGGATTCGCCGCCGTTTTGGATTTTGTAAATGGCCATCTCACCAGACAGATCAATGAGAGCTTTATAAGTGATTTGATATTTGCTTGTGCTGGCTCCAATAATACCTCTGTCGCCTTTTACCTTTGCGATAAAACGGATTTTGGTGTCACTGCAAACAGGCATGTAACGATAATATTTCGGCTCGTTATATGAATAGGCTGTTTTGAAATCGTTGCCTTTATGAATATTATAAGCAAGGTCAAAAATGTGGCCGGCAGTGGTCAAAAGCTGAAATGTCGTGGCTGATTCCGATGGGATTTTCCAAGCTGAATTAGTGACGTCGAAAGGCTGCTGCCAGCTGCGACCGTTAAATGTGCCATCGAAAGGCTTGACTGGCTGATGATTGTTATCGTAAACGCACATCCAATGCTCTTTTTGTACTTTTTTTGGTTTTCTCGCGATGTTATCGTTGATGTATATGTCACCGTCTATTATCTCGACTTTTTCGCCGGGCTTGCCTATCAATCTCTTAATGTAATTTTCTGTAGGATTAAGCGGATTCTTAAATACGACGACATCCCATCTTTTGGGTTCTTTGAATTGATATAGATCTTTGAGAACTAAAATTCTGTCGCCGTAGGAGATTGGCATATTTCCTCCGGCCGATTGAGAGTGTCCGCAGCTTGGACATTTTGTTTGTGTCAACTTCAACGTGCCCTTGGGCATCGAGTCTCTGGGCAGATTGTAATTTTCCGGCACAAAACCATAATCGTATTTTTGTCCGCATTGCTTGCATCGCATCGAAAAATGTGCTCCGCGCAACGTGTCAGCCATCGAGCCTGTTGGTATGCGATAGGCTTCCATCACAAAGGATCGGAAGATGAAGGCTAAAATGAATGCGGTTATCAGCCATTCAAAGGTGTTGGCTATCTCTGAGGCTCGAGTTTTTTTCTTGTCCATAATATCCAATCAGTGAATGAGTCAAAAGCTTTGGATCTGTCCTTTATCGATATGGTGATTATGATGGCAAAATCAGTTTAGGTCAACAGCTCATTTATAAAGGCATACAAAAAAAGCCGCAAAGCATGTGGTATTTGATATGATATCGTGATTTGCTGGCGATTTAGTGAATTGTGTCAATTAAAAAAAATTAAAAAAATAACCTTGCCGTCTCGAAGTCTTTACATTAAAGTAACTTGTGTCGTTTAACTATCAGGTGGGCAATGAAACGTGGATTTGTTTTCACTTCGATAAGATGCGATAGTGACAGTTTGAAATTGCTGGTTGGTCTTGATTAAAATTTGATACTCTTTGTTAAGAGGTGTTGGTATGTCGACAGTGACAAAAAGAGATTTGGCTGAAAGAATCGCCGAAAATACACAGGCAAAACGCGTTACTGTTAAGCATGTGATACAGGCATTTTTAGATCAGATAACAGATGAGTTGGCTAAGAATAATCGGCTCGAGTTCAGAGGTTTTGGCGTTTTCGAGGTGAGAAAAAGAGCTGCCAGAATTGCACAAAATCCCAAAACGCTCGAAAGGGTAAAGGTTCCGGCTAAGCGAACGGTGAAGTTCAAGATGGGTCGGTTGATGAAAGAAAAGCTTGAAAATAATAACTCTAAATGATTGTTGATTGTTTAGTTAAATGTTGTGTATTCAAAAAATAATGGTAAAGGAGTTATTTCATGTCTGAGGGCATTGTTAAGTGGTTCAATCCGAGAAAAGGATACGGCTTTATCACCACAGCAGAGGGCAACGACATTTTCGTTCATTATGCAAATATCATTGGCGATGGATTCAAAAATCTTGACGAGGGACAGGCTGTCAAGTTTGATGTCGTAGCTGGCGAAAAGGGCGAAAGGGCTGAAAACGTCGAGATCGCTACGAAGTCCTAGTGGCTGATCAAAGGGGCGGATTCTACAACACAAGGGACGAGCTTGTTTTGTGATATAATGAAATGAACTCTACAATTTGTTGGTTGTGCTTAAGACGACCAATTCAATATCAGTTTACACAAAGGCATTTTTGTAATGTCTTTTTTCACAGCTTGATTTGCCTGTTGGTTTTATAGTGATAAAATCAAAACGTAATAGTCGGTCATTGATTTTATGTTTAGCTACGAAATATCTGGCGGCACTTCGAAGATGTCTCATCTTGGCTTTGGTAAAGGCGGTTTCAATGGGGGTGTAGGTTTCGCTGGATCTGGTTTTGACTTCTACAAAAACGATAGTGTCTTTGTCCGTTACGATTAAATCTATTTCACCTCTTTTGCAGCGGAAGTTTTTGCAGACATATTTATAGCCTTGTTTCTTGAGATATTTGAGTGCTTGTTTCTCGCCCCATTTGCCGAGAAGATGAGGGTTGTTTGTGATGGTTGCTCTTTTTTCTTTTTTTCCTAAGGGCCAGCCAAACATGTAAAGCCTAATTTAATTTACAAGTCTTACCCAAAAAAAACGATATTAGCTTCCCTGTCCCAAGAATCTCGCCCTTTACCACTTTTGGGCTACTGCCCTAAGATTCAGCCCCTTGCCCCTTGTCACTTATCTTTTTATTGTATGGGTGCTGTGTCTTTGAGCTAAACGTACGGATTTGCCAGTTCTGTCGCGGAGGAAATAAAGCTTGGAACGTCTGGTCTTACCGCTTCTGATCGCCTTGACATCAATAACGTTAGGGGAGTGAATAGGGAAAATTCGCTCAACACCTTCGTTGTTGCTCATACGGCGGACAGTGAAAACATCGTTGATGCCAGAGCCTCTTCTGGCGATGACTGTGCCGGCGAAGATTTGGACGCGTTCTTTGTTGCCCTCTTTGATCTTACAGCTAACTTCAACTGTGTCGCCTATTTCGAAAAACGGCAAGTCTGTTTTGAGGCTGCTTTGGGCAGCTGCGTTTAAAAGCTCAGTTCTCACGAGATATATCTCCTGCTAATAATGTTACTTGATCTGTCTCTATGGTAGAGAAACGACTATTGTAGGGGTTTTCGGATTTAAAACAAGCCAATTTTTGGTTTTTTTATCGTTTTTCGGGTGTAAATGTGGGCAAAACAGGCGATTTGCAAGGCTATTAAAAGAGCCATATCTGTAATTGTCATATTTTATCTATTTTTTTGAACAAATTGGCTAGTCCCGCGTATTTATATGCAACGGTTAGAAAATAAAAAGTTTTTTGATGATAGCAGGATTTGATATGACATAAATTTTTGAAATGAACATTTTTCTCCTCCTCCTTTTTAGAATTGGTTAATAGGGTTTAGCGACCCAAAGTGTCGGCTGATGAGTCTGATTGATTTGTCAGCCGGCATTTTTTTTGGCCCCAATACAGAGATGCCAAAAAGAACAAGTTAACGGTTTTGTTTTGAGAATCAGACGATGGTTTGTTCGAGTTTGGCTAAAATAGCGGACGTTTTTTCTATTCGATTGCCTGCCGGCCCTCTCCAGTTCATTGAGCGATTATGCTGTAAATGCTCATTGATTTTTTTGCAAGCGGTTAAAACAGTTGCATGATTTTTATTGCCCATCGCGCGACCAATATCTGAGCAGGAAAGCTTTGTATATTTACGGGCTAGATACATCGCGAAATGTCTGGCCAGTGCTATAGTGCGAGTTTTTTTGGACGATTGAATGTCACTTGCGGTAACGCCGAAAAATGCGGCACAAACGGCTTCCATCTCACCGGTGTGCACTATTGGATCGGCGGTGATCAGATGATCGCTTAAAACCTCAGTTGCCATTGATAGGTCGATTTTTTGATTTTGGATGGAGCTGATAGCGGCCAATTTCAATACGGCACCTTCCAGCTCACGAACGTTACTAGTGAGATTGTCAGATAAATATTTTATTACAGCCTCTGGTATCGGCTGGTTCATTTTTTTTGCGAATTGGCGGCAAATACCAGTTCTGACCTCGATGTCTGGTGTTTCAATCTTGACAACCATACCGGAAATGAAACGGCTGGTAAGTTTTTCTGACAGCTTTTCGATCATTTTTGGATGGGCATCTGAGACGAGGGCTATTTGTTTGCCGGCTAGGTCTATGTTGTTGAAAGTGTGGAAAAATTCTTCTTGGGTCGAGGGTTTGTTGGCTAAAAAATGAATGTCATCTATAGCTAAAAGGTCAACTCTTCTGAGTCTTTGGCGAAAAGCTTCCAGCTTGCGGTTTTTGAGTGACATTACGAATTGGTTAGCAAAATCCTCAGCTGACAGATATAGCCAGTTGGCGTTTGGCCTTGTTTTACGCAGATGATTACAGATGCCTTGAAGAAGATGTGTTTTGCCTATTCCGCATTTACCGTGAATGAAAAGATGATTGAAAGGGCCCTTTGGATTTTCAGCCAAGCTGGCGGCGGCGTTGTAGGCTAGCCGATTGCATTTGCCCACCAGAAAATTGTCGAAGCTGAGTTTTAGGCGTTTTTTTCTCTTATATTTTTTGTGAAGGTTTGGTTTGGTTGTGCCGCAAGTAGAACTTTTGGCTGTAATAGTTGTTGAAGTTGCCGCTGTTTTGGATTTTTTAGCTGATAGGCTAGAATCTATATTGAATTTTATTTGACAGGTTTGATTCGTTATTTTTTTGATGATTAGATTCAGCTGCGACATAAAATGTCCCTCAATCCAGTTGGCAAAAAATGAATTGGGAACGTTGATTTCTAGATGGTTATCTTCCAGAATAAATGTTGTCGAATCTTTGAACCAAATAGCAAACTTATCTTGGCCGATTACTTTAGAAAGCTCTGTTCTTAAAACGGCGGTTGTATCAGCTGAATGATTTATGATTCCGGGCTGGCTGGCTAAAATCCCTTGGCCAGCCAAATCAGCCCGGCTTTGCAAAACGATATCGCCATCCTCCGTGATAGTGTCTTGCATGTAATTTTGTTTATTGGTGCTAGCCGAATCCGTTTGGCTGGCCACGTGTTCCACCAAAGTAATATTGTCGTCCATGACTATTTCCTGCATTTTGCCCTTTTCCTTTGCGATCAATGTTGCCGTGTGTTTTGCCAAAACAGTATTGTCGTCCATGACTATTTCCTGCATTTTATCCTTTTCTTTCGCGATCAATGTTAATTGTATGAGGATTATTATTGAATAGATTCTGGGGGTGGTCAATAGTGTTTTTAGATGAAAATTTTCCACGTGGTGCAGATGCCTAGAGATGCTAAGGTTAGAGATGAAAAAAAAAAGTTCTTAACAGCTTTTGCACAACGTAAGTGGCGGTTGTGGATAAGTTGTGAATTGTGGTTCTATTAAATGCCGATTTTTACAGCTTATTTTTTGAGCATATCAATAAAAAAAAACGCTTATCAGTATTGATAATGCGGTTTTTATGCGGCTTGATAAAAATGAGAAATGACAGGTTTTTATCTGTTAGATTTGCTCTGTAAAAGCCTCGTTTGATGGGCGATTAACTGTTTGGAAGTGAAGATTTCTGTTCGCAAATTTATAAATCTAACACTGTATCTGTCACCTTCGAGTTTGGTGTACATTAAGATACTATCTGGATTTTTCAGATCGGCAGTGTCACCTAGATATTCGATTTTGTGACCAGCTGATTTTAATTTTTTGCAGAGTTTTTTGAAATCAGAAAAATCTGTGTGACCAGAGTCTTTATGCAGCAGGCTTTGCAGAACGATTTTGGTTTCGTTATAGAGAGTTTGGCCAGAGTGAAGGTTCAATAGATTAGCGAACATGATTATCGAGATGATTATGGCAGCTGCCGCAACATATTTATTTATTCTAAGATCGATGACTATATTTATGTGGCCTTTTGGCTTGGCGGCGGCTGGCGTGTCGAGCTGTTTTTTTATGTCGTCACAAAGATGATTTGGTGCGGGGCAATTGGTTTGGCCGCTGATTTTATGCAGATTATTTTCGATTATGTCTTTTTTCATTTTAATTTTACACCGTAATTTTTATTTATGCTTATCAATTTATTTTTCCTTTGTAATACTGCATCCACAAAGCTGTGGCGGTTTATTTTGTCAGGTTCTTTTTTAATTTTTTTAATGCTCGGTTTATACGGCCCTTTATTGTTGCCTGTGATACATTTATTGCTTCGGCAGTTTCTTTAATAGTCAGTTGCTGAAAATAATGAAGCACAATTGTTTGTCGCAGATGCCACGGCAATTTTTGTACGGCGGCATTTAGCTGCTCAAGTTGCTGTGCTTGTTCAAGGGTGTCAGGTGTTTTTTTTGCTTCTGTTTCATCGAGAAAATCAGCTAAATATACAACAGCTATTTTTTTATTTTTTCGCCACCATAGTCGCGAGCTGTTAGCGGCAATTTTATATAACCAACTTGCCAGTGCTTTTGGCGATCTTAAACTTCCGATACAGGCAAAGCATTTAATGAAGGTCTGCTGAGTCAAGTCTTCACTTATATGGCGGCTGTGCCCGGTCCTTCGCAAAAATTTATAGATCGGTTGGTAATATCGATCAATCAATACATCGCAAGCCGACCTGTCGCCGTTTTGAACCTGACGAACAAAAGCCTCTTGGCTATCTGCAACCGGCTTATTTATTTTATCGCTCAATCGATAACCTCTATATATTTAGTTACGATGCGCTATTGCTATTGGCTGTTTTGCTTTTTTTTCAAAAAGGCAGCAGCTTTTCTCTTACGAATATCCAGTTTAATCGTTTTTAACGATTTAGGGAACCTCTAAAAATCAGTTGTTTACAGATACTTTTGAGCACTCTCGGCAGCGAGAATTTGACTGGTATTTGCTCTGGTATCTGAAAATCGCGGCAAATGGCTAGTTCATCGCCAACAATATTGATGTCCTCTAGGCCATCTGTGCCGAAAGCGGAGATTTTAGCAGCCTGTATGATTGGCACTGTTTTTGGGTCGACATTTGTTAGTTGACAGCAGAGATATTCGCAGCTGACAGGATCGCTCGAACCCAAGAAGAATCCCAAATGCTTAGCTGTTCCGCTGGTTGGCCCGTTGCCCTCCATCGCGACGACTGCATCGACGATTGTTATTGCTGGCTGTATATATTTATAAAGTTCGATGATGAATTTGGCAAAACTTTCCTGCGATCGGCCTTTACAAAAATGCAGGTAGGCTTTTTGTTTTCCGCAGATACAGCCGAATATATTCTTGATGGCAAAGGTGGCGACCATCTGTTGATGGGCTTTTAATTTCGGTAAGTTTATAATCGCATCGGCTTCGAGACAATCTGTGCTTATATTGATTTTTTTATGGTCGATTTTACATCTGGTGAATTTTTTGAAATCTAGAATTTCAACGTCTAATTTTTTCAGAGGCTTTGCCAAGTCTAGGATATTGATACAGTCTTTCAAACTGCCCCAGCCGGGGCTATCTCCGATGGCAGGTTTTGCGCCGAAATCTTTGATGAGTTTAGCCAATTCGATGATGGGCGATCTGTGGGTTTGAGATGGGTCGTCAGGGGGTCTGGCCATGACGAAATTGGGCTTGATCAAAACCCTGTCGCCAAAAGCGAAAAAATTGTCCATACCGCCTAAAAGATCAAATTGCCGAATGAGACTATCTCGCACATGAAGCGGCTGATAGTCAGGGCATTTGACAATTGCGGCAGTTGGCTTTTGGTTTTGGGAATTAGTTGGGGACATTTGTGCAGATAATCATGTAAATTTTTGTCGTTTCGGATTTGCCGGAGCTAAACATTAAGCCGGCCAATGTAGCCGTTGCTGCCACAGATTTTTTAGGCCCGAAAATAATAAAATCGCCCGGCCCCATATCCACATCAAAACCTGCGGTGTCAAAAAATATTCGCTTAGCTTTTTCTATTTTTTTCAGCGCAGGTATCATATTGGCAACTGGAGAATAAAACGCCGGCGTTATCGCCATATTGCAAACGCCTCGCTTGCCATCGATATTCTTTGCGGTGATTTGTATTACTACTTGACCGGGGCCGAGTGTCACCGACTGAGCCGAATTATCAGAGCGAATCTTGACAATAGTTTGCTGTCGTTTTAGATCGCCCAAAACAATCCTGTCCTCATGACCGTCCATCAAAAGGATAGATGTTTTTAATGTTTGGCGGCATTGAGCTGCTCGCAATCTGTCAGCTATCGAATTCCATATATCTATTTGGCCGTAACCGACAGAGAAAAAATTGTTGGAAAAAAACCTGCGATTGTTGAACGTAAAAGGTTTGATTTGCAAATTTTGCCATATTTTGTTGAGCGAACCAAGTCGCTGAGATGGCATCTCCATTATATATAAATCGAAATCAAATGTTTTTAATTGTTTTGGCCTGTTGGATGTGGTGCTTGATAGCTGAG
>CBDUWP010000024.1:0-18086 GCA_965370955.1 uncultured bacterium | reverse complement strand
AGCGGCGGGCCGGTAGACATTTTGCCGCCAAGTCCAAGTCCTATGACATGGCAAATGGCGCCTGCGGCAATATCACCAAGCCAAATCGATATGACTGCTACCACGGCAACTGATGCTTCTGGCGGTGTGCAATATCTATTTGACGAAACATCCGGAAATGCTGGAGCGACAGACAGCGGATGGCAAATAAGCCCGAATTATTCTGACGATGGTCTTGATCCAAACACGGCCTATACCTATAGGGTCAAAGCAAAAGACGCTAAAGGAAATGAAACTGCTTGGTCAATTCCTTCTAGTACGAATACCAGCACTGTGATCGATCACGATCCGCCATCACCTGTGCCTTATTTCACCTCATGGAGTGAAGGACATGATGCAGTAGGCTGGTATCATGAAATGACTATTTCGGCTACGGCGACTGACGCAACGGAAATTGTGCTATATCAATTCTATTGCCTCGACAGCAATAATTTCCATAGTGGTTGGGTGCCGTCTGATTTTAGCGGCTCTTCCGGTGCTGGATATGTAACAGGTTCAGGTACTTCAATTACCTATAGAGTATATATTAGATATGGAGCTGTTGGTTGGAGTGCTGATTGGATGGTCTGCGTTTGGGATGGTCAAACATTGCCGGGTGATCCAACTAAGGCTTGCTCAGGGTCTGTGTATATTTATACGCCGTTCTAAAACGTGAAAATGTGAAACAAAAAAAAGCCCTAAACAATTGTTCGGGGCTTTTTTTGTAATGTCATTTAAATTTTTAAATATTTAAATATTGTTATTCAAATTTTGACTTAACAGCTTGATAACCTAAATGCACCATCAAATTGTCGAGGATTACCATAGCTGTATAGTTTTCGGCAACAGGCCAAATTCTGCCAACAATCGTAGCGTCACGTCTGGTTATTGCTTCAAGATCAGTGTTGGCTAATGTGTATTTGTCAATTGTATGCTGTGGCTTGTCAATGGTTGGGGTCGGCTTGACGGCCACTCTGGCTTTGATAGTCTGGCCTGAGGAAAGTCCGCCTGTGATACCGCCTGCATTATTGCTGTCGAAAACAACCTTGTTATCTTCCGAGTGCATTTGATCATTGGACTCTATGCCGGTCATATCCTTAACAGCGAAGCCTGCACCAACTTCAACGCCCTTGACTGCTCCGATGCCGAGCATTTTGCCAAGCTCTGCATCTAACTTATTGAAAACGGGCTCACCAAGACCAGCTGGTACGCCAGTGACAATGACTTCAACTGTACCGCCGCATGAATCACCGGTCGCAGCTATTTTGTTAGAGGCTTCGACCATTGCATTGGCAGCTTTAATATCGGGACAATTCAAGATGTGATGGACGCCGTATTTATCTTCTATTTGTTTTGCGTTCATCTTTGGTGCTTTGGCTCGAATCGGCTCAATCTCTTTTTCTATTTCAGCGAAAATTGTAGCTTTCTCTAAAAATCGCATTTCCGGATTGACACGGCCATTGACATAAATTTCTTGATAAAACGGATCGTAGTCACATCGCATTTTTTTGTAATTTTCGGTGTAAGCAAAAGCTTTCGCATAATCTGTGACAGGGTCGCATTTGATTCCTGCTAATTCGTCGACATAAGAAAAGACTTCAATGCCGAAGCTTTTCAATATTTTTTTAGCAACGTAGCCAGCTGCCACGATTGTTGCAGTATATCGGCCGCTAAAAAATCCTGCTCCGATAGCGTCGTCGTCTTTGCCGTACTTTGCAAACGAAGCAAAAGAGGCATGGCCCGGACGAGGTGTGCGATTTGTGTCTTGATATTGCTTGATATGAATAAAATGGCGATCGAGATTAGGAATCAAAATCGTCAGGGGCGTACCGTTGGTGTGATTCCAATTGCCGGCATTCTCTATCGTGTCGGCTGAATTTAAGCCTGTATAAATAATGGGCAAATCAGGCTCTTTGCGAGGGCTCGACAGCTCGTCGCTGCCGGGTTTACGAAGAAGTAAATCGCCGTATATCTCCTGCTCAGTTAAAATCATTGAAGGTGGATGACCCTGCAAAACAGCTGTCAAACCGTCTTGGTATGAGCCGCCTGCAACTGTGACCTGAAACATTTTTCCAAAGTGGCAACCAATCATTTTTGTATAATCTCCTTAATAAACGAACTATTTGATTTATGCAAACCTTGACATGGTACATTATTTTCGGAAAATTTCAAACTTTTCCCAAAAATCAGGGAAGGATTTCGCGACACAGTCGTTATTTTGGATTGTTTGGCCGCCAGTGACCAAGCCTGCTACGGCAAAACTCATCGCTTGACGGTGGTCGTTATGTGGGTCTATTGTGCCGCCATGGGCAGTTTTGCCGCTTTTTGAGCCGATTATCGATAGCGATGTATCATCGCAAATAGCTTCAATGCCCATTTTGTTGAGCAATTCAGCTGTGACGGCTAAGCGGTCACATTCCTTGTGACGCAAATGGCCAATGTGCGTGAAACGGCTCGTGCCTGCAGCAAATGCAGCGGCAATCGCAGCAGGAGGCAATAAATCGGGAATGTTACTCATGTTGACTGTTACTGCTTGCAAAGGCTTGCCTAGCAAGGTGATGCGGTCATCAGCTATCGCGACATCGCAACCCATCTGCTCTAATAAATCGAGGAAACCCTTATCGCCTTGACTTGTGGCGGGGTTTAAGCCTGTTATCGAAATTCGCGACCGGCAAATCGCAGCAGCTAAAAAGAAAAATGAGCAACTGCTGTAATCGCCCTCTATCTGCAATGTTTGAGGCTGGTATCGCAGGCCGGATTTGACGGTTATTTGGTTGTAATTGTTGTTGTCGGCGGTTGCGCCGAATTTACGCATCATATCCAGAGTGATATCGATATAGGGTTTTTCCGTCATATCGTCTGTACAATTGATTATCGTATCGCTTTTGGCATAGGGTACAGAAATCGCCAATGAGCTAAAATATTGCGAACTGATAGAGCCTCTCAAGCTCCCAGAGCCGCCGGCTATACCACCGCCATGAACCAAAATCGGCAAAAAGCCGTCATTTTCAAGGAAATCAATCGAACAGCCCAATTGCCCTAAAGCCGAAACCAACTCGCCAATAGGCCGCTGCTGGATGCGAGCCGAGCCCGTTATTGTTACAGGTTTATCAGACAAACAGGCCAGTGATGTCAGGAAGTTTTTTCCGACACCTGATTCGCCAACATCGATAGTAGTATCGGCAGGTGGCGAAATTTTGCCATTGCAGCCATAAACTGTTACATTGCTTCCTGTTACGCCATCTGCTACGTCAATTTCGATGCCGAGCGAACGAAGGCAGTTTATGACGTTTAGCTGATCCTGTGCTAGAAGAACATTCTTTATCGTGGTCTTGCCGTCAGCCAGCGAGGCAATGATTATAGCTCGCAAACTATGAGCCTTCGATGGCGGCGCTGCCATTGATAAATCAAACGCTTTTGCTTTATTTATTGTTCTCATGGCCAGCCATTCTATTGTATTAATGCCAATTTTGCCGGAAAAGAATGCGACTCTCAGCGGCTAATCACTGTTATAAGTAAATTTAATTTGACTTTAAGCTATGGAAATAGTAGCTTAACAGATTGTGTTAATTTTATTGTTTTTTACCCTAAGGAGGTAAAAATGTCAAACCTGATTATAAATAAAGATTATCGTTCGCCGCTGTCATTGCGAGAAACTGAAAAGGCTATCAAGATGATAAAGGATAATTTTGAAAATAATTTGGCTAATCAATTGAATTTGCAGAGGGTTTCGGCGCCGTTGTTCGTTAGAAAAGGATCAGGCGTCAACGATGATTTAAACGGAACAGAAAGAAAAGTGACCTTTGAATTGCTCGATGACAATAATAGTGTAGCGGAATGTTTATTTTCGCTGGCGAAATGGAAAAGGCAGGCTTTGGCTGATTATGAATTCAAGGTTGGCGAAGGTCTGTATACTGATATGAATGCTATCAGGCCGGACGAAGATTGTCTTGATAATTTACATTCAGCCTATGTTGATCAGTGGGACTGGGAGAAAGTCGTCTCAGCTGACCAGAGAAATGTCGAATTTTTGAAAGATACCGTCAAAAAAATATACGATGCGATGAAGCAATTGCAGAAACAGGTCAAAAAGGAATTTTCTCAAGTTGAGACGATGACCTTGCCTGACGAGATTACGTTTTTGCATACAGAGGACTTGCAGGCTAAATATCCGGATCTTGATTCCCGAGCTAGAGAGAATGAAGCGACTAAAGAGTTCAAGGCAGTTTTCGTGATTGGCATTGGCGGCCTACTCGCCGATGGCAAGATCCACGATGGCCGCGCTCCTGATTATGACGACTGGATAACAGAAGCATCCGATGGCAAAAAGGGATTAAATGGCGATATTCTACTCTGGAGCCCGGTTCTTAATAGAGCGATGGAAATAAGCTCGATGGGCATCAGGGTTGATAAAGAATCAATGATCAAGCAGCTCGAGCAAAGAAACGAGACACATCGGCTGGATTATAAATGGCATCAAAGGCTTATTAACGGCGAGATACCTCTTAGTATTGGCGGCGGAATCGGACAGTCAAGAGTCTGTATGTATTTTCTTAACAAAATGCATGTTGGTGAAGTACAAGCCAGTATCTGGCCAAAAGATATGGTCGACCAATGCAAGCAAAAGGGAGTTAATCTACTGTAACATTTTTTGCTTATAGTGGATAGATGAAAAAACAAAGGCCGTAACAATTAACTGTTGCGGCCTTTTTCAATTTATGGTTTAAAAATTTTTTGGTTCCAAATTTATTTATAAAACTTTTATGGCGGAGGTCTCATGAGATGAAGCCTATTGAATTCGAGCAAACACTCCTTTAGATCTTCATAGTATTTGATAGTTCGGCTACTTGTGCCGTTTTGTCTATTAGCTGGTTGGCGCAGCGACTCGGCAACCGAATCGTAAGAAAATTCCACAAATGCCAATCCTAATAATGGTATCATTTACAAGCTCCTAAACAATATCTTGTCAATAATATTGCGAATTTTTGAATCCCCTTATGATTCACATTTTCTATTATCGGCTAGGACTAAAAGGGTAGCTTTAAAAATTAAAATATTAAATCACTGATTTTGACCCATATCGCAGGCACGGACAGCTTTTGCAGGTTGACTGATTTCGTTCATTTTTTTGCGGCTGGCGATAGTGTTAATAGGCTGTTGGTAAGCTGGGGAGAATCATTACAGCTGAAATCCAAAGGGGCTATCAATAGCCACAAAGCGGTTTTGAAATAATAGACAGCATAATAAATAAAAAATTAAATTATTCAAAAATTAAATTATTGTGCGGCATTAGGGTCTGCGATGTGATCCTTAATGATGGCGGCGTCAGCGAAATCGATCTCACCATCATTGTTAATATCGCCAAGACAATAGCTGGCAGAGCCTGCCATGTCTTTTAAAATCTGCTCAGTCAATAAATCTATATCCAGCTGAGTTATCTTGCCGTCGCCATTTAAATCACAACTTGATAAGGTTCGACTGGCAGCATTCTCTAACGGCAAAGTAGACCAAGAAAGTCCATAAGGCTCTTCATGAGAATCATGGTTGAGGACAATGATCTTATAGCGAGCGGTATTTCCATTATCATTGTCAAGATGGAAATAAATATGCTCGACATTGTCAGCTAAGCTGTCACTATAATCAACTAACGAAACTTCCTTGTTATCAGAATCCAAAGACCATAATTCCAGTCGCAGATTACTGTCCTGTGAGCCGATCGAATTAAATGGATAGCTATTTTGGTAATGTCTCAGCCAGCAAAGAGAAATCGAAAGAGCAACCGGCTGCGACTGCTGTGTTTGGCTGGTGGTGATTATATAAGATTGCGGCGAGTCAACTCCGACAGTCGATCTTGACCAGCCAATGTCACTGGCTTCATTTATCTGATATGGCTTGACCAAAATGTCATAGGCAGCTCGCACGTTAAGAAGGCCGGCGCCTTGCAAAAAGTCTAAAGGAGCCTCGTGATCGTCAAGCTTACTCAACAAACCCTTATGCCAAAATGGTAGTTTCTTCGCAGAGCTAAGCAATATAGATTTCATGACCGGTTGGAAAATAGAATCTGACAATGTCGAATCCTGTTTGGCTTTATCCACTAAAAGGCCGACCGCTCCTGCAACTGTAGGAGAAGCAAAGCTGGACCAGTTTCCAGTCGTTTCATAGCCGTCAATGCTATTGTCATCAGCTACCAAAAAATTACCAATAGCCACGAGGTCTGGTTTTGTGCGGTCGTCAAATGTCGGGCCAAAGCTGGAATGCCATGGGAAAACGTTGGCGAAATTACGCAGCTCGAGGTTTAAATCGTTACTGGCTAAACTGTCCACGACACCTGCTCCGATGACATTTGCACTGGCGGCCGGGTATAAAGGCCGGTCGTAAGACTCAGTGCCATTGCCAATTGATGAAACGAAAATCGTACCGTGATTCTCAACCATTGACTCTATACCTCTTGTCCACCAAGATGGCTGGCTCGTTCCGATGCTGGCTGTGATGATGTCGGCTGATGGTGCTTTTTGAGGAAAAATAACGCTGGTTAAAAAATGCCAGAATTCATAAATATCGCCAGTTGCCTGTGGGATTATGCCGCGATATTCAAATTGGCCAAGCTCGATATCGGTGACATTCGGTTCACTGCCGAACAGGACCGAACAAATACCTGTCGAATGATACGAAACTTTAGGCGAAATCAAGCCGTTGTCATGAAAGGTTAGTTCGGCGGATTTGAAACTTTTATGGCTGATATTTGGTCGATAATCGTTTTGCGGCTGATCGCTATCATAGGTTAAGCTGCGGCAAATGACGCCAATGTTGACGGTTTTGCCGGTTAATTGATCGTCCAATGCTTTCAGCTCTGTGATGCCGCAACTATTAAAGCCGCTGGGCTGAAAAGGCGAAAATTGTCGAGAGTTGCCGCTTGCCGCTTTGGCTGCCGCATCCAAAGGCAGTAAAAACAGCATTGCTAGTGCAATAATCGCTAAAAAAATACTCGTCAATTTATTATTCATGAGAATAGTATTCTACCAAAAAACCGCCTATTTTGCCAATGATAGACCGATAAAAATCGAGCAAATTTGACCTATAGCTGTTTTTTGCTACTTTTAAGGCTAAATCGCTGTTTCTGTACAACTAGCCGAGTGTATTGCCGATATAACAATTGGTTGTTTTATTGTGAATTTATAAAGGTTTTAGCTGTGAACGAAGTGATTATGCTACATGGTGACAGATTAAGCGGTGCCATAAGGGCGGCGCACAATTTGTCTATGCCGATCATTATTTCTTATGCGGTTGATAATTGCTGGCATTGGCTCAGGGCTCAGATCACAAGGATTGAAGTGGATATTTTCGAGGTCAAGATTGTGCCGTTCAAGAAAACGGTTGATCTGAAAATCGAACCAAATCAAAACATCGGCGTCTCTTTCAAGCATGGTTACGGCGTAAGTCATGACAGTTTTCTTTTTGACACGAAGGTTCTCGCAGTCAAGACATCGTCCGCTGTTGACGGCGGATTTCGGCTTGTGTTAGATGCTCCAAAGCAAATGGAAAAGGTTCAAAAGAGGAGTTATTGGCGAGTAGCTGTTCCAAGTGACACAGATGTCACTGTAGAAATGTGGCATAGGGGAAAATCCAACGCCGATCCCGATAAGAGAACTTATTTGTCTGGTAAATTATTAGATTTGTCAGCAGGTGGATTAGCTGTTGCGATTGAGCCGGAGCTGGAAAAAACTTTCAAGAAAAGGCAGCTCATTGGTGTTCGATTTGTTCCGTTTCCTCACGAAACAGAGTTGACTTTCACAGTTGCTATTAAGAGTATTATGCCGACTGCAGATGCACAAAGTGTCTGTCTGGGGATGCAAATCGCGGGGCTGGAAGCCAGTTGTCAAGGCAGAATGGTATTGCAGAGAATTTGCGGGGTTATCAGCCAATATGAGAAAATGACGCAAACCAAAAGCCTTCCGAAATAATACAAACCATAACAAGCACTTCTTATTTCACTCTTGATTTTGATGATGCGGCAGGATATACTAATAAAAATATAGACAGTGGAAGCGGTGGATAGAAAATTATGAAAACTATTCTAAATAGCAAGCAAGTCTATGAAGTGTTAAACGAAATGGCTGAAAATATTGCGGTTGATGCCGAACAGTATAGCCATTCTATCGCCTTTGTAGGAGTACGAACCAGAGGAGAAATCGTAGCGCAAAGGCTGGCGAAATTAGTACAAGAAAAACTCAAAAAAAATGTCGAATGCGGAACACTAGATATAACACTATATAGAGATGATATCAACTCGCATAGAGATGGCGGAATACTAGAGGTTAAAACAACCGAAATCAAATTCAATGTCGATGATAAGATCATTATTTTAGTTGATGATGTATTGCATACCGGCCGTTCGGCAAGGGCGGCATTGGATGCTTTGACAGACTTGGGCAGGCCAAAGGCCATCAAGTTGGCAGTCATGATTGAGAGACAGGGCAGGGAATTGCCGATCCAAGCGGACTACACAGGATTCAAAACGGAGGCTAATCACAATGGACAAGTGCTGGTTAATCTTGTAGAATCTGACCAAGTCGACCAAGTGATTGTCAAATAGCTATTGACCAAAAAAATTGGCAAAGGATTGACGGTTGAAAAAGAAAAAAACGAAACTGTGCTGGAATAGGAAACATCTGCTGGGCTTGCGTGATTTGAGCGAAGCGGAAATCCAGTGTATTTTGGATACAGCCAAGGGCTTTGAGCAGATTAGCACAAGATCTGTCAAAAAAGCCCCAACATTGCGGGGCCGAGTTGTTGTTAATTTATTTTTTGAAGACAGCACAAGAACGAGGCTTAGTTTTACCTTAGCGGCGAACAGGTTAAGCGCCGATACTCTGGAATTTACCAAAAAAAACAGCTCCGTCAGCAAAGGCGAAACGCTGCTTGATACTGCCAGAAATCTTGAGGCGATGGGCATAGATATTGTTGTCATTAGACATGGGGCAGGCGGGGCAGCCAAGTTGTTGAGCGACAATATCAACGCATGTGTCATAAATGCCGGAGATGGATTTTGCGAGCATCCGACACAGGGGCTATTGGACGTTTACAGCATATTGAAACACAAGGGGTCACTTGCAGGATTGAAAATCGCTATCGTAGGGGATATCGCCCATTCGCGCGTGGCAAGAAGTGATATGTGGGCTATGACGAAACTCGGCGCAGAGGTCATTTTCGTTGGCCCGCCGACCTTGATGCCGCCAGAAGTCAAAAAATTTCCAGTCACAGTCAGTCATAATCTCGACGAGGTTATCGAAAAAGTAGATGTCGTGAATATGCTCAGAATTCAGTTCGAAAGACTGGGCGGTAATCCGTTTCCTTCCATTAGAGAATATTCGCATTATTTCGGGCTGACAGCCGAAAGAATGAAAAGGGCCAAGCCAGATGTGCTGGTTATGCATCCGGGCCCTATCAATCGAGGACTCGAACTGGAAAGCCAAGTGGCCGATGGACCAAACAGCATTATCCTAGACCAAGTGGCAAACGGACTGGCTGTCAGAATGGCAGTTTTATATCTGGTCGATCAGGCGCGTTTATAAAATAATGTGGGCGACATAAAACAAGAACAAATGAAAACCGGTGTGTCATATGATTTGCATCGCAATAGGAACGAATGACAATCGGTGCGTTATCGGTGCGTTATATGATTTGCGCCAAAACAGGAACGAATGAAATATGGGCGAAAAGCTTCTTATAAAGAATGGGCGAGTAATCGATCCGAAAAATGGACTCGATAAAATATGCGACCTGTTGATTGCCGATGAAAAAATCGCAGCGATCGGAGACATTGACCAAGCCTCAAGTGATGCCAAAGTGATAGACGCATCAGGCAAGATTGTCGCGCCGGGTCTGATCGATATTCATGTTCACTTCAGAGAGCCCGGCGACGAAGAAGAGGAGACCATTGCAAGCGGATCAGAAGCAGCTGTCAAGGCTGGATTCACTTCTGTAGTCTGTATGCCCAACACAGACCCAACCATACAAAGCGAGACCGATGTCGAATATATCCATCGCAAAGGTCGTCAAGCGAGAAAAACGCATGTCTATGTTATGGGTGCTATCACCAAAAATCGTCAAGGCAAAGAGTTAGCGGAAATGGGGTTCATGTCTCGCGCCGGTGCGGTAGGATTTACCGATGACGGCTCTGGCGTGCAGAGTTCTGCGATCATGGCCAAAGCCCTTAAATATACAGCTATGTTCGATACGGTTATCTCTCAGCATTGCCAAAATAACGAATTCGCTGCAGATGGCGTTATGAATGCAGGATATGATGCGGCGGTGCTGGGACTATCGGGTATGAATGTGCTGGCGGAAGAGGCGATGCTCTGGAGAGATGTGCAACTGGTCAAGCAGTGTGCCCAACTGAATGTTAAATATCACGCTCAACATATCTCGACCGCTGGAAGTGTCGAAATCATTACCAAAGCAAAAAATGACGGACTAAATGTCACCTGCGAAGTGACTCCGCATCATTTACTACTGACGCAAAAATGCTGTGAAAATTATGATACGAATTATAAAGTCAATCCACCTCTTAGAACAGAACGTGACATTGAGGCTTTGAAAAAAGCTATCAAAGAAGGAATCATAGATGTGCTGGCGACAGACCATGCGCCGCATCTGCAAAGCGAAAAAGAGCTTGAATTTCTGACAGCACCATTTGGAATTGCAAGTCTAGAATGCGCCCTGTCACTTTATGAAAAAGCATTGATTAGCAGCGGAATTATCGACTGGCCGAAAATGCTGGAAATGATGACCATCAATCCGGCAAAAATTATTGGAATCGATGACAATAAAGGCTCTTTCGATATTGGCAAACAAGCAGATGTCACCATCATCAATCCAGATGCTCAATATGAAATCAATGTCAATGCATTCGTATCGAAAAGCAAAAATTGCCCATACCACAACTGGCCAGTCAAAGCTAAAATTGTAGCTACCATTGTCGGGGGCGAAATTAGATATTCGGCGAGCGGACAATCCAGATGCCAATCATAGTCGACGGTTTTAAATTTCTTTATCACTTCTGTCGCAAGAATAGACACTTGGCGAAAGGACAAACCGTATGCCAATCATAGTCGACGGTTTTAATCTTCTTCATTACGTTTGCAGTTGCGAGGACCAAAACAATAGTCCAATCACCGATAGTGAGCTTTGTGAATTGTTGGATAAATATTTGGTTTCGGTTAGGGATAGAGGCGAGATTATTTTTGATGGCATTGGCCCTCCGGACAAGAGCATTTTTAAGCGGTACAGCAATCTTGATTTGATTTTTTCTGGCTCTGATCTCGAAGCTGATGATGTCATCGAATATAAAATACACAAAGCAAATGCCCTGAAACATCTCATGGTTGTAAGCTCCGACAGAAGAATTATCGCAGCTGCCAAAGAAAAAAAAGCGATAGCTGTTAAATGCGACGAGTTCTGGGACTATATGCACAAAAATCTGGCTTACGACAAAAAGAGAATCAGAGAGCCAAAAGAAAAGCAGTTCGGTATCACAGAAGCTGAAACAAAACAATGGCTAGAAATCTTCGGACTAGATGAACAATGACAATCCTGAAATTGGTTTAGCTGTGCAGAAATTGAGCTATAATAGCCGACTATACCAATATTACCGTTTTTTTGCGAATAGCTGATTTTGACATTGCCTAATGTGCCTAAAATTAGTATATAGGGGTTTTTCAATCTGTAAATGTAAAGCTGAAAAACAAAACGAAACCCAAATCGGGCAGCTAAAAGCAATCTTATAAACAAATAAATGTAATTATCGCTGATATTATTTCTCTAAATAAAAAGGTGCAAAAAAGATGGAACGGAAAAAAGTCACAATCGATGGAAATACCGCAGCTGCCCATGTGGCTCATGCAACAAACGAAGTTATTGCTATATATCCGATAACGCCGAGCTCGCCAATGGGAGAAATATCAGATGCTAAATCTGCTATGAATCAGCCGAATATCTGGGGAACTATTCCGTCCGTAACAGAAATGCAGTCTGAAGGAGGAGCAGCAGGAGCAGTTCACGGAGCGCTCGCAACAGGAGCCTTGACCACGACGTTCACAGCATCGCAAGGCTTATTGCTGATGGTGCCGAATATGTACAAAATCGCAGGCGAACTTCTGCCAACTGTTTTCCATGTGTCAGCTAGATCACTGGCTTGTCAGGCACTATCCATTTTCGGCGACCATTCAGATGTTATGGCTTGCAGGCAAACTGGATTCGCAATGGTTTGTGCCAACAACATTCAGGAAATCATGGACTTTGCCCTCATCTCGCAGCAGGCAACGCTCGAGGCTAGAGTACCGTTTTTGAATTTCTTCGATGGATTTAGAACTAGTCACGAAATTCAAAAGGTCGAAGAGCTGACCTATGACGATATGAAAAAAATGATTGATGAAGATTTAATCATCGCAAATAAGGCAAGGGCTTTGTCGCCTGATCATCCGATGATCTCAGGCACGGCGCAAAATCCAGATGTGTATTTCCAAGGCAGAGAAACGGTAAATAAATACTATAACGCAACGCCAGCAATCGTGCAGGCGGCAATGGATAAATTTGCCGCTATCGTTGGAAGGCAATATAAATTGTTTGAATACGTTGGGCCAAAAGATGCAGAAAAAGTCATAATCATCATGGGCTCAGGGGCTGACACGGTTAACGAAACTGTTAATTATCTAAACGAGCAGGGGCAAAAGGTCGGCGTATTGAAGGTTAGATTATATAGGCCTTTTAGCGTTGAGCATTTTATTGCGGCATTGCCGAAAAGTGTCAAAAAAATCGCGGTGCTAGATAGAACCAAAGAGCCCGGTTCAATCGGTGAGCCTTTATACCTCGATATCAGAACGGCAATCGGAAAAGCAATGGCTGATGGACAATGTCAATTTGATGGATATCCAATCATAGTCGGCGGACGATATGGACTCGGATCAAAAGAATTTACGCCGGCAATGGTCAAAGCTGTTTACGATAATCTCGACGCGGCAAAGCCAAAAGACGGATTCACAGTCGGAATTATCGATGATGTTACCAATACAAGTTTAGATGTCGATGAAGCCTTTGACGTGTCGAACGAGTGGCTGCATTCGGCGATGTTCTATGGACTCGGCTCTGATGGAACTGTTGGAGCGAATAAAAACTCCATCAAAATTATCGGTGAAGAAACTGATAATTTTGCGCAAGGCTATTTTGTTTACGATTCTAAAAAGGCCGGAGCTATCACGATATCTCATCTTAGGTTCGGGCCAAAGCCGATTTTAAGGCCATATCTTATCACGGCGGCTGACTTTGTGGCTTGTCATAATCCAAGTTTCCTCGAAAAATATGATATGCTGTCAAATGCCAAAACAGGTGCAACATTCCTATTGAACAGTAGCCATAGCAAGGATGAGGTTTGGGACATATTGCCGAAAATGGTGCAAGAACAAATCATCGAAAAGAAATTGAAATTCTATTGTATCGATGCTGTCGATCTGGCAGAAGAGCTCGGACTCGGAGCCAGAATCAATGTGATTATGCAAACGGCCTTCTTCAAAATCAGCGGAGTTATCGATATGGATACGGCTGTCGCGGCTATCAAAAAGGCTATCAAAAAAAGCTACGGCAAAAAAGGCGATAAAATTGTCGACATGAATAATGCGGCGGTCGATGCGGCATTGGACAAAATCTGTGAAGTGACTGTGCCAGCGACAGCTGACAGCAAACTCGAAATGCCGCCTGTCGTGCCAAGCGATGTACCGGAATTTGTCAAAGAAGTGACAGCGGAAATGATCGCACTTCGCGGTGATAAATTGCCCGTTAGCAAAATGCCGGCTGATGGAAAATTCCCGACAGGGACAACAAAATACGAAAAAAGAAATATCGCAACACATATCCCTCAATGGGATAGCGATGCCTGCATCCAATGCGGAAAGTGTTCGCTGGTCTGTCCGCATGCGGCTATCAGAATCAAAGTCTATGACGGCAACTGTCTAAGCAACGCGCCGCAAACTTTCAAAAACGCAGAGGCAAAAGGAAAAGATTTTGCAGGGCTAAAATTTACCGTCCAAGTTGCACCAGAAGATTGTACCGGTTGCGGAGTCTGTGTCGAACAATGTCCAGTGAAACAAAAAGATGAAAATAAGCAGCCGACAGGAAAAAAAGCTATCAATATGGCGCCGCAAGAAGCACTAAGAATCGACGAAAAAGAAAACTATGAATTCTTCCTGAATATTCCCAATACTGATCCGGCTCTATTCAACATAGCTTCAGTAAAGGGAAGTCAATTGACTGAACCATTATTTGAATATTCAGGGGCCTGTGCAGGATGCGGAGAAACGGCTTATGTGAAACTGCTGACGCAACTGTTCGGAGATAGAGCGCTCATCGCAAACGCAACAGGCTGCTCGTCAATCTATGGCGGAAACCTGCCGACGACACCATATACCAAGCGAAATGATGGTAGAGGGCCAACTTGGAGCAATAGCCTCTTCGAAGATAATGCAGAATTTGCACTGGGAATGAGGCTGTCGGTTGATAAATTCCGAGACTATGCTCTTGAACTGCTCGAAAAAGCTAAGGGAAATGGCAAGGTCGATGCGACGCTGGCTGACAAAATCAAGCAAGGCGTGATCGATAACGATCCATCGCAAAAAGCTATCGAAAAGCAAAGAGAGCTTGTCGAACAATATAAAGCAACCTGCGGAAAAACAGAAACAAGCGTTGCCGATTATCTAGTACGAAAATCTGTCTGGGCTCTCGGCGGTGACGGCTGGGCTTATGATATCGGATATGGCGGACTCGACCACGTTCTAGCCAGCGGAAAAGATATCAATATTATGGTGCTTGATACAGAGGTCTATTCCAACACAGGTGGACAAATGTCAAAGTCGACGCCAAGAGCGGCTATCGCTAAATTTGCGGCGGCTGGAAAACCAATGCCCAAAAAAGATCTCGGTATGATCGCTATGAGCTATGGAAATATCTATGTCGCGAAAATCGCGCTGGGAGCAAATATCAATCAAACAGTCAAGGCTATCGCAGAAGCTGAAAATTATCCCGGGCCATCACTAATCATCGCCTATTCACATTGCATCGCTCATGGCATTAATATGATCAATGGATATCCACAGCAGAAAAAGGCAGTCGAATGCGGGCACTGGCCGCTTTATAGATTTAATCCGGAACTTAAAGAACAAAAGAAAAATCCATTGCAACTCGATTCAAAACCACCAACTCTGGATCCGGCTGATTATCTCTATGGTGAAAATAGATATCTATCACTGAAAAAATCAGATCCGGAAAGAGCAGCTAAATTGCTGGAATTGGCTAAAGCAGATATCGCAGAGAGAATGGATCTGATGCAAAAGTTAGCTAATTTGGACTGCAACTGTAATAGCGATGATTGTGGATGTGACAACGATTGCAGCTGTGGGTGCGGAACAAAAGGCTAACAGCAAAAAAAAATCTATTAGAAAAAAAATGTATTCAAGAGCTTTCGGCTTCTTTTTCAGAGGTCGAAAGCCTTTTTTTTATCAATTTTCTCAAAAAAATATCAGCAATAATAGCATTTGAAAATCAATTGTTATAGGGCCAAACGATGTGAAATGTCACCATAAATCCAAATAGGCTGAAAATGGCTTCTTTATAATTTTATGCTGCTAGATTGTATCTGTAACTAAGTTCTTATCAAAAAAGAAGTTATGTCTTAATCAGAGTGAGCGGTTTAAGCCTGTTTCTGCAAAAAATCATTGGTTGCTATCACTGGTTTTAAGGCCGTAATTATACCAATCGAAAAGTTAAGCTGTTAATCTAATAAGTCGATAGAAGTCACAACAGGCTCTGGAAATATGCCAAGATTTGCAAACAAAATGATAAATTAGCGAGTATTAGAAAGAGCAAAAGAAAACTTTGATTAGGGTAGCTAACAATGGTTAATACAAATGGCAAGGCAAAAGGCACAAAAATAATGCTTGTGATGTGGATTGCCGTAAGCTTTGGGCTGTCGCTTTTGACAGGATGCAGCGATGAATTCTTAGACCCTACGCAAGTCGGCAGATTCAGGCAGGTGCCGTCAGTTAATATCATTCTTGATTCGCTGGGAGTCGCGGAAGAAACGCCATCGCAATGGCAAATCGCAGAAGAACCAAAGCCAGTCGATACAGTCGTATACAGCAGCGATTATATCTTCGGCCCCGGTGACCTTATTCGGGTTAGTATTCATGAGCTATTTCAAGAAGGGCTATCCGTTATCGCTGAATATTCCGTTACAGAAACGGGAAAAATATCTATACCGGAAGTCGGAACAGTTGAAGTGACAGGGTTGACAGAATCTATGCTGGAAGAAGAGCTAAAGCAAATCTTGTCGCCGGGACTATTGAAAAATCCGAGAGTGACAGCAGTATTGATCAACTCGCAAAAAAGAGTCTATTCCATACTCGGAAACGGTGTGCCGTCGCCGGGAAGATTTCAGATTCCAAGATATGATTTCAGGCTAAACGATGCGCTGGCTACCAGTCAGGTCGCAACACAATTTAATACAAGCTATATATATGTCACCAGAATAGTGACAGGACAAGAACCTGTGGCTCAAGCTGGTTATGGTCTCGATGGCGGTTATGATCTGGGAGACGATTCAAAAATCGATAACCAAAACGATATACATCAACAACATCGCGATCAGATGCTCGAAATCGTTGCGCCAAGAGCGAAAAAAGTAAACATAAACGATTGGCATATAGTGACTACTTCGGAAATGTCGGAAAATATCGATGACGATTTAGCGGATATTGCATTGCCGGAAGGATTTGAGCCAACTGACAGTTCCGAGCAAAATGCCAGTGCAGAAAAAAATGAAATTGCCGCAAACGAGACAAGAGAATCTATCACACAGCCAATCGCAGAAGTTGAGCAAGGCGATATCGAGTGGATATTCCAAGATGGGAAATGGGTGCCGATACAAAGCACGCAAGATAGGCAGCAGTCAATGACAAAAATGGCTAAAAATGATTCCAAAAGCAATAATTCGTCAAAACAACTCCAGCAGCAATTGCCGGATGATTATACTTGGGAGCAGGTCGGCTCGGCGGGGCAGCAGACCAGAGTTATCAAAATACCAACGGACAAACTGGCTGGCGGAGATCCGAGATATAATATTGTGATCAGGCCCGGAGATAGTGTACATGTTCCTGTTGACATTATCGGTGAATTCTATATCATAGGGAATGCCAATTATCAAGGGACGATTCAATTGACCGGAAGGCCGATGACGCTGAAAATGGCGATCGCGGCTGCCGGCGGACTTGGACCTCTGGCTTGGCCCAAAAAATGCGAGGTCACCAGGAGGATTGGCAAAAACCGGGAAGAAACTGTTATGGTAGATTTGAGAAAAATCGCTAAAGGTGAGCAGCCGGATTTCTTTATCAAGCCAAACGATTTGATAAATGTCGGAACTCATCCTACTTCAAGATGGCGATCAGTGCTGAGAAATGCTTTCAGGGCTACTTACGGTTTCGGATTTCTGTATGATCGTAATTTTGCTGATAGAGATTTTGGAACCAGTCGTCCTTTCAGTATGTTCTAAAGTAGAAATTTTAAGCTATGACTGAAAAAAATGAGGCTCCGCAAGCCGAGCAGGATGTATCCGTAGATCGCAAATGGTCGGATCTGTCTCCACACAGCTATGTCAAAATTGCCGTCATAGCTATACTGATTTATCTGCTGTTCAAACATGAAATTGCAGGAATCGTAAGTCGATGGAGCAATGATCCGAGCTGGTCACATGGCTTTCTCATTCCGCTGTTCTCTCTGTATTTTCTGAATCAGAAAAAAAAAGCAATTCTTGGATTGTATATCGACGAAAATGGACAGCCAATAAACCAGACAAGGCCAAGCTATATGGGGCTGGGGCTGATTGTATTTACGCTGATATTTTATCTGTTTAATATTCTGCATTTTCAATATGGCTATTTCAGGCCAATGTGTGTTATCGCAATGACCGGCTCTGTGGTGCTCTTTATCGGGGGATGGCTGCGCAACTGGTGGAAGGAGAGTTTTAT
>CBDUWP010000023.1:0-18095 GCA_965370955.1 uncultured bacterium | reverse complement strand
CGGCAAATGCCGATATTCTAGCTAAATATCGCGTCATCGCCAGTAATCTCGATCGCGATTTTACAAATATGATAAAAGATATGCCTGTTCTATTGTGGTTCAATAAAGACGCAACTAATCCTGACCAAAGATATGATACCATTATGTTTTTCTGTCAAGGGAATTTCGAATCGTTCCAAGCGTATGACAATGACGTACCAGATGAAGATGGAACAAAGTATGTCAATGGCAATGTGGCGAGAGTTTTCTACGGTCAAGCCTGGTCCGTTGATCCAAATGACAATACATGGAAGTCGCCAATGTCACTCAGCGAAAAACAAAGAATTCTCGCAAAAAGAGTGCATATTCTGTCGACTGACTCGATTGATTTGCCACTAGCCAATTGGCCGGATGTAGCGCATGTGCCTGATGATTTTCATGATACGTTTGACAGTAAGAGTAATGGTATTTATAAAAATGAAATTTACGAGCATGACAGGTTGTCGCTGGCGAAATGGAAGTCTGTTCCAGCTGATAAACTAAATGAATCGCATATTTTTGATCTTGTCAATAATGATCCTAACCAGCAGTTTCGGCCTAGAGTCGATGCTAATGAAACTTGTGCTTATACATATCACAAATTAATGAGCCAGTCGATTAGCAGTTTTGAAATTCAATGGGCGTACTGGGATGGCAAAACCTCTCTGCTGAAATGGTATCCAAGTTTTACTGATCATCATTTTGGTTTGATAACTACGCCTCTGCCATCGGTTGACAGATTTGGTGTTTTTCTAAATGTTCCGCATAACGCAACGGCTATTTCATCTTGGTATCCAATAGAAAAGGCTGTGTTTGATACGGCGGAATTTTTTGACGTTAACTTTTTCCCGAAAGCTTTTAAATTTACCTTTGTTATACATAGTGACTCAGAAGCGATGAAGCAAAGCAGAAAATTTACCCATATAGTTTATCTGGACAATTAAGACGCTCGAAATGGAGTTTGATATGGATTGTCATTCTATGAAAAATCAAAAAAAATACAAAGGCTCGGCTCTGGTGATGGTTGTTGTATTGACGAGCTTGCTGGCTGTTATTGGTACGGTGTTTGTCCTGATGTCAAGAATGGATATGAGGTCGGCGCTGGCAACAGAAAGCGAAGCAGAATTGAATATGATTGTCGAGTCCGTTATTAGTGTTATTAAAAACCAATTGGCTGCCGATTGTCCGGGACTGGCTGGGCAGGAATATTACGATTATCCAGATAGCAATAATCGCTGGCTGGCGTCGCTTGTGCCGAACTGGACAAATGAAGGAACTGACCCCTGTCAAATTGATGATGATAATTATCACTGGAAGCAAATTAGTGATGTCACCGGGTTTTTGGCGGCTAATTCATATAGTAATGTGGATGTGAATATCGATCCGACGGGACCAAAAAAATATGTGCTGGAATATCCGGTTCTAACCGTTAATGCCAGCGGTGTTTTGGACGATTTGGTCGCTGACGCCGATGGCGACGGCATAGTTGACGCTAAGTGGATAGAGCTTGATAATATTAAATCGCTCAAGGGAAAGCCAATCTATGCGGCAATGAGAATCATCGACAATAGCGCAATGCTGAATGTCAATACGGCTTATAAATTTGATCCAGCCGCTACCGAAATATCCAGAATAGACGGGTCATCGCAAACACAAATCGATCTCGATCTAGGTGTGGATGCTAATGATATCAATAGTATTAGTTCGGCTAGAAGCGGTGTCGAAATGCCAACTGATGTGAATTTAATAGAATATCAAAATGATGTTATCTGGCAAATCGAAAGTGATGCCAGCTATGCCGCAGGTGGTACTGTTTTTGACCAGAGCGACGAACTTGATCTCAGAACTAAATTTGTCTTACAATCAAAAGCTAAAAATAGGCTGAAAGAAAAATTGCCGAACACCTTAGGCAAAGACAAAGAAACATCCTATAGGGGAGGAACCTTCGGTAAGCTCGGCGTTTGGGGAGGATTGGTGACATTACCTGATCCTAGTGCTATGGATTCAAATTTTCCAGATGAAAAATTGCGACGCCATTGGCTGACAACGCATAATTTTGACAGGATTATCGCTGGTGATGGAAAAGCGAAGTTCGGCTTAAATGTTAGTCCGGCAAAACTGGTAACTGATGCCGATTGCACAGCTCAAGCGACGAATTTATACGAAAAAATGTCCCAATGTATCGAGCCAAGTTTGTTCGGCGAAGAGCGGGACAGGCTTAGAGCTAAATTTGCTCAACTGGCGGTCAATCTCGTTGACACCAGAGATAATCATCAAAATGTCTGCTCGTTTGATCCGGCTGATGACGGCAAAAATATTTTCTATTACGGAATCGAACCCTATCCGTCAATCACAGAAGCGGCGTCGGCTATCGATGGAGTTGATCCGGGAGCTAATCAAAATTTCTTTGCACTTGAACTATTCAACAGCTTTACCGAAGATGTCAACTTAGCTGATTTTGAATTGGTGCTTACTGTTCATGATACAACTGCTGCGAATAATGTTAAAATAAATAATGCTGCAACGGATGTCATCGAGCTGAAAAATGTGGTTGCGGCAACTGATATGGTGCTGACACCTGACGAATATCTGGTGTTGTATAACGAAGATGTTGGTTGTCCGTTTGCTGTGACGGGATTGCCGAATGGCAGCAGTCACAAAACGAATAAGCTGAGATTGGCTGACAATTACACGATTGTTATCCCAGGGGGGACTGTGTCGTCATATTGCGATACGAATAATCTTAATGTATATAATGTGTCGCTTCGGCGAATAGTCGACGTAAATGACGGCGGGACGATATCGGAAAGGAAAATTTATCTCGATAGGGTTATAACCCCCAATGCACTCATAGAGTGGATAGAAGGCGATGGAGGTGGAAGGCATTACGGCAAAAATATCGACCTTTCGGCTAACCATTGGTGGCATGTGAATTATCCATTTGATATGGTTGATTTGTTGGCGAACAATTTGGGCAGTAATAACAATGTTGTGCCGGTGCTTGTACCGTTGCCGAAGTTTGATTTGACGATGCCGCTCGAAAATCTAAATGGTGCTGATGGGAAATGGGATCTGGCAACTGTCGCTGACCTTGTCAGATTGCTGGCTGTGGGGCCAGCGGAAGTTTTGGCTGAACCGTTTGATATGGCAGATCTTTATGGTGTTAATCAGTTAAGCGATATGGGAGGTCCTAACGGCAAATTTAAAAACTATGTGCCGAAAATACATCTCTTCGCAGAAAAAATACGGCTGGCTTACGAACAGGATTTTGAAGATTTGATTCGAATAAATTTGGCCAATCCCTATGTCGGGAAATTGTTTAATTATGTTACAGTCTTTGATCCGGCAAACGATGGTATCGACAACGATGGCGATGGGAATATCGATGAAAATGATCCAGCTGCCGGCGACATCGAATGGAAACTGCCCGGAAAAATCAATATCAATACAGCCAACTGGTACGTTATATCAAAATTGCCGTGGGTGACAGAAGAACTGGCTAAAGCTATCGTGGCCTATAGAGATAAATCGAAAATCATGGATGTTTATCATCCCAATACTTCGCCTGTTGTTAGCTATGCTCCTGCTAGATTCAATGCAATCAATAGCGAAATCGATGCCAGATTTAGCCAAACCAGCATTAAAGAAAATGCCGGATTTGAAGGAGTCGCAGAGCTAAGTTTCGTTCTAAACAAATCAGATGAATGGGATTATAGTATCGCGAAATATGCTAACAAGGTGACATCAGTCGAGCTTGATGGCTATCCAGATTTGACAACGGCATCAGCTAATGCCGGAGGCGATGGAGCAATAAATGATTTCGACCAAAGAGATGTCATATTGTCGCGAATTAGTAATCTTATCTCAGTGAGAAGCGATTGTTTTACTGCTTATGTTTTGGTGAGAATCGGACTAGCTGGTCCGCAAAAAAGATATCTGATCGTTCTCGATAGAACTAATATCATACCGACGCCAACAGGACAACTCGAAGGCGAAGTACATATCACGGCTATAAAGCAATTGCCGGATTCGGATTAGGTTTACTAACAGCTGCCTTGACAATATCAGCTTATTTTCATATCTTTAATCAGATGAAATTGTTGATTAAATATGTGATTGAAAATCTGTCAAAGTTCAAAAAAGCCACCAAATGGCAAAGATTTGCGGCGATTGTAACCTTTGCTGTGATTGTCTATCTGGTTGTGCCGGTAATCTGGTCAGCCTATGGCGATTACGATCTCGGCAAAGAACTTGGACCATGCGGATTCCAGCAGTGCTATCATTTGCCATGTCCCGGATGCGGGATTACTAGTTCGGCGATAGCTTTTTTTAGCGGAAAAATCCTAAAATCATTCTGGATTCAGCCGGCTGGAGCAATATTTTGCTGCGGATTGCTGATAACGGCATTTTTTACTTTCATAACAGGCGTTTTTGGAGTATATTTTGCCTTTTTAGATGGGTTTTGGTTCAGAGTTAAGCTAAAATACATCTTTTTTGTGGTGTTTATTGTCGTTCTCGGCGGTTGGGCGGTAACTTTGTCGAGAGCTTTGGCAGCGAAAAGCTAAAAAATAGGCTAAAGGGCTGATTATATGGTTAAAATCAAAATTACTATAATGGTTGGGATATTGTTGCTCGTTGGCGGATGTGGTTTTGTCAGTCTGATGGGAACGCCCGGCAGGCACGAAAGAAAAACTCCAGCTGAATTTGATCTCGCTGCTATTGCGGCCAAACGCAGCAAAAAAATCTTAGTGATCGTTGAGCAGCCAGCATGGGTGAGGTCTAAGGCTAATCTACGGTTCTATCTGACCAAATCTTTCAATAAAAGGCTTGAAAAAACCATCGGATTTAAACCGGAAAATATTGTGCCGTATCAAGAGTTAGTCAATTTACGCTCGACGAGACCTGATTATCACAATATGACAACTGGCGAAATTGCAAGAGCACTGTCAGCGGATATGGTGCTTAAAGTGGTTGTGGCTGATTATAATATGACTAAAGAAGCTGGCTCGAAGTATTATAAAGGTGACCTCAACACAACAGTTTCCTTGACTGCTGCTGGCTCCGGCCTGTTGCTCTGGCCGAAAAAAAGTAAACAAAAGATTATTAGAGTAGGGTTTGAAATTGAGTCGGGCGGTTACGAAACCGCAGTGACAAGGCTGGCTACAGGCAGCGCGTTTTGCACGCTGAGATTGCTGTACGATTGCCCCGGCGATAAATATGACAGCTCAGACGATAGAACCAAAATCGACTGGCAAAATTGGAACGAATAATTGGAGAGTAAAATGGCTACGAGAATACTTATCACTGATAAGTTGGCACAAGAAGGTATTGATTTAATAAATTCAATCGACGGCGTAGAAGCTGTCGTTAATCTTGGTATTTCAGAAGATGAGCTGGCTTCTATCATCGGCGAGTATGACGGTTTGATAATCAGAAGCGGAACAACTGTTACAGCTAAAGTGTTGGAAAATTCTGGCAAACTCAAAGGTATCGCAAGAGCCGGTGTCGGCGTTGATAATATCGATATACCTGCGGCGACCAGAAAAGGCGTTATCGTTATGAATACGCCGGGCGGAAATACGCTAAGTGCCGCAGAACATACGATGGCGCTAATGCTGGCCATGAGCAGAAATGTTGTGCCGGCTTGCAATAGCCTAAAAGAAGGCAAGTGGGATAGAAAAAAATATATGGGCAATCAGCTAAACAATAAAACACTGGGCTTGATCGGCTTGGGGAGAATTGGAATGGCTGTCGCTAAAATGGCTGCCGGATTTGGTATGAATGTGCTGGGCTATGACCCAATCGCTTCGCCGCCAGATGCACAGGCTAAAGGTGTCGAGGTTACTGAAGATCTCGAAAAACTGTTCAAAGAATCTGATTTTATCAGCGTTCACGTGCCGAGAAATGAACAAACAATTGACATGATTAGTACCGAGCAGCTGAAAATGATGAAGCCGTCTGTAAGGCTGGTGAACTGCGCGAGAGGTGGTATCATCAATGAAGCAGCAGCTTATGCAGCATTGGAAAAAGGCGAAATCGCTGGTGTGGCACTGGACGTTTTTCCAACTGAGCCGCCGGAAAATACCGGATTTGCGGGACTAGGTAATTGTGTGGTGACACCGCACTTAGGAGCTAGCACAACAGAGGCTCAAATCGAAGTGGCTGTCGAAGCAGCGCAAATTTTATCTGATGCTATCACAGGCGGATCAATCAAAAATGCACTAAATGCTCCGTCAACTTCAGGAACTGTTGCACCGATCGTTGTGATGTATGGACAGCTTGCTCGCAAAATCGGAGAAATCTTGAGCACTATCGCTGTTGGAAAAATTAAAAGCGTTAATGTGAAATATTGCGGTGCTATCGCAGAAATGGATACGCAAGAGGCTACGCTGAATTTTACTATCGGCCTGCTGCAAAAACATTTCGAGATGCCGCTTAATACAGTGAACGCAACCATCATGGCCAAAGAAAGAGGCATCGGCATTGATGAAACCAAAAATACCAGTCCCGTTGATGTGTCTTCAAGTTTTACGGCAACGGTTGTAACTGACAAGGTGACAAGAACCGTCGTCGGAACAGTCTTTGGCGGAAGCAAATTGAGGATCATTGCAATCGATGGATTCGATGTTGAACTTACACCAAGTGATACAGTTATACTGATCTATAATGCCGATAAGCCGGGCGTGATTGGTGATGTTGGCACAATCTGCGGGAAATATGCGATCAATATCGGGACAATGGGCGTCGGACAGAAAATAGACAAAAGCGAGGCTGTCTTAGCTGTTAGTCTCGACAAAATGCCTAGCGACGAACTCGTTGACGAATTGAAAAAATTGGATTTCGTTACCGAAGTTTATATCTGCAAATTAAGCTAAATCTATCTGCAAAAGGGCGATTGAATTCGGTCGCCCTTTTTTTATATCTTATGAGTTTGTTTTATGGAGCTTCCTCAAATGGCAGTAGCAAAAGGCCAACCGGCTGACCAAATGAATTTTGTTTTTGATGATAAGGCATCTGCTAAATCAACAAAGTCAGCTAAGAAAGAATCACAGCTAATTGAAAAAAAAATAGACAAAAAAAAACCTAAGAAAAAAAGAAAAACTGTCACTGCCGAAACCATGGCAGAAAAACAACGCGATATCAGTATTAGTGAATTTTTTGCCAAAAACAGGCATCTGCTCGGTTTTGATAATCCTAGAAAAGCTTTATTAACAGCGGTCAAAGAGGCGGTAGACAATGCTCTGGACGCTTGCGAAGAAGCAAGTATCTTGCCTGATATTGTTGTTACCATAAAACAGCTAAAGGATAATAAATTTGTTTTGACAATCCGTGACAATGGTCCCGGTATCGTGAAAAGACAAATCCCGAACGTGTTCGCAAAACTCCTCTACGGCAGCAAGTTCCATAGCTTGAAAATGAGCAGGGGCCAGCAGGGGATCGGTATCTCGGCGGCGGGAATGTATGGCCTTTTGACGACCGGAGAGCCTGTCCAAATCATTTCAAGAACTAATCCGAAAAATCCGGCGTATCACTATCATGTGCAGATCGATACGGCACAAAATAAGCCGCAAGTGGTACTCGATGAGCAGTGCGATTTTGAATTGCCGACAGGGACATCAGTGACAATTACGCTGGAAGGAAAATATCTAAAAGGCCGTCAATCGGTTGATGAATATATCCTGCAAACGGCAATAGCTAATCCACATGCCTCTATTACCTATCACGCTAGCGATGGGAATCTATACGATTATCCAAGACAAATAAATGAAGCACCTTTTATGCCGATAGAGATTAAGCCGCATCCATATGGGGTTGAGTTGGGGCTGCTTTATAAAATGCTGATGGACTCAAGGCAAAAACAATTGGCGGGATTTTTAAGGCATGAGTTTTCCAGAGTTAGCTCGAAAATAGCGGCGAAAATTTGCGAAAAGGCTGGGCTTAGCCCGAAAATGTGGACGGTCAAGGCCTGTCTAAAAGATGCTGAAAAATTACACAAAGCAATCGATGATACAAAAATTATGGCGCCCTCGACAAATTGTATCGGGCCCATCGGTGAAGCCCAACTCGAAGCTGGTATGCAGTCAGTTGTCGATGCTGAATTTTATGCGTCGGCGTCAAGAAGGCCCTCCGTTTATCGAGGTAATCCTTTTCTTGTGGAAGCGTCACTGGCTTACGGAGTCAAAGCAAAAAATACTAAAAAGAAAAAGGACAAAGAAAAAGAGCGAGAGCCACTCATTCAGCTAACCAGATTGGCGAACAGAGTGCCGCTTTTGTATCAGCAGTCGGCTTGTGCGATATATAAGGCGGTGCTGGATATCAATTGGCGAAATTATTCTCTAACGCAAAGCAGAGGAGCATTGCCGGCGGGGCCTGTGCATTTGACTGTGCATTTCGCGTCCGTTTGGGTGCCTTTCACCTCCGAAAGCAAGGAGGCTATCGCTCATTATCCCGAAATTATTAAAGAGATTCAGCTGGCTGTGCAGGAATGCGGTAGAAAACTGGGCGTATATCTGAGAAGGAAAAAACGCATCCAGCATGAAATGTCCAAACGCAGCTATATCGAAACATATTTGCCCTATATCGGCGAGGCACTGAAAGAAATTTTGAACCTGAAAGAAAAACAAGTCGATAACATCCTTGTGAAACTAGAAAATATCTTGGAAGAAACGCGAAAAATATGAGCAGTGAAGAATTGATTATAAGCGTAAGCGGAGTCAGAGGAATCGTTGGTGACAATTTGACCTCAGCTATCGCAGCAGAATATGGCGCGGCTTTCGGCAGTTTCATAAAAGCATACTATGGCAAGGCCAAAAAAGACGGCAATGAGAAGCTGAGCATTTGTATCGGGACAGATTCAAGGCCCAGCGGACAAATGCTTAAAGCGGCTATAACAGCAGGGATTTGTGCGACTGGGCTAAACGTTGTCGATATTGGCCTAGTGACAACGCCCACAGTAGGAGTTATGCTTAGGCAGCTGAATTGTCAAGGCGGGATCGTGATAACGGCATCGCATAACCCAATCGCCTATAACGGAATAAAATTATTGCTGGATAATGGTATCGCACCGCCGCCAAAAAAGGCTGCGCAAATCAAGCAGCTATATCTCGACAAAAAATTTGATTATGTCGAGTCAATCGATTGCGGAAAAATTACGAAAAATAACGAAGCAAATGCTATTCATATAGATAAGGTAGTAAAACTTGTTGATTGTGAATTGATAAAATCTAAAAAGTTCAAAGTGGTTTTAGATAGTGTAAATGGTGCAGGTGGGCCGGCTGGAAAGATACTGCTCGAAAAATTAGGCTGCGAAGTGGTGCCGATCAACTATGAGCCAAATGGCATATTTGCCCATACGCCGGAGCCGACAGCGGAAAATCTGGTTGGTCTATGCGGTGATGTCAAAAAAGCTGGGGCAATGATTGGTTTCGCGCAAGATCCGGATGCCGATAGACTCGCTATCGTCGACGAAAATGGCAACTATATCGGGGAAGAATTTACTCTGGCTCTGGTGGCGGAATATGTGTTAAGCAAAACGCCCGGAAACGCAGCGGCTAATCTGTCGACATCGAGAATGATCGACGATGTGGCTAAAAAATATGGCGGAAAAGTTATAAGAACTGCTGTCGGCGAAGCGAATGTGGCATCAGCTATGATTGAGCATAATTGCGTGATCGGAGGAGAAGGCAACGGCGGCGTTATCGATCTTAGAGTCGGGCCAGTCAGAGACAGCCTTCTCGCAATGGCAATAATATTACAGCTGGCAGCTGAAACCAATAAAACTATCGGCTCGCTGGCAAGTGACATCGGCGGCTATTATATGAGCAAAGCCAAATTCAAAGCAACAAAATCACAGGCTGACGAAATTATAGCAAAAGCAAAAGATGTTTTTGCAGATGCAAAGGTCGATCTGACCGATGGCTGCCGATTCGATTTTGACGATGGATGGCTGCATCTTAGAACCAGTAATACAGAGCCTGTTATGAGAATGATTATCGAAGCGGACGACAAGGCCGCCGCCAAAGCTTATGCTGAAATAGTGCTAAAAATACAGGCTAAAATTCTAAACTAAAAAAACATTTGAAGTTAGAATTGATAGTACGATTTTTTTTTTGCAGGATTTGTGCCAATGGATAGGTTCAAATTACAAGAGTCTCAAAAAAGGATTAAGGCAGTTACATTTCTTGGCATTATTGTCAATGTTGTTTTGGCTGTTATTAAAATGTCGGTTGGTTTGCTCGCAGGTTCGCCGGCACTGGCGGCTGACGGGATCCACAGCCTATCTGATATCGTTACCGATTTAGCAGTACTATTCGGAACCCACTTGTCTTTGAAAGAGCCAGACGAAAAACATCCCTATGGCCACGGCAGAATGGAAACGTTTTCAGCTTTTTTCGTGTCGCTCATTTTGTGTACTGTTGGTGCCTTGATGGTATATTACGCAATCATGTCGATTGCAAAGGGACAGAAAGTGGCCTTTAGTGTCGCCGCCTCAATAGTTGCGATAAGCTCGGTGATCCTGAAAGAATGGTTGTATCGGATTACAAAAAAAGTCGCTAAAGAAATCAAAAGCTCGGCTCTATACGCAAATGCTTGGCATCATCGCAGCGATGCATTCAGCTCAGTGGCTGTTTTAATCGGCTATATGGCTCTGAAATTTGGATTCGAATATGGTGACCAATTCGCGGCTATCGGCGTTGGTTTAATGGTTATCGCGGCTGGGGCGAAAGTGCTGGGGAAATGCTTTAGAGAATTTGCCGAATCGTCAGCAGATGCTCAAACCTTGAAAAAAATACAAAAAATTGTTAGCGATAATACAGATGTTAAGCAATGGCATAAGCTCAGGACGAGAATTGTCGGAAGAGAGCTTTTTGTTGATCTGCATATCTTAGTCGACCCGGCGCTGAATATCATGACAGGACATGAAATAGCTGAAAAAATCGAAGAGGATATCCATCAAAATTTGACTGTGCCTGTGAATGTTATCGTGCATGTCGAGCCTGATATCGCTGAAATGAGACAAATGTAAAATAATACTAAATTTTACTGAAAAACCACTGGCTGCTGGAAGATTGGCAAAACTCAAAAATGCCGAAAATTATTTCGCCTGATAGCGATAGACGAATTTTATTTTCTTCTCGACAAAGAACCTCATAATTACCCTGATCGAGAAGTTTAACGAAACCAGTATTGTTGTTGACCGGGCCTTGATAAGTGAGGAATTTTGGATCATGGTCGGATATTCGTTCTGCGGGGGTTTTACAATGTTGTAACTGGCTTATTTGGCTGTTGAGACGATAGGTTTCAAGCTTTTTATCGGTCTCGAGCATTAAATCCAAGTGGTTAGCTTTTCCGGTGCGGCTGTGTTGGTGTATCACGAATTTTTTGGCCATTTATTTTTTTTAAGAATTAATAGAGTATTCACGAATTCCGATAGATATTATAACAAAAAGTTTTGCATTTGCCTACAGTTGTCATAGAATGAAGCGTTTTCAAAAGAGGCGATATTTGACGTCTTAGAGAAAGCAATTATTATATTTGAAAAGGCTGGGGCGGCTTGCCAAATCAGCCAATCGTGGAAAGGTAACAATGAGTCTCGAAACATTTTTTAATCCGAAGTCTGTGGCTATTGTCGGAGCCTCTGGGAAAAAGGGCAAAGTCGGCTATGAGATTCTTAAAAGTATGATAAAAGGGGGGTACGAGGGTGATATCTATCCGGTTAATCATAAAGCTGACGAAATTGAAGGCCTAAAGTGCTACAAAAATCTTGAGGCTATTGCTGTTGCGCCGGAACTGGTCATTATTATTGTGCCGGCTAAATTCGTGGCTGACATAATGACCCAATGTGCTAAACTCGGTATCAAAACGGTGATTGTTATCACGGCTGGGTTTAAGGAAATTGGCGATGAGGGCAGAAAGCTAGAGGAAAAATTAGTTCAAATCGCAAGGCAAAATAACATCAGAGTTATCGGCCCAAACTGTCTGGGATTGATATCGCCAGCTTGTAAACTTAATGCCAGTTTCGGCGGAGATCTGCCAAAGCTCGGAAATATTGGTTATATATCCCAATCGGGGGCGCTTTTGGCGGCTATTTTGGATATGGCTAACGCCAATGGTATCGGATTTAGCAATTTGGTCAGTATCGGCAACAAAGCTGATGTCGATGAACTTGATATTATAAATGCTCTAGCGAAAGATAGTAAAACTAAAGTTATTGCCGGATATCTGGAAAATATCGGAGACGGAAACGTTTTCGTTAGCCAAGTCGAAAGAATCTCTCACGAAAAACCAATTCTTTTGATGAAATCAGGCTCAACCGGAGCTGGCGCTAAAGCAGCGTCATCACACACGGGAAGCCTCGCAGGAAGCGATGTGGCTTATGAATGTGTCTTCGAAAGAGCCGGCATCGTAAGATGTCACTCCATTAAATCGCAGTTCGATTTTGCTCAGGCATTCGCCTATCAGCCATTACCGAAAGGGCCCAAAGTAGCAGTTGTCACCAACGCCGGAGGACCGGGAATTATGGCGGCTGACGCTATCGAAATGCAGGGCTTGGAATTCGCTAAGCTCGCTGATGAAACTGTTGAAAAACTAAAAAAAGTTTTGCCGGCAGCAGCGAATTTCTATAATCCTATCGATGTTTTAGGGGACGCGTTATCCGACCGCTATGAAGATGCAATAGATATCGTGATCGATGATCCTAATGTCGACCTCGTTATCGTTTTGCTGACACCGCAGGCAATGACAGAAACAGAAAAAACAGCACAGGCTGTCGTCAAAGCCTCAAATGGAAAATCTGAAAAACCGATTCTAGGATGTTTCTTGGGAGCGGACAAAGTTGCTAAAGCTATCAGGATTTTACGAGATGGAGCTGTGCCGCAATATGATTCGCCAGAGTCGGCAGTTTTAACCGCTAAGATGATGGTTAATTATGCTAAATGGCGAAACAGGCCTAAACGAGTAGTCAAACTTTTCCCTGTCAATAGAAGAAAAGTTGAAAATATTATTGAAAGATATACAAGAAAAAATCTTAGGGAAATCGGCGAAGCTGATTCTAAAGAAATTCTCGAGGCCTATGGTTTTGTTACGCCAAAAGGCGCTCTTGCAACGTCACCAGATCAAGCAGCGGCAATTGCGTCACAATTGGGATTCCCTGTCGTATTGAAAATATGGTCGCCGGACATTTTACATAAATCAGATGTCGGAGGTGTGAAAGTCGGGCTAAGAAGCGAAAAAGATGTCAGGGACGCTTTCGATTTGATGATGTATCGGGTGCCTAAAAAAATGCCGAATGCGGATATACTCGGCGTGTTGGTGCAGCAAATGTGCGCAGGCGGCAAGGAAGTTATTCTTGGTATGCATCGAGATCCGCATTTTGGGCCGCTTATGATGTTTGGAATGGGCGGGATTATGGTCGAAGTGCTAAAAGATGTGTCGTTTTATCTGGCTCCCTTGACAGCTATCGAAGCCCAACAAATGCTTATCAATACCAAAACATATAAAATGCTGCAGGGCGTTAGAGGCGAAGAGGCGATGGATATCGGAGCAATTGCAGAAGGACTCCAACGACTGAGTCAGCTCGTCACGGAGTTTCCTCAGATTCAAGAAATGGATATCAATCCCTATTTGGTCGGACCAGAAGGGACTACGCCTATTGCTGTCGATGCCAGAATGAGTGTCGAAAAGGTTTAAGTGGAAAAGGTTTAAGAGGTGACTATGTTGACTATGCAAAATTTTGACTGGAAAGAAAAATATAGCGATAAAATCGGCAAAGCGGCTCTGGCTGTTAAGTTGATTAAGCCGGGAAACAGCATCTTCATCGGAACAGGTTGCGGACAGCCGCAGCATCTGGTCAAAGAGATGGTGAGAAATTCGGCGAATATTTTTGATGTTAGCATTATTCATATGCTGACACTTGGCGATGCGCCCTATACCGATTCAAAGTATAGAAATAAGTTCAAGATGAATAGCTTCTTTATTGCAGAAAATGTGCGAGAAATGGTGCAATCTGGTCTCGCTGATTATACGCCAATTTTTTTGTCGGAAATACCGCATGAATTCGAGACCGGCAGAACGCCTATCGATGTGGCACTGATAACTGTTTCGCCGCCAGATGTGAATGGGCTTTGCAGCTTAGGAGTGTCGGTCGATATTGTGAAGTCGGCAGTAGCCAACGCCAGATATACCATAGCACAGGTCAATAAAAATATGCCGAGAACCTTTGGCGACAGTTTTATACATGTCAACAATATCGAAATGATGGTCCCATTTGATGAAGATATTATCGAGCCGATCGCAGAAGAGCCAGATGAAATTTTGATGAGGATTGGACAAAATATTGCAAGGCTTGTCGAAGATGGCAGCACTATCGAATGCGGCATTGGCAGAATTCCGCAGGCTTTGGCTAAATCACTTAAAAATAAAAAAAATCTCGGTGTGCATACAGAAATGTTCAGCGATTGGATCATCGACCTGATCGAATGCGGGACGATAACCTGTTCCAAAAAGACCATAAACAGAGGCAAAATCGTGGCGAGTTTCTGTATGGGGTCTCGAGAGCTATATGACTATATCGATAACAATCCGTTCTTTGAATTTCATCCGACAGAATATGTAAACGATCCGACAATTATCAGTCAACATGAAAAAATGGTCGGAATCAATGTGGGACTCGAAGTTGATTTGACGGGGCAAGTTTGTGCTGACTCACTTGGCTACGATTTTTATAGCGGGATCGGAGGGCAAGTTGATTTTATGAGGGGCGCGGCTAAAAGCAGAGGCGGTAAAGCTATCATCGCAATGCCGGCTACAGCTAAAGACGGAACCGTCAGCAGAATTGTACCGCATCTTACAGAAGGAGCAGGGGTCGTCACTACCAGAGGCGATGTACACTATGTTGTCACCGAATATGGAATTGCTTACCTGCATGGAAAAAGCATTCGTAACAGAGTGCTGGCTCTCATAAATATCGCCCATCCAAAATTTAGAAATGAACTGATTCAAACAGCTAAAAAACATAAATATATCTACGAAGACCAAATCGAACTTGATGCAGAAACTCATAGCTATCCAGAAGAACTCGAACGCTATGATACGTTGCGTGACAGTACGGAAATCTTTTTTAGGCCGGTTAAGCCGACCGATGAAAATGCTCTGGCTGAAATGCTATATTCGCTTAGTGCAAGGAGTGTCGAAAGCAGATATATGACCCATACAATGGCGTTTCCGCATAAAGATGTGCAGCAGCTGACGAATATTGATTATAATAATGATCTTGCGATCGTTGGAGTTGTGCCGAGTGTTTCCGGTGATGAAATTGTGGCTATAGCACAATATTTTCTGGATCCAAAAACCAATTCAGCAGAAGTTGCTTTTGTTGTGCAAGATGAATGGCAGAAAAAAGGCATGGGCTCTTTTCTATTGAACTATCTGACGGAAATTGCTGAAAAACGCGGCGTCAAACGATTTTATGCAAAGGTGCTCTCGAGAAATAAACCAATGCTGGCAGTGTTTTATAATTCCGGCTATAACATTAGCACCGAATTTGATGGCGATGTTTACAGCATTAAATATGATCTTATCAAGGAAAATCAATAGGAGCTGTTTTGGCTGAAAAAGTTTCCGCATTTTTACATAATGACCAGCTGGAACAATTACACTATCCGGCAGATTGTCCTTTCGATACGAGCAGGGCAGGCAAGGTTCATAAGGCGGCTGTCTCAATGGGGCTTTCGGCAGGTGCCGACATTTTACAGGTTTCTCCTTGTCCCGCAACAAAAGAGCAGCTAGAAACTTTTCATACCAGTGATTATCTCGATTGTCTTTTGAAAACGGCTTCGGGGGATTTTGACGCAGACGCAATTCAAATGGGATTTGGCACAGGCGATTGCCCTGTGTTTAGTGACATGTTTGATTATCCGGCCTTAGCGGCTGGGGCTACCTTGACTGCGGCAGAGCTTATTCTCGATGGCAAAGCGGATTATGCCTTTAATCCCTCTGGAGGTTTTCATCATGCAGGGCCTGAAAAAGCGGCAGGTTTTTGCTATATCAATGATGTTGCAATCGTGTGCGAAATGCTAGCTCAAAAGGGCAAGAGAATTTTATATCTCGATGTCGATGTTCATCATAGCGATGGAGTGCAAAACCAATTTTATAATCGCAGCGATGTTATGACTGTTTCGTTTCATCAGGAAGCTAAAACTTTGTTTCCTCATTCGGGATTTGTCGACGAAATCGGCGCCGGTAGCGGAGTTGGCTATTGCGTCAATTTTCCGATGATCGCCGGAACCTATGACGAAGCCTATATGAAGGGCTTCACCGAAATTTTGCCGTCTATCGCAGAATTTTATCAGCCGGATGTGATTGTTTTTGAATTGGGAGCAGACGCTTTAGCTGGCGACCCATTGGCGAATTTGCAATTAACCAATAATAGCTATGTCGAGATCATTAAAATTTTGCAAAGCCTCAATAAGCCAATTTTGATGACTGGCGGCGGCGGCTATCATGTCGAAAATACTGTTAGAGCTTGGACTCTGGCTTGGGCGACTTTGTCAAATGCTCAAGACCCAATCGACCTGAGTATCGGAATGGGAGGGGTGATGCTGGAAACCACCGATTGGCTCGGCGGTTTGCGAGATCGGGCGATTGTTATTGATGATCAGCAAAAAGTGATTGTCGATGACGCTGTCGATCAAACAATAGAACAGCTCAAAAAAAGCGTTTTTACGATTCACAATATCTAACATTAAAAAAAAGGCCCAAGCAAAATCGCTCGAGCCTTGATAAATACGTTAAACGTACCACCGTTACTACTTCGCATCTGTTTCTATTTTGATTGGCCTAACAGCCATAGTCAAACCGCCGGCAACTAAACAAAGCACGCCGCAAATAGTAAATGCCAGAGGGAAGTTGCCCATGTCACCGAGATGGCCGCCGAGAATAGGCCCGCCGATGCCGCCGAAACCATAAGCTAAAAAGACCAATGGATAAAGCTGTGCAATGTTCTTAGCTCCAAAGGTGTCAGCTGTCATGGTTGGAAATAGTGCGAAATTGCCGCCGAAATTAAAGCCAATCAATGTGGCTCCCAGATAAAGCAGATATGTATTTGAAGCCATGTGAGTAAAAGCTATCATGAAAATGCCCTGAGAAACAGCCATGATTATTACAGATGTTTTGCGGCCAAGTTTGTCAGATAACATACCCCAAATGATTCGGCCAAAGCCATTGGCTAGCGAGAAAAAGACTGCCATCGCCGTGCCTGCAACAGCACTGGCTGCGACTGCATCCATGCCTGCTCCTTTAAGAGCTTCTGTGGGATACAGCTTCATCAAACCAATAGTCATCAGGCCGGCTCCGGCACTGAAAACAAAGGTGATGAAGATAAGGTAATATTGGATTTTAGAAAGCATCTGGCCGGCGAGAAGATTTACGCCGTCAGATATCTGGCCTGCTTTGGCTTTTGGAGCAGTCCAACCCTTAGGTGTCCAACCCTCTGGTGGATATTTCATCCAAATGCCGCCAATAACAACGAGCAGGAAAAAGATTACGCCGTAAATTGAAAATGTTTGGCTAAGGCCGTATGTTTCTATTAAATGTCCCCATGCACCGGCAAGCTTGACCCATAACATTGCGCCAAAACCAAAACCGGCAACTGCCAAGCCTGTGATCAGTCCCTTCTTATCAGGAAACCATCTCATGCCAACGGCAATCGGTACCACATAGGCTAAGCCAATACCAGCTCCGCCGATTACACCGACAAAAAGTATTAGTGATGTCACGCTGGTTCCGCCGACAAGACCGCCAAGCAAATAACCTAAGCCCAACACAACGGCTCCTGCGAATGTTAATTTTCTAGGGCCAATTTTAGGCATTAAACGGCCGGCTAATATCATGACGACAGCGAACGAAACCAAGCCTGCTGAAAATACATATTGTGTTTGAATTTTCGTCCAGCCAACGTCTTTAAGAGAAGGGGTGAAAACTGACCAAGCGTAGATAGCACCGAGACAAAGTTGGATTAAAATACCGCCAACAACAACCAGCCAACGATTCATGACTTTTTCTTCAGCCATAATTATTTC